>CAYQFT010000120.1:0-11024 GCA_964416825.1 uncultured Porphyromonadaceae bacterium
TTCAGAGGGAACATCCCGGAGTCTCAATATTGTATCCAATCCTATCAATTTAATGACAGTTTAATTAGTAAAAGGTGAATACTTTTATACTGGAGCTGGACATAAAAACAGGAATCGAGCTATTGATGCTTGGAACAATTTATGAGTACAAGATGCAGTAAAATTGCGGTCATGATTCTGGGTTGCCTGCTGTCAGGCCTATATCCGGTTAGCGCGCAGCAACAGGTTGACCGATTACTGGAATCCTTTTCAAATCCACCCGCCAACTCAAGGGCATTCGTAAGGTGGTGGTGGAACGGGAACCGGGTTAATGAGCAAGAGGTGTTGCGTGAGCTGGACCTCTTACAGGAAGCAGGCTTTGGCGGAGTCGAGATTAATCCGATAAAGATGCCGCCCGTGTCAAGGGAATCAGATCAGGAACAACTGGAATGGCTTAGTCCTCAATGGATTCAGGTGCTGAAAACAGCCTGTCTGGGGGCAAAGGAAAGGGGAATGATAGCCGATTTATTGGTTGGATCGGGATGGCCGTTTGGCGGAAAATTCCTGAAACCCGATCAGACAATTGAAAGGATGGCGGTCAACTATAAAGATCTTGTGGGACCCATGGAACTTAAAGTTTCTGTCGCCGAGCTGGAAAATGATTTGCCTGCAGAATATCTAAGTGATTCCCTTGAACGGCATTCGCCAAGAAAGTTAGCTTTCATTCGCCTGATCCCCATCGACCTTAACTCGACAGACCAAATAATCCCCATTAGCATTAAGGATTCCGATTCTCAGGTTATCATCCGGGTTCCGAAGGGCCCATACCGGCTGTCCTGGGGAGTATTGCAAAAGGGATACAGAGAGGTGGTGCATGGAACACCCGGAGCGGAAGGGCCAACCATGGACCATTTTAATCCGGAAGTGGTTCAGGCTTTTCTAGGCAGACTGCTGGAAATCGAAAAACAGCTTGGGATCCCGCTTGGCGAGCTGATCAGAGCCCTTTTTGCCGATAGTATGGAGCTGGCCGGATCCAACTGGTGCCACGACTTTGAAAGTGAATTCCTGAAACGGTGCGGGTATTCCATTGATCCCTACCTGCCATTTGTACTCTATTATTACAAAGATCCCTACCCATTCCCGATCGCAGATAAAGTTTTCATGGATAGTGTCTTACGGGTGCGGTACGATTATACCCGAACCCTTGTGGACCTTTTTCACGAAAGGTTTACCACAACTTTCCAGAAATTCTGTTCCGATCATGGCCTTCAATGCAGGTATCAGGCGTATGGGATTCCCTGGCTGATTGGAATACTTGATGGTTACATGAAGGTAGATATCCCGGAGAGCAATAACTGGTTCTATTCGCAGGGAACCAAGCCCGATGATGAGGATTATTTCACCTGGAGCAAGGAACATGGCTATATGCTCTGGAACAAATTTGCCTCAACTGGGGGGCATTTGCGGGGGAAAAAGATTATCAGCTGCGAAGCCATGACAAACACCGCAGGGGTATTTCAAACATCACTCTCCACAATCAAGCAGGCCGGGGATATGAACTTCATCACCGGTATAACCCATTCCGTTTTACATGGGTTCAATTATTCACCTCCGGAAGCGGGTTTTCCGGGCTGGGTAAGATATGGTACCTATTTTAGTGAGCACAATACCCTATGGCCCCATTTTAAAAAATGGATCGATTATGATGCAAGGGTATCTGCAGTCCTGCAAGTATCGGATCCGGTCATTGACATTGCCATTTTGCCACCTGAAGCCGATAACTGGAGCCACCACGGCCTCATCCGTCAGCCTTTTCATACGGAGCCATGGTATGTGTTTGAACTCTGGCAGGGCATAAGCCAAAACGGGAGTTCATGCGATTATATAAGTGAGCGAATTCTTCAGGAAGCATCCGCTGAGAAAGGGCTGCTGAAATATGGCCCAATGGGGTATAACACCCTTATCCTGACCAGCATAAAAAGCATGGAATTGAAAACCGCTCAGGCAATTGATAATTTTATTGCACAGGGCGGCAAGGTAATACTGGTTGATCCGGGTATTATCCGGACCAGCTCACTCAATGGCCTGGAAAGCGATCCAGAGATCCGGGAATATGTTGCAAAATGGTCATCAAATAAAGATCAGGTGACCCTGATCGATGCTCCGGAACCGGGTACTGATCTCACCACATGGACCGGCCGGCTTTTTACTGCTGCCCGGCATAAACCCGACCTGAACATACATCAGCCAGACCGGTCGCTGTATCAGATCCATCACAAATTCAATGACAGGGAGATTTTTTTCGTCACTAACACCAACCGCAGGAGCCCCGTCAAATCGGAACTATCCTTGAATGTCAATGCAAAGTCCCTGCAGAAATGGAATCCGGAAAATGGTAAGGTCACGACGGTGGATTTTAGGAACAATAGGTTTGAACTTTCGCTGAATCCTTTGGAGAGTTGTTTCCTTGTTTTGGGACCGATGGAAAATCCTGCAGACAAAGAGATTAATCCATCGGAACCGGCAAGGCTGGAGATGGTGACATCCGCGTCGGGTTGGGAGGTTGAGTTTTATCCTGTTGAAGGCAAACCTTTTTCCCGATATTTCCAGGAATTGAAAGATTTAAAGGAATCCGATGATCCGGCTCTGCGCAACTTCGCCGGAAAGATTACGTACAAAACTGATTTTGTATTGCCTGACACGTCCTTTCATTACCTTAACCTGGGTGAAGTGAATGACGGTGTCACTGAGGTAGTTCTGAACGGAAACTCTTTGGGCTGCAAGTGGTACGGACTTCATGATTATGAAATTGCGGGGATGCTTAAATCCGGGACCAATAAAATAGAAATCATTTACACGTCTCTGTTATTTAACTATTGCAAAAGTCTGGAAACTGTTGAAGCAAAGCGTTGGATCGGAAAGAGGGAGCTGATTTCCAATGGTTTGACGGGGCCGGTAATGATAAAATAAAACTGCGAGACAAAGATCAAATGAAAAGAACACTATTCCTCCTGGCGGTACTCGGCTTTTTTCTGCTGAACGTGCGCTGTGGCAGGCAGAGCCTGCCCAATGTGATCATCATCTTTGCCGATGACATGGGTTACGGCGACCTGGCCTGTTATGGTTCAGAAAAGAACCGGACACCGAACATCGACCGGATGGCCGCCGAGGGGATTCGGTTTACTGATTTTTATGTTAGCAGCGGAGTATGCAGCCCATCGCGGTCGAGCCTGATGACCGGCTGTTACCCGCGACGTGTGAATATGCACGTGAATGCACGTCCGTTTGGCATGGTGGGCAGGCAGGTGCTGTTTGGAGCTTCCCATAAGGGATTGAATCCCGATGAGATCACCCTGGCCGAAATCCTGAAAAGCAAAGGATACGCCACCGCCTGTATCGGAAAGTGGCACCTGGGTGACCAGGAGCCGTTCCTGCCCACCCGGCAGGGGTTCGACCAGTACTATGGAATCCCTTACAGCAACGATATGACCTACAGCTGGTGCCCGGTGCCCCTGATGCGTGATGAAGAGGTGATCGAGGCCCCGGTTGATCAGAATACCCTTACCCTCCGCTATACGGAGGAGGCCATTCGGTTCATCGAAAAGAATAAAACAAAGCCATTCTTCATTTACCTCCCGCATGCGATGGTGCATGATCCGCTGCATGCCAGCGATGCATTCCGCGGCAAATCAAAAAACGGGATCCTTGGTGATGCCGTTGAGGAGATGGACTGGTCGGTTGGCCAGATCAACGAGTACCTTAAAGCAAACGGGCTGGATAAAAATACGCTGGTGATCTTCACCTCCGACAACGGAGCCCCAGGGACTCCGGGATCAAGCAATGCCCCGCTATCGGGTTATAAGGGAAGCACCCAGGAGGGCGGAATGCGCGAGCCCTGCATCATGAAATGGCCGGCACGGATTCCCCGCGGAATGACTACATCGGAGCTGGCAACCACCCTGGATATCGTTCCAACGCTGGCGAAGCTGGTCGGATTTGAATATCCGGATAACCGCATCATCGACGGACACGATATCATGGACCTGATGACCGAAAAAGGGGCGCCCTCACCGACAGAAGTTTTCTATTACTATCAGCTGGAGCAGCTGCAGGCCATCCGGTCGGGCACCTGGAAACTATTGCTGCCGCTCGATTCCATGTATAAAAACATTCATAGGGGGACCTTTATGCCAGGCCGGGAACTGAAACTGATAAACCTGTCGGCGGACATCCGGGAGAAATCCGATGTTTCCGCCAGTCATCCCGATATTGTTGCCCGGCTGCTGGAATACGCCCGTATAGCCCGGGAAGACCTTGGCGACATGGGGCGTGAAGGGCGAAATACCCGGCCGGCCGGATTTGTGGAAAAGCCTGTGCCGCAATTGATGAAGCCCGTGCGGGATTCCTCGGTATTTCTCAGAAACTTTGATCTGGAGGAGTAAGGCGGGAGTCAGCAGCCAGGGATGGCCGACTATCCCTCACGAAAGTTTATCTGTCAGAAGTTCAGTATGTGCTGGTATAGTGCAGCATTTGCCCCCGACCTGAAGTATCCTTATACGGGTTCTGGCCTGTTTTAAGGTCATCCCTTGATCCGCTAACATCCAGAATGATCAGATTGTACACCTTTTGACTCGATTCCATTCAACTGCCCGCTGTTTAGTGAGACACAAAAAGGTTTACAATTCAGTTAACATTATGGCCTGTTAGTGGCGATTTTAATGTAAATTTTAGGTCTTAAATACTAAACTAAGAACTATGTCTATTAAAGTTGGATGCTTTGCTTTAGTCAACCCGTTCAGTCTGCTCGAAGCGCAGCTCGACCAGATCCGTCAATGGGGCTTCAGCTGCGGTGACCTCACCGATAACTCGGATGGCGCCTGCCTTGGCGTTGAATACGGCTTCACGGCATTAGCCAGTCTGGATGCAAATCCCTTCGATATCAAGCGCCTGTTTGAGAGCCGGGGACTTGAGCTCTCCAGCGTTTGCGCCCACGCCAACCTGCTTGATCCAGCGGCACCCTCTCGTTACGGAACCGCCCAGATCATCAAAGCGGTGAAACTGGCCGGTGCTATTGGAGTGAAGCATGTAATCACCGCCGAAGGGGATCCCAAAACGCCTTTCGGGAAAAGCCTCACCATCGATGAAGCCATCTTCTCTATTGCCGAGAAATTGTATGAACCACTCCGATTTGCCGAGGATTATGGTGTTAAGATCCTGATCGAGCCTCACGGTCACATTTCGGATTCGGTGGAACATATGGGCCGGCTGCTCGAAAAGTGCAATTCACGTGCCCTGGCAATCAACCTCGATACCGGCAACCTCTGGCTGGGAGGCGGCGATCCGCTGGAGATGATTGAACGGTTCGGCCCATTGATCGAGCATGTCCACTGGAAGGATCTCCCCGCCGACATGATCGAAAAAAGAGGCACCCAATTTGGCTGCGGCATGTCGCTCACCCCCCTCGGCGAAGGCGTCATCGGCATTGAAGCCATTTACAAGGCCCTGGTCAAAGCGGGTTTCGACGGCTATTCAACCCTGGAAATTGCCGGCGAGGATGCCGTTTTGAAGAGCTTTGATTTCCTGAAAAAGCTGGGTGCGAAATAACAACTAATTGAGCTGAGCCAATAAACCAGAAATTGATGATTTCAGGGGGATTAACCTTGCTTAAGCCTTGCTGAAACAAAAAAACCACTTACTCATTGCTTTGTGTAAGTGGTTTTTCACGTGGGCCCACCTGGGCTTGAACCAGGGACCCTCTGATTATGAGTCAGATGCTCTGACCAGCTGAGCTATGGGCCCGATCCTTCGACCGTTAACGATCTTGGGTTTGCAAAGATATGAAATTTTTCAATCGGTGAAACGATGGTTGGCATTGGGGTGCGGGGAAACGGGGTTCGGGGTTTGAGGTTGGAGTAACGGTGACCTCCCGATTGAGCATCGGATCGATGGAATTAGGGTTGTTGAACTTCTTGATGAGCATTATAACTTTGCGGGAATGAATTCCCGTAAAGTTATGTCATGTCAGGAATAGGAAGTTGTAAAAAATCCCTGAAATTTTCACGTGTGACGCAGGAACCTGCACTCTGGTAGGCTTGGGAGAATGTTAATGGCAATCGTTTGGCCTGCTTTGGATTCCATTTGAATTCATAGCCAGTAATCCGACCTTCTGTTTCTTCTAAGTAATCCACTTCCTGCTGCTGTTTTGTGCGCCAGAAATAACAGTTGGCTAATGATTTGCTGTACCCAAGTATCTTCTTTCGCTCGCTGATCAGGAAGTTTTCCCACAAAGCGCCAACATCCTGTCGTAATGCCAGCGGCTGTAATTGTCCGATCACAGCATTGCGGATACCGTTATCATAGAAATAGATTTTTCTGCTCGTTTTGATCTCGTTTCGCAGATTACGGCTAAATGAGGGTAACCGGAAAACGACAAAGGCTTTTTCGAGAACATCGATATAGGTAGCAACAGTCTTAGGATCGAGCCCACAAAGATCCGCAACTTCAGAATATACAACCTCATTTCCAACCTGCCAGGCGAGAGCCTGAACCAGTTTTTGAATGGCATCGGGTTTATTGATATTGGCAAGAATCAGGATGTCCTTGTATAAGTAACTGTCAGTGAGCTCCTTTAAAATGGTCCCTGGTTCTTCTGGCTTAACCAGAACTTCCGGGTAAAAACCAAAAACAAGTCTGTTTACGAGATCCTGTTCCGCCTTAAGAAATCCTGTATAGTTTTGATATTCAAACCAACTTACAGGCAACAATGTGAATGACCATTTCCGGCCCGTCAAAGGTTCCTGGGTTACATTTACGAGTTCGAAAGAAGAGGAGCCGCTTAAAATCAGCTGAACATCCTTAAACTGATCAACTATAATTTTGGAGGTCAGCCCAATGGCATTAATCCGTTGGCTCTCATCAATGAAGAGGATTTTATTCTGGCCTATCAGTTGTCTGATCATTTCGGTATTCGGACGATTGAGAAGGCTGATCACGGTTGGGTCATCACCATCCAACACCAGAACATTTTCTTGTTCTTTAATGATCTTTCGGATCAATGTGGTTTTGCCGGCCTGTCTGGGTCCGGTAAGGATAATGGCTTTTCCTGAGAAAAACCTCTTTGTGATTTGACTTTCCAGTAATCTAGTAATCATTGCAGCATCGTTTTTTCAAAAATACACAACAATTCCCGAATAGTCATAACCTTACAGGAACAAATTCCTGAATAGTTCGCCATTCACCGGCATTTTTGGGTGCATTGGCCGATTTCGTGACAGCAGGATTTTGGCAGGCGGATACTTTAGCACCAAAATCAGGCAAACATGAAAAAGAAAGTAATAGTAATTGGCGGCGGAGTGGCCGGTTTGTCGGCCGGGATCTATTCTGCCCTGAACGGTTTTGATACCGAAATCCTCGAGTTGCATTCCACTGCGGGCGGGCAATGCACGGCCTGGGACCGTAAAAAGTACCGGTTCGATTATTGCCTGCACTGGCTGGTGGGTACCTCCAAAGGTGCTTTCCATGAGATCTGGAAGGAGACCAACGTAATCAACAGCGAAACGCAGATTGTGAACCACGAGATCCATTCCAGGATTCTCGACGATCAGGGGAATGAGTTTACTATCTATGCCAATATCGACCGCTGGGAAAAATACCTGCTCGAAATGGCTCCGGAAGATAAAATCCCGATTACAAGAATGTGCAAGGATATGCGGAAGAGTGCCCTGCTGGAGCCTTTCAGCCTGCCGCCGGAACTGCGTAATCCGCTGGATTATATCCGGATACTGCCCGCCATGTTGCCGGTTATGAATGTGGTCAGGAAATTCGGGCGGCTAACCTGCAAAGAGTATTTTGATTCACTGAACTTTAAAAGTGATAAAATCAAATCCGTTTTCTACTCGATGTATGGCAACCGGAATTTCTCGGCACTGGCCTTTATTTTTATGCTTGGCTGGTTCCATCAGAAAAATGCCGGGTACATCATTGGCGGCTCTTATCCGCTGGCACAGCGCATGGTGGAAAGGTTTGAACAGTGCGGAGGCAGAATATCCTACAAGAGGAGAGTCGAAAAAATCATTGTGGAAAACGATGTTGCACAGGGAGTTATCCTGACCGACGGTACCCGGATCGAGGCCGATTATGTCATCAGCGCTGCAGATGGATATTCCACCATCTTTAAAATGCTGGATGCGAAATATGTGTCGAAGGAGATTGATTTTGCCTATAAAAACTGGGAGCTTTTTACTCCTATTGTTCAGGTTTCCTTTGGGATCAACCAGGCCATAAAAGCAGCGGAACCTATCAGAATAAATATAACAAAGGGACTGAATATCGGGCGTACCGCATTGGAATACGGTTATAACATCATGAATTATTCACACGATCCGACAATGGCCCCCGAAGGGAAAACAACCCTGGTGTTACGCTATGAGAGTCCGTGGGATGTTTGGAAGCACCTTGAGGGAGAGGAATATAAATCGGAAAAGATTCAAATTGAGCGGGATGCGACTGCTTTGCTGGAGAAGGAATATCCGGGGATTACACCGTTCATCGAGGTGGTGGATGTAGCGACCCCAAAAACCGATGTTAAGTATACGGGAGTAAAGGATGGGGCCTACGAAGGATTTCTGCCCTCAAAAGAGAACATGATGAAATCGCTGAAGATGAAGCTGCCCAAACTTCAGAATTTCTATATGGCCGGTCAGTGGCTGTTCCCGGGCGGCGGGCTGCCACCTTCGGCACAGACAGGGAAATGGGCGGTTCAGCTGATCTGCAAAAAGGAAAAACGGCCATTTGTGTCTAAGAAACAATTATAGGGCACACAGGTGGGGAATGAAGGATATTTCTATTTATTAACCACACCAGGCACAGTAGGACACAATAGTAGAGACGGATATATCCGTCTTTACAAATTCTATTGTGCCCTACTGTGCCTATGTGGTTACAAAAATGAACCATAAACAAAAGAGAACGGTAGATCTCTCTACCGTTCTCTACATTTCTACGGATTAATTGTCAGCTTTCCTGATTTTACCGGTCTCCAACAATCAGTCTTGTGGATTTGATCTGGCTGCCAGAGCGCATCCTGACAAAATAAAGGCCTTTTGCCAACCGGTTTTCAACCGTCACAATCTGGCATTCACCTCCTTTTACAGAACCTTCCCAGGCCCGCTGTACGATCTGGCCCGTGGAGGAATAAATATCGATGACTGCCATACCGCTCTGTTCCACAATAAATTTGAAGGTTACAGGGCCGGAAGCCGGATTCGGGTACACGAGAAGTTCACTTCCAGTTGACCCGGTAAGCTGGGTTATATCTTCCTCATCAACTGACATGACACCGCCTTTAAACGGAACGGCTGACGAATTCCAGTAGATTTCCTCGCCTTTGGATTCGATCTTGTTGGCAATAAAAGTTCCGTGCATGCGGGTTGCCTTATCATCCCCTTCCACTTTTATACTTCCCTCCGGGGTATATACACTCGCATTCACGATTACATTTCCACCCTTCACGAGGAACTCATTACCATGGCCTTCATTACCATGGCCTTCATCACCATGGTTCCCATTACCATGCTCGTTGTTGCCGATATAGAAGATCACATTATAGCCGGCCTGATTCACAACGGATGATTTACCAATCGTTACAGATTCCTTTACTCTCACAGACATATCAGGAGCAAAAATCAGTTTGGTCTTATTCGAGTTTGTTCCGTCTGCCAGCTCAAGGCTCTCAAAATTCAAGATACCAGTACCGTCGGCATTGAAGGTAACCTTGCTGCCCCTGCCAATTTTAATGTTGCCGAATATGGTTCCTTTGGTGAAGGTCACATTACAATTTTCGCCGATGGTTACTTCCTTGTAGTTATCGCTTTTAGTAACGGTGGTATTATTCTTTACCGTGAGGTTCTGAAGTCTCTTCGTACTGGTGGTGTTGAATTGCATCTCGGGCAATGTGACCGCAACCGGTTCGTAGAACCTGTTCGGAACATCTGCAGCCGGATGAACCGTGATGGTCCTGGCTTTAACAAAGCCCGGCTTAACCTCACTTTTCTTGCCGATAATTACATGGCCGTTAGTTGCCGTGGCTCCCACATTTCCTGTTTGAACATAGTTCTTCTCACCCAGCTTCACTTGCCTGATGCCCAGGATCGTATAATTGAAATAGGCGATACCTGAACATCCGTTGCCGTTGTCACTCATCACGGTTATGTTGGCTTCACAGGCTGAAACGTTGCCATGGATGTCGGTTACGGTAAGGGATACCTTGTTCGGGTTGGTGGCTATATCGGCACAAGAGAAATCCGACTGGCTAAGAACCATCGATTGAATTCCGCAGTTATCGGATGAGCCGTTATTGACCTGTGCGACGGTCAGGATCCCATGCCCAGTTGCATCCAGAATGACGGTTGCATCCTGGCAAACTACCACAGGAGCAATTTTATCCTGAACCAGCACCGCGGCGTTACAGGTCGCAATATTACCGTTGATATCCGTAACAATCAGGGTAACAACCTGGTCGCCAACATCGCTGCAGGTAAAATCGGTTTTACTTGCCGAGAGGGTAATGTTGCTTCCGGTGCTTCCGCCATCAATATCTGACGGTGCTAATGTGGCGTGACCGCTGGCATCGAGGAAGAGGGTGGTGTTTTTGCAAACTGCAACAGGCAAATATTCAATGGTTGGCTGAATCAGTGCGCTTGAATACGGCTGGGCACCGTTAGTGCCGTCAAAGTCAACCTTCAGACTGTACGCATTGGTAGTCAGGTTATATTCAAAGAGGACGCCATAAGAAATATATTTATTAAGATCATCCATCTGGCCGCCCTCGTATGTCATCCCATAGAGGTTTCCGTTGGATGCCTGAAAAAGGCTGCCGTAGGGATTGATTCCATCCTCATAGCCAGCGTCCAAAGGCTTGAAATTGTATCTTGCAACACAGGTAGCATTCAAAAGACTGAATTCAAAAATTGAGCCTCTTCCGGTTGGGCCACCAAAGGGGGTTAGCCCATAGAAATTCCCATCGGTTGCCCTGATGAGGCTTCCAA
>CAYQFT010000121.1:0-11001 GCA_964416825.1 uncultured Porphyromonadaceae bacterium
CAGGAACCCCATGACTGGAGCAAGGTGCTGAAATATTGCAATGATGTAATTGCGGGCCCCTACAGCCTGCTTTCGAATTATGATCACCTGTGGGATAACCAGCATGAAAACTCATCGGAATCCATTTTTGAGATCAACTATGAGGGGACCAACTCCTCGGGCAACTGGGGGGCAAGCATGTTTATCGGGATGGACTGGAAAAAATTCAATATCCCTTCCAATGACCTGGTCGCGGCTTTTGATGCGGAGCAGGACCTTATCCGGAAAGCTTCCTCCATCATTTTTCTGAATGTCACGGGGAAATGGTCCGATGCGAACTGGCCGCAGAGTCAGTACCCGTTCCTCTACAAGTATCGCAACAATATCTGGCCGAGCCCGCAGAACTATATCTTTATCAGGCTGGCCGATATCCTGTTGCTGAAAGCGGAAGCGCTGAATGAGACCGGTGACCTGAGTGGTGCTGCCGGGCTGGTGAACCAGATCCGCAGCCGGGTGAAGCTGCCGAACACCACCGCTGGCAGCCAGGCTGATATGCGGCTGGCCATTGAAAAGGAGCGGAGGCTTGAGCTTGCTTTTGAGGGCCTTCGCTGGTACGACTTAAAGAGAACGGGCAGGGCCATAGAAGTCATCAATAATGTTAAGGGCCCCGGTGGCGCGAGTCTCGGCTACTCCATATCGGCTTATCAGCTGCTCTGGCCGATACCGCAGGCGGAGCTCGACAAGAATTCCCAGCTCACTCAGAATCCGGGTTATTAATGGCTGAACAAAAAAATAAGTGGATCGTTATATATAAAGTTTGCCAGTAACATGATTTTTATCAAGAATTGGATTAATTTTATAGTTCACAATAATCAGTAACCTTAATTCTATTTTTATGAAGAAAACTTTACTCGCGCTAACATTGATGTTTGCTTTTGCAGGAGTTACAATGGCACAGGTCATTGAAGATTTCGAAAGCATTCAAATGAATGTGTTTGCCTCCGGTGCCAACGGCAAAATGGAGGTTGTTCCCAATCCGGATAGAACCGGCGCCAATACCAGTTATAACGTGGTCAAGTTTGTCCGCGGTAAGGACGGCGATCCGTGGGCTGGTTTTTACACCACGCTGGCTACGGGGATTAATCTGAATGCCAACAAGTATGTGCATGTTAAAGTATGGAAGCCCAGAATCAGCCCGGTTGTTTTCAAGGTTGAAAGAGCTGACGGAAATTTTGAAGTAAAAAACACAGCGCAAACCCTTACCAATGCCTGGGAAGAGCTGGTTTTTGATTTCAATACTGTTGCCGCTGCCGGTGAATACGTCAAAGTTGTTCTGTTTCCTGACTTCCCCGATGCAGTGGGTCTGACCGATGACATCGTCATCTATTTCGATGATATCACGATCAATAACGATCCCGCAGTTGGAAGTGCTCCCGTTACTGTCATGGAAGACTATGAGAATATCCCGCTCAACCTGATGACGGGTGGTGCTGATGACCTCAGTTCTTTCACAAAGGTTGCCAATCCTGATATGTCAGGTATCAACCTGAGCAATATGGTTATCAAGTTCAACCGCGATAAAGACGGCGTGCCGTGGGGTGGTTTCTGGTCCTCACTGCCGACTGCTGTTGATGTTACAACCAACAAGTATGTACACGTTAAGGTATGGAAGCCGAGAATCAGCCCGGTGAAATTCAAGCTGGAAGGCGGAGCCGCCGGAACCCTTGAACTCGCCAGCATGAATACGCAAACCAAGGTGAATGCCTGGGAAGATTTCGTGTTCGATTTCTCAGGAAAAACCGGCACCTATCCGGTGATTGCCTTCATGCCCGACTTTGCCGATCCTACCGGCCTGACCGAAGATATCGTCATCTATTTCGATGATTTTATCGTGAACAATAACCCGAACCCGTCAACTCCCCCGGAACAGATCATTTCCGTTGACATGAAGCCGGCCAACATCGCTGCCGGTGACAAAGTTTACATGTCAGGAGCTCTGGGCGGCGGATACGGTTCATGGGTTGAACCCGGCAAGAATCCTGCCCTCGAAATGATTGATCCCGATGGCGACGGTATCTATACCATCTGGCTGCATCTTGCAGACGGTGTATATGCCTTCAAATTCTTCAAAGGCGCAGGCTGGGGAACCGGCGACCCGGCACCGGGTGGCGACAGGACCTATACCGTTGCCGGCAGTGTTGCCCTGAAATATGTATGGGGAACTGAAGGATTCACGCTCGGAGTGCCTACCGTTGAAAATAATGACGTACTCCGTTTGTATCCGAACCCGTTCAGCAATGACCTTCACATTTCTTCAACCACCCAGATCCAGCGTGTGTTCATTACCTCCTCGCTCGGTCAGGTTGTTGCCAACTATGAGCTGAACAACGCAAACAGTCAGACGATCAACACCTCTTCACTCAACAACGGTCTCTATTTTGTTACCGTGGTCGACAAAGACGGCAAACGCCAGGTGCAGAAACTGATTAAGAAATAATTTTGCTTACCGACTAAAAGAAAAGCTCCCAACCCGGGAGCTTTTTTTTTAAGTTTGACTCAACAACACACCCCCACCATGAAAACAAGGCCTGAGATCTATCTTACCGGAATCCTGGTTATTATTGCAGGGATCAGTCTCGCATCAAGTTGTAAGAAAACCCCTGTTGATCCCGATAACCAAAAGCCGGAGGTTGCTTTCTGGCTGACCAATTCCGACAAATCCATCGCGTTAAGGCAGCTTGACCTTAACCTGCAGTTCTCGGCCGCTCAAAATGCCTACCCGGTGATCGAGGTTGACACAACCCAGACCTACCAGTCGATGGATGGCTTTGGCTTTACGCTAACGGGCGGCAGCGCCTGGCTGATCAACAAGCTGCCGGCTGCCACCCGCGACGGGTTGATCCGGGAGCTGTTCTCAAGGGACAGCAATTGCATCGGAATCAACTACCTGAGGATCAGTATAGGCGCTTCTGACCTGGATGCCTCTGCTTTTTCCTATAATGATATGCCTTCCGGCCAAACCGATGTTGCACTTGATCATTTCAGCCTCGACAAGGACAGGGTGGATCTCATCCCGGTTTTGAAAAAAGCCCTCTCTCAAAATCCCGATATTAAAATTCTGGGATCCCCCTGGTCGGCTCCCGCCTGGATGAAATCCAACAAGAGCACCAAGGGAGGAAGGCTCCTGCCAGAGTATTTCGATGCCTATGCCCGATATCTGGTAAAATATATCCAGGGCATGCAGGCGGAGGGTATTACCATTGATGCCATTACCATTCAGAATGAGCCGCTCAATCCACATAATAATCCCAGTATGGAAATGCCCTGGGCTGAACAGGCGATGTTTATAAAAAGAAACCTGGGACCCGCATTCAGGGAGGCAAACCTGAAGACGAAAATTATCCTGTATGATCACAATTGTGATGTCCCGGAGTATCCGATTAATATCCTGAATGATCCCGATGCCCGGCAATTCGTGGATGGCTCTGCCTTTCACCTCTACGGGGGTGACATCAGCGCGCTTTCAGCTGTTCATGACGCGCATCCCGATAAAAATCTCTATTTCACGGAGCAATGGGTGGGTGGCCCCTCCAACTTTGCTGGAGATCTGCGCTGGCATGTGAAAAACCTGGTGATCGGAGCACCCCGCAACTGGAGCCGGAATGTTCTCGAATGGAACCTGGCCTCCGATCCTTACTATAAGCCACATACCGACGGAGGCTGTACAAGCTGCGAAGGTGCGCTTACCATCGGAACGGAAATAACCCGGAATGTTTCCTATTACATCATCGCCCACGCCTCGAAATTTGTTCCGGCCGGTTCCGTGCGCATAGCATCCACGGTGCCGCTGAATCTGCCGAACGTAGCCTATCAGACTCCAGACGGCAAAAAAGTGGTCATTGTGCTAAATGACAGCGGTTCCGACCAAACCTTCAATATCAGGTTTAAAGGGGAGAATGTGACATCCACGTTAGGGAGCGGATCAGTTGCTACGATCATTTGGTGAGATGGTTTTTGAGATTCGAACGCAGAGTGTTGAATGCTGAGATTCCAGATTCAAGGCGTCGTAGAGACGCATAATAATGCGTCTCTACATGGATCTCATTTTCAGCATTCAACACTCTGCGTTCGATTCTCTCAATTCTTACCTCTGCATTACTCCTTCAAGTTCCTCAAGCGTCTTCCCTTTGGTCTCCCGTACTTTCATCTTTATAAAGATAAATCCGGCCACGCAGATGGCGGAGTAGAGGTAGAACGGGCCATAGGCGCCCAGTTTTTCGGCGAGGATCGGGAAGGTGAATACGAGGACAAAGTAAGCCGCCCAGAGGGATACTACGGCTACTGAGGATGCCTTTCCGCGGATGCGGTTGGGGAAGATCTCGGAGATGAGAACCCATGTGACCGGGGCCAGTGAGGTGCTGTAGATGCCGATCGACAGCAGGACGAAAATACTGATCAGGGCCGGGCTGGCCTGGGCCCTTAGCAAGGTAGAGAGGACCAGGTAACTGATGGCAAGTCCGGCGGCGCCAAAGAGCATAAGCGGCCTGCGGCCCAGGCGGTCGACCTGCCACATCGCGACCAGTGTGAAGACGAGGTTGACCACCCCGATGAGGACGGTTTCCAGAAGCTGACGGTCGAGGTCGGCCCCAACCGATTTAAAAATCGTGGAAGTATAGTTGAACACCACATTGATTCCGCAGAACTGCTGAAACACAGCCAGTCCGATCCCGACAATCACTGCCGGCCGCACAGCCTTTCTGAAAACTTCACGGATAGACACCCGGCTGGCATCATGCATGGATGCTTCGACATTGCTCAGGGTGGTTTGAACGAATTCCGGATTGCCGATCCGGGCCAGGACTGAACGGGCTTTGTCGGATTTTCCGGCCTTCACCAGGTACCGCGGACTCTCGGGCAGGAGGAATACCCCGAGGAAGAACAGGGTTGAAGGTATGCACCCGAGCCCGAACATCCAGCGCCATGCGTCCGGGCCGCTGTCGGCCAGGGAATAGTTGACCAGGTTGGTGACCAGGATTCCGATCACGATGGTAAGCTGGTTGATGGCCACATTGCGCCCGCGCACATGTGCCGGCGAAACTTCAGCGATGTACATCGGACTTAGAATTGAGGCCATGCCCACTCCGATTCCGGCCGAAAAACGCATGATAATGAATACATTCAGCGAGGGAGACACGGACATACCGATGGAGGAAACAGCAAAAATCAAAGCCGCAATCAGCAGTCCGGGTTTCCTCCCATACCGGTCGGCCAGGTTACCGGCAAACAGGCACCCCACAATACAGCCTAACGCCAGTGAACCCGTCAGAAATCCCTCCCACCAGGCTGTCAGGGCAAACTGTTCCCGCAAAAAGGGCAGTGCCCCCGATATCACGGCAAAATCAAATCCGAACAGGTACCCGCCCAGGGCGGAAATGAAGGAGATCCCAAGGATATAGGCATGGTTGAAGGAGACGGCTGGCTTGTTCACAGTAACGAGGTTTATCGGGCTAAATTAAATAAAGTATTCAGGATCCAACGTTGAGATTCGAGCGCAGAGTGTTGAATGTTGAATTTCAGATTCAGGGCGCCGTAGAGACGCATTATTATGCGTCTCTACATGGATCTAGATTTCAACATTCAACACTCTGCGCTCGAATCTCTCAATTCAGAATTCAAAACTTGAACGCTTTGTCAATTAAAAATTGGTGTTATCTTTGCCGCGCATCACGATCCCCCGAATGGGGAACCAACCGAGCGGCACGCCACGGTGGTTAAAAGGATGTGGGTCGTTTCAGATCAAAAAAGTGTAATTCTGAATTATCCTACACCATTGCTGATGCACAGTATTAATTTAAATAAACTGTGTTATGAGTTTGAATTTGAAAAAGGGGTTTCTGTTTACGAGTGAATCAGTGGGAGAAGGCCATCCCGATAAAGTTGCCGATCAGATATCAGATGCGTTGCTGGATGAATATCTCAAGGGTGATCCCGATTCCCATGTGGCCATCGAAACACTGGTCACCACCAACCGGGTCGTGCTCGCCGGTGAGGTGACCTCTAAAACAAATGTGAATGCTGAGGCTGTTGCCCGCCAGGTGATCCGGGAGATCGGGTATACCAAGCCCGAGTACAATTTTTCGGATAAAACAGCCGACATATCTTCTTACATCCATCAACAATCCGGTGATATAGCCATGGGGGTCGACCGGAAAAACCCTGAGGATCAGGGGGCTGGCGACCAGGGTATTATGTTCGGATATGCTTGTAACCAAACAGAATCCTACATGCCGGTGGCCATCGACCTTTCGCACCGCATCCTGAGGATACTGGCAGATGTTCGCCGTGAGGGTAAGGTTATGACCTACCTTCGTCCCGACTGTAAGTCGCAGTTTACGGTGGTTTATGATGAGAACCGGATACCGCAATCGGTAGATACCCTGCTGGTTTCCACTCAGCATGATCCGATGCCTGGGGTCAAAGAGCCCGGTCAGATTATCCATGCGGATATTGAAAAGCACGTGCTTCCCCGCCTGCTCGATACGCTGCCTCCCCATACCCGCGAGTTGTTCAACAACGGGATGCAGATCAAGATCAATCCCACGGGTCTGTTTATTACGGGAGGCCCCGACGGTGATACCGGTCTCACGGGCCGAAAGATTATTGTCGATACGTATGGCGGCTGGTCGAGGCACGGCGGCGGCGCCTTTTCCGGAAAAGATCCTTCCAAGGTTGACCGTTCCGGTGCCTATGCAGCCCGATATATCGCAAAAAACCTGGTGGCTGCCGGTATGGCAAAAGAGATGGAGATTCAGCTTTCCTATGCCATCGGTGAACCCGATCCGGTCTCCATTCTGGTCAATACTTTCGGAACAGCGGATAACGGCTGGACAGAATCCGCAATCGCTCAGCAGATTCTGGAGAATTATCCTCTTAAGCCTTACCGGATCATACGGGATCTTGGCCTGAAGAACCCAATCTATCGCCAGACAGCTGCATACGGACATCTTGGTCGGGAGAGCTATCAGGAGGGGGGGGTTACGTACTTTCCATGGGAGAAGATTGGTTCGCTGACGCTCACTAAGTAGTTCGCTGGCGCTCACTAACAGGCTCCGCTATCGCTCCGCTAACAGGCGCTTCGCGCTAATAGGGTTTTCGCAGGAGCCTGTTAGGGCGAAGCCCCTTTTAGCGCGAAGCGCCTGTTTGCGACCGCAGGGAGCCAATTATTGCATTGATTTCATTGATGAGCCCCTGGGTGGAGAAGGTGGCGCCGGAGACGGCATCGATGTTTTTGCGGAAAACGAAGGTGTTTTCAGGCTTGTTATAGAACTGCGCCAGCCATTTCTTATTGGTGATCTCTGACCCAAATTCCGAGCGGTATTTCAGGATCCGGATCAGACTGATTTTGTTTGCCGGGTCAACCACCACCATCAGGTCGAATTTCTCAAACCGCCCCTGGGCATCGGTCAGGATCAGGGTGCCGGCGGTTTCACCGGCCTTGTCGAGTATCCGGTAAAACTCACGGGTGCCCGATGTTTTCTGATACTCTGCTTTGGCGAAGGTTGGCGACCATGCTGACAATTCCTTGGTAATCTGCTTGTTGTGAGCGGTCCAGAAGGGCTGGTCGGGACTGTTGACAGCCACTCCGAGGGAAACAAGTATAATCAGGAATTTCAGCATGGTCTACCCCGATTAAAACCAAACGCCGATCCCTGCATTCAGGTAAGGGGTAAACGATTCGTCGGCTTTAGATTTCCGGAATCGTGTGTCCACCTTGAATACAGCGCCTTCAGCGGGTTTCCATCCCAATCCGAAGATATATTCATTTACATTGTATTTATCCTGGCGGGTTAGCCCCGGATCGACTGCCAGGTGGGTATCGTAGTGCTCATACCGGAAGAAAGGGGTCAGCTGGTGGCTGCTGGCCGTGGTTTTGAGAAGATTATAGGAGAGCTCGGCATAGTAGCCGCTCACCGTGGAGGCCAGGTCGCTGCGGGTGAAACCGTTATAAGCCTGGGTATTTGACTGCTTCGACATGATCCACTGGCCCCGGATATGGAATCCTTTCAGGCTGTACCGCGCATCAAGCCCAACCATTGAAATTCCCACAACCGTTGAATCAGCCCGCGCCATCAGCGCCTCATCGGTTTTGTCAAGATTGTTGAACATGGCTGATTGTGTATCACCAAAATAGCCTGCCAAACCCACCTTCAGGCCCATGATGCCATAATAGTCGATCCTGGCCGAGAGGTTGGGTGCGGAGGCAAACGACCTGGCACCGCGCTGCCTCCCGTTGCGGAGAAAGCCGGAACCATTGAGGGTCCCTTTGTTATCGGTGCCATAACTACTGAAGCCGTTGACCAGATACAACTGGTATTTCAGGCCGATCTCCTGGAACCGTCCGGTGAATCCTGCACCAATCTCCCGCCAGGTGGTTGGAACGATGAGATTGTCGACCATGGGCCGGAGAACCCCGTTAAAAGTGGTTGGCTCATGATATTCATTCACTATGCCCATCGGCACCAATAACAATCCAGCCCTGAAATTGAGGAAATCACTAAAGGAATGGTTGACAAATGCCTGCTCCACAAAAACTTCCTTAACATGCTCGAATTCAACTTCGGTGAGAAACTGTGTCTTATCTGAAAAGCGGTATCCCATGCTGATAATCATGCGGGAGACATCCAGGCTGGTGTTTGAGCGCTTGCCCGCCTGGAACTGTGTTGTCATGTCCACTGTGGCATATCCTCCGATATTCAGCTTTTGATCTGTTTTGGAAAGCAGGGTGGATGCGAGGTTCTGTGGACTGTTATCCTGCTGTGCGAAAGAAGGTAAGGCGATCAGGATTATCGACAGGGCGTAAATAACTCTTTTCATTGCGATCGGTTTTAATGATCACAAATATATCATTATTTTAATTTAGTCTAAATAAAACAAAGACAGATTGATCTTTAATTGGTTTTAAAGAATAAAGACGCATGTATGCGTCTCTACAGTCTCTCATTCCTCCCGGCTCAACCGCTCACACTCCCGGTCAACTGCACTGGAATCCATGCTTTCATCGAGGTAGAAAGCGTTCAGGTCGGGCACGCAAGAGTTGACACGTCTCCTGGCAAGGCGTTGTATATTAAGTAGATGCGAAGCAGTTATATTGTCGGTAGTAATATTCTTTCCGCCCGATCCGGTGGCAAGCGTAAGTGAGGGGCGCAACCCGTTAAAGGTACCACCCATAGCCCCTTGTGATGCAGGTGTGTTAACCAGCAGCCTGCCAGCATTAGTGACTTCCGCGAAATACATGATCTTGTGCTCCTCGTTGGAAAAGATGCTGATGGTATGCCCCACACCGCCATGGCTGTCGATCTTTTTGCACATTTCGATGGCTTCGGGGAAATCCTTTGCCACATAAAAGGCCAGGATGGGGGCAAGAATCTCGAGTGAAAGCGGGTAATTAATTCCCACTTCGTGGTTTTCGTGCCTAGCGATCAGAACGGTTGTATTTTCCGGAACGCTGAAGCCGGCCATCTGGGCGATCTTCCAGGCAGGCTGACCGATCACTTCCACCGCCATAGCTTTTTCGGCCTTGTTGAAAGCCACAAGCTCCAGCTTTTTCTTTTCCTCATCATTGAGGAACCAGGCATTCCGTTTTCTGAATTCGCTTTCCAGTTCGGCTGCCCTGAGGTCGCGGACCACGATGGATTGCTCGCTGGCACAGACTGTTCCGTTATCAAAGGTCTTGGAAAGGAGGATCTGTTCGACGGCGAACGGGATATCGGCGCTTTTCCCGACATACACGGGTACGTTGCCCGGACCGACACCGATCGCGGGGTTTCCGGAGCGGTATGCTGCCCGCACCAGGCTCACCGACCCGGTAGCAAGAACCAGCGCGATCTCCTTATGGGCCATCATCTCGAGGGTCTCCTCGGGGGTCGACCGCCGGATCCACTGGATGCAATCCTCCGGGGCTCCGGCGGCAATGGCGGCTTCGTAACACAACCGCGCAGCTTCGCTGGTGCTTTTTTTTGCTGAGCCATGCGGCCTGATAATGATGGGATTTCTCGTTTTCATCGAGATCAGGATCTTGAACAGGGCTGTCGAGGTAGGGTTGGTAATCGGGGTGATGGCAAAAATCGGCCCCAGGGGTTTAGCTACTTCAATTACCTCATTTTCATGGTCTTCCCTGATGATTCCCACGGTCTTCATATCCCTGATATCGTGGTAAACATACCGCGTGGCGAGAACATTTTTGGCTACTTTATGCTCCCATATGCCAATCCCGGTCTCCTCCCAGGCCATTTTGGCCAGGGTAACCCTGGCATTGAAGCCTGCCTCATACACCGCTTTTACAATTTTATCGGTCTGTTCCTGGGTATAGCTGCTGAACGCTACAGCTGCCGCCTTGGCCCGGCGCATGACATCGTCAATATCGAGCCCTTTTTTTGTTGATTCTTCTGCCATAGTACTACAATAATAGCAGGAAAATGCATTGATCCCGATAAGCTGATGATAATTGGCCTCCCTACGGTCGGCTAATTGGGTCGGCTGACGCCTCCCTAATTGGCGCTTCGCGCTAATTAGCCCGGAGGGTCAATTAGTGAGCGCAGCGAACCAATTAGCCGACCGTAGGGAGGCCAGTTAGCGAGGCGATAGCCGAGCCATTTAGAAGCGAAGCGAGGCCATTCCCTACTGGTATTTCTGGATCTCCTGCAGCAGGAACTTCTTCGGCTTCACGCCCAAATGTCTTGCAACTTCTTTTCCATCCCTGAACAGGATCAGGGTGGGGATGCTGCGCACCTTATACCGCTGCGCAAGTTCCTGGTTGTGATCAACATTGACCTTGGCCACGGTGGCCGAACCGGTAACTTCATCGGCGACATCATTTAATACGGGATTCATCATCTTGCACGGACCACACCAGGCCGCCCAGAAATCCACGAGAACCAACCCTCTGGCGGTTACGGCCTTGAAGTTTTTATTGCTTAAAACCCTGATGTTCTCACTGGGTTTAACATCCGGAAGGTTCTTCAT
>CAYQFT010000122.1:0-10690 GCA_964416825.1 uncultured Porphyromonadaceae bacterium
TCGTTAAGATCCTGAACATGCCGGATGATACCACCTCGGTGATCATCCATGGCAAACGCCGGTTTCACCTCGATGAGATTACCTCGAAAGAGCCCTATCTGAAAGGCCGGGTCACGCCCCTCACCGATCTGAAACCTGCTGAGGATCCGCAGGAATTTGAAGCTATTATCGGTACCATCAAGGATCTGGCGCTGAAAATTGTTCAGTACTCATCCAATGTGCCACAAGAGGCTTCGTTCGCAATAAAAAATATAGAAGGTGCAGGATTTCTGGTAAACTACCTCTGCTCCAATGCCGACCTTGGCATGAATGAAAAGCAGGACCTGCTCGAAACCGATAACATCCGCGACCGCGCCATACGCCTTCTTGAGCACCTTTCCCTGGAATATCAGAAACAGAAACTGAAGAAGGATATTCAGAGCAAGGTTAAGCTTGAGATCGATGCCCAGCAGCGTGAATATCTGCTCAACCAGCAGATGAAGACTATCCAGGATGAACTGGGCGGCAGTCCGTTTGAACAGGAAGTTGAAGACGTACGCACCCGGGCCGAAACGAAGGACTGGAAAGAGGAGGTGGCCAAGATGTTTTACCGCGAGGTGGAAAAACTGGAACGAATCAACCCGGCTTCTGCCGAATACTCGGTTCAGCTCAACTACCTTGAGGTACTGCTCGACCTTCCATGGAATTTTGTCTCGATAGATAACTTCGACTTGAGGCGTGCCAAACGCATTCTGGATCAGGACCATTCAGGCCTGGACCAGGTTAAGGAACGTATCCTCGAGCACCTGGCTATCCTGAAGCTCAAGGGCGATATGAAAGCCCCGATCCTCTGCCTGTACGGACCTCCCGGGGTGGGTAAGACCTCACTGGGCAAGTCAGTGGCGCGGGCGCTCGACCGCAAGTACGTAAGGATGTCGCTCGGCGGACTGAAAGATGAATCTGAGGTGCGCGGACACAGAAAAACCTATATCGGCGCAATGCCCGGCCGGATCATTCATTATATCAAGCGGGCCGGAACTTCCAACCCGGTATTTGTGCTGGATGAGATCGATAAGGTGGGCAACGATTTCCGGGGCGACCCGGCATCGGCACTTCTCGAGCTGCTCGATCCGGAGCAGAACAGCACGTTTTATGACAACTTCCTGGAGATGGAATATGACCTCTCCAAGGTTCTTTTTATAGCCACTGCCAACAATCCGGCTACCATCAGTGCCGCCCTGCGCGACCGTATGGAGATGATCGAAATATCGGGCTACGTGGTGGAGGAGAAACTCGAGATTGCCAAGAAGCATCTGGTGCCCAAGCAGTTGAAGGATCACGGCCTGGCGAAGAATCAGTTCGTTTTCAACAAGGACACTCTTGAGTATATCGTTGAGAATCACACGAGAGAGTCGGGAGTCAGGAGTCTGGACAAAAAGATTGCGAAGGTTACCCGCCAGCTGGCCAAAAAAGTTGCCCTTGGCGAGGACCTGCCAAAAGAGGTAAAAGTTGAGACCATGAAGGAGTACCTGGGATATCCCGAGGTGCTTAAGGATGAATATCAGGGAAATGAGTTTGCCGGAGTGGTTACGGGCCTGGCCTGGACCGAGACCGGCGGGCAGATACTATATGTGGAGACCAGTCTCAGTAAGGGCAAGGGCAACCTCACCCTGACCGGTAATCTGGGCGAAGTGATGAAGGAATCTGCCATCCTGGCGCTGGAATACTTAAAAGCGCATGCGAGCCGGCTGGATATTCCTGAGACAGTTTTTGACAAGTGGAATGTTCATATCCATGTGCCTGAGGGGGCTATACCGAAGGACGGACCGTCGGCCGGGGTAACCATGGTTACTTCTCTCGCTTCCGCGTTCACACAGCGCAAGGTTAAGGCCCAACTGGCCATGACTGGCGAGATCACGCTCCGCGGACGGGTGCTTCCGGTTGGAGGCATCAAGGAGAAGATCCTGGCTGCCAAGCGCGCATCGGTGAAGGAAATAATCCTGTCGCAGGAGAACCGCAACGATATTGAACAGATCAAGCCCAGATACTTAAAAGGACTAACCTTCCGTTATGTACGTACCATTCAGGATGTTCTCGAACATGCACTGCTGAAACAAAAAGTGAAGGATCCCATTAATATCGAATGAATTGCCGATCCGCTGGCATAAAATAGTGCCCTACGACACCCTATCCGGACTGCAGTTTTTCCAGCTCTTCCGGTACGGATCGGTTTTCCTGATCAGCATCATCCTCCCGCGCGCCGGACTCGTTCGCAGCGATATCGGGCTGTTTGAGAGCTTTTTGTTTTTTGCCAGCCTGGTGAGCTATTTTTGGATTACCGGACTGATCCAATCATTGCTGCCTTTGGCGACCGACGACCGACGACGGACGACGGACGGAAATGGACGGACGACGGATGACGGACGACCGACGGAAGAGCGACCGAGGACGGATGACGGACGACCGACGTCGGTCATCGGTCATCGGTCATCGGTCAACTTCTTCAATGCTGCCGTCCTCCTCCTCCTCTTCAGCCTCCTCGCCTCCCTGGCGCTCCTCCTCTTTGCCCCGGCACTGGGGAAGCTGGTTGGGCAGGAACTGCCGCATGACCTGGTGTGGCTGGTGATCCTTTACCTGGTTTTGTTTGCCCCCTCCACGCTGGTTGAATATGGGTATGTGCTGTCGGATCAGACGAAAAAGCTGGTACGGTACGGCATTATAGCCTTTACCCTTCAGATCCTGCTGGTTGGTGTTCCGGTGATCATGGGGCTGGGCGTGAAAGGAGCCATCTGGGGAATGATTGCCGCGGGCGGATTCCGCATGATCTGGTTGATTGTGATGCTCATACGAAATGGACAGTGGCAGATCGACTTTCCCTTCTGGAAGCAATACCTGGCACTCGGCGGACCGGTGATCCTGAGTGTCCTGCTGAGCGGATCGGCTCAATACATAAGTGGGTTTATTGTTACCGCCCGTTTCGATCCCGATATGTTTGCCGTTTTCAGATACGGCGCCCGTGAGCTGCCGCTGGTTGCCCTGCTGGCGCACGCACTGAGCAGCGCCATGGTGCCGGCGATCTCCCGCGACGGTATTCCATCAGGATTAAAAATGTTAAAGGAGCGTTCGTCGCGAATGGCCGGCTGGATGTTTCCGCTTACAATCGGCATGGTGCTCACCGCTTATTTCCTCTTTCCCCTGGTATACGGTCGGAATTTCCTGGAGAGCGCCGGGGTTTTCAACTTGTACCTGCTGCTGATCACAAGCCGGCTGCTGTTTCCGCAGACCGTATTGCTTGCGCTGCAGAAAACACGGATACAACTGATCGCCTCTATCCTCGAACTGATCCTGAATATCGGGTTAAGCCTGATGCTGGTTCAGGTCTGGGGAATCCGGGGAGTGGCACTGGCCACGGTGATTGCCTATTATTTTGAACGGTTATTTCTGATGACCTACACCCGGATTGTGATGGGAATCCCTGTAAAACAGTATGTTGAAATCAATAAACACCTGATCTGGACAGCTATCCTGATTGTCTCCTATCTGATTGCAGAACTCGTGATCTACCCGCTGATGGCTTCGTAGCTATTAATTTATAACTTTACGGGTATGACAGCCAGACCTTCACTAACCAATACCCAGCGACTGATCATCCTGGGGGTTACTGTTCTCATTGCCGGATTCTCCATCTGGTTCTTTTCCAGCATTGTAATCTTCATCATCGTTTCTTTCGTGATATCGATGATCGGCGAGCCGCTGGTGAACCTCATGCAGAAAATTCACTTCGGTAAATGGCACCTGCCGCGGGCGCTTTGCTCTTTTGTAACCGTTCTGCTGTTCTGGGGCTTGGTTGCACTCTTCTTCCTGACCTTTATCCCATTGCTCGCCAATGAATTGAAATATTTCTCAAATATCGATTTAAATAGTCTGCTGAGCAACCTGCAGGAACCTATCGAAAAAATCAAGAAATTTTTGGCGGATTTCCACCTGATGCAAGAAGACTTTGATCTTCAGGCTTATGCCACCAACAGCCTGAATTCCGCAATGGGTGAGATACAGGTAACCGGAGTCCTGTCGAACTTTGCCGGAATTCTGGGTAACACTTTCATCGCGGTTCTGTCCATCTCCTTTATTTCCTACTATTTCATGAAGGAGTCGCAACTGTTTGAGGATGCTCTGGTCCTTTTCTTCCCGGAGGATAAGGAACAAAACGTCCGCCATGCAATCCACTCCATCAGCGATCTGCTGAAACGGTATTTTATCGGGGTTTTGCTTCAATCCACGGGTGTGATCATTCTCCATACCATCGGCCTGACGCTGGTGGGCATCGAGTTCAGTCATGCCGCAACCATCGCCCTGATAGCAGGGGTCCTTAACGTGATTCCATATGTGGGACCATTGATTGCCAGCTTTGTCGGTATTTCAGTCGGGGTTGCCGTCTCCATGCCGATGGACGTGGCACACGACCTTCTGCCGCTTGTCTTCTGGATTTTTGTAGCGATGGAGGTAACAAAGATTATTGACAATATTATTTTCCAGCCCCAGATATTCTCCCGGTCCGTCAAATCCCATCCGCTTGAAATATTCATTGTTATCCTGATTGCCGCCACCATCGGCGGTGTGATCGGGATGCTCATCGCCATTCCGGCCTACACAGTGCTCCGCGTGATTGCCAAGGAGTTTTTTAATCAGAGCAAGCTCATTCAGAAGATAACCAGCGGATTGTAAACTGAGGGAAGAGATTTGAACGTTGAGGCTTCAGCGCAGAGTGTTGAGTGTTGAAAATGAGATTCAAGGAACCCCTGGCTGTCATCCTGATGAAAATCAGGATCCCCTGAATTAAAACAGGCATCCCCTGAATCTGAGATTTCAACATTCAACACTCTGCGCTGGAGCCTCAACGTTGTAATCTCTCACTTCATCCTTCGAATCAACTCCTCTTTCCTCGACCTCGATATCGGTACAGCCGATCCGTCGCTCATCTTAAGGTATCCGCCGTCGCGCTTAATGAGGGTGGCGATGTGGTTGAGGTTGACGAGGTGCGACTGGTGGGTGCGGATGAAGCCGCAGGATTCGAGGGCGGCCTCAAAGTCCTTGAGGGTGCGGGACACCAGAATCTCCCGGTGGTTTTCGAGGATGAACCGGGTATAGTTCGATTCGGCCTGGCAGCGGATGATGTGTTTGATCGGGATAAAATCGATTTTATCATCCTGCGGAAGGGCAATCCGTTTTTCCTGTTCATGCAGTTTCTGATTGTCCACCAGGTTCTTGAGCCGTTCGTTTTCTTCGCGGAGGTTGATCGAGTTGGTGGCTTTGTCGACGCTCTCGATCAGCTTATGGATATCAACAGGTTTTAATAGGTAATCTAATGCGTTGAACTGAAAGGCTTTGAAGGCATATTCATCGTAGGCTGTAACGAAGATGATCCCAAAACGGATGTTTACCAGCTTCTCGAGCATGGTAAAGATATCGCCGCCGGGCATCCTGACATCCAGAAAAACCAGGTCGGGATTCAGCGTGCTGATCTGATCCAGTGCCTCCTCATTGGTGGCGGCTTCCCCGATGATCAGGATTTGCGGACAATAGCGGTGGAGCAAACCGGCCAGGTTTTCCCGGTTGGCAGTTTCATCGTCGACGATGAGTGTGCGGATTTTCACAGGGTTGTTTGTTGGATCGGAAGCCTAAAGATAACGGTAGTTCCCGAAGAATCCTCCCCGGCTCCGTCTGTGGCGGCAAGATTCCTGACTTCGGCCGAAATCTCCTGTCCCAGCTGCTCTTTCAGCAACAGAATCCGCTGGCGGGTGAGTTTCCATCCCTGACCGAGCCCATTGGTGCCGCGGTTTTCATCGGGATGATATCCGGGACCGTTGTCGGTTACTTCGCAGATCAGCTGGTTCTCCTCCTTCCGGAAATTTATCCTGATCATTCCCTTGGTGCCCAGCCCGGAAATTCCGTGCATCACCGCATTCTCCACGTGGGGCTGGATGAGCAGCGGCGGCACTTCGATGGCAAACAGATCCAGCTCTGGATCAATCTGGATATCAAACGTAAACGGGAACCGGAGTTGCTCTAGTTGCAAATAGTTCCGGATCATGTCGATCTCCTCGTTCAGTCCGATCGCCGGCTTCGACGACTGGCTCAGGATCGTCCGCACCAGCTCGCCAAATCGGGCTAAATAGAGATTTGCCTCTTCGATCTGGTTCCGGTTCACAAGGTTCTGTATCGAGCTCAGCGCGTTAAACAGGAAATGCGGGTTCATCCTTGAGCGCACCGCATCCACTTCCAGCTGGGCCATGCGGCGTTTCAGGTTAAGCCGTGCCTCCCTGCGTTTTGCCCGGATGCGGATAGTTAACACGATGATGAGGGTTAGGACAAATGCGCCGGCGAGGGAATACCAGAAGGTGGTGAGGTTGATGGTTTTTGTTGTGGTCGCTGTGAGTTGGGGCCAGGACAATAAGTTATCGATCCATCCAGAATAGTAGTATCCGGTTGGAAGAGAGGTGACCCATTTGCCATCCCGATCAAAAAGAAGCATGTCCTCTTGATTCCGATTGAAATCCCGCAGGTAGTACTCAAGTGAGTCAGGTAAGATACGTGGATAGAATTTTATTGCATTAGCAGGATTAGTTTGCCTCGAATTGTCGGTTACAAGTTTTAATTCCTCGAAAACTTTGTCATAACTGCTTTTCGGAATGTATTGCAGATATATCAGACCGGAATTATTTAGAATTCCAGAATCCTTGACCATCCTCTTGATGAAGTTTATCGATTTTTTGTAATTCAAAGAAACCAAGACAGGATGGCCAATAAACTCCTCCAGATCAAGCATATTGATCATTTTTGACTTCGCTTCGAGCCGGGAATTGAATAGGTACTTTAGTTGTCGACCAAATGACGTTCCACCGTATTCGGCCATAAATGATTGGTAATATCTGTCCCGATCAGGTTCGTTATTCGTAAACATACCAAGGGTAAAATTTGCCAATGCCCAATACCGGTCCCAGCCATTAAGAAAGGTTGCTGCGGATGAATACAGTCCTTCATTGGAATTGCCATTGTCTACCCAGGCATTCTTTTGGCTCGCATAAACAAAATTCATTATGAATTCCCGGTAAGCAGCTGATTCGGGGTATTGTGACTGGCCTAGGAACTTTTTGTAGTAATGAAGAGTATCGCTTGTGTCATTTCCGGACTTCTTCACCGGAAAAAGGAAAAGATTATTCAATTCCCACAGCCTCACCAAATAGTTGAGCTCAAAATCTAAACGTTTGACAAAATTCGGATTAAGTTTTGACCTGTAGGATTCAAGAACCTTACGGTCGTACTTAATGAATTGAAGAATTGAATCATTTGATCGATAATCAAAAGGATTTGATTGCATCCTTTCAAAACGGAATAGTTGGTTGAGAAATGAGTTTTCAATGGCATGAGAACCGCGAAATTGTATCTTTTCAAGATTGTCCCTGGATACCGATACCGTTACGGAATCACCTGGCTGGGCGTAGATTCTGATATTATTTGGCCATAAATCCCGGCGTTCATAGGGTTTGTGTATCCGCACTTCCACAATTCCTTCTTTTTCGAGCGGGATATCAAGATCCAGAATAGCAGAGTCACCGATGATGAGTTCATCACGCATCCCGGGATGTATTCCATCAGTCGGATAAAAAATGCTTATACCCAACGAGTCAGCGTTTGTTATTTGGAGCCTTGTTCGAAAAGTATTGTGGTCAGTTGACTTGATAAGGTTAATAGATATTTGATTGGATTCAAAACTAACCGAGTCCCTTTTATCCTCTGGAGAAGAATCCCAACTGGGCCAAAAAAAGAGGAGCCGGTTCATATTAATTCCCTTGAAACTCATTGATTCAAACAACGCCTTTTCTGAATTCCATTGGCTCATTCCCATTGCGGGCTCATTTATTCTGCAGGTTAATTCATTGTATGGGGGGTGTATGGTGTCTTTTGCGTGGAATATAGCAGGAAAGTCGAAGAAGTATGTTTTATTCAGCTCTGCAGTTGGTCTTTCCTGCCATACAAAACCAAAACTTATGGTCCCCCCGAGATGATTCAAGGAAAATGATTGTTCCGGTTGGCCCTTATCAAGTGGAATCGGCAGTGGGGGGAAGAATTGCCTAATGAGAATCTTGTAGAATTCTTCGGAATACCTTATTTTCAATGTATTGTAATGGAGGTTCATTTTGATCCAACTGTGGTCTCGAATTGGCTGGAGTACATCGTAAAGAATGGTATCCGATCCCGAAATCCGACTTGTTTGTCCGTACTCAGACAAATAAAATTGGATTCTTCTATTTATGTCCCCCACCAAGGGTGCTTCAAATTCTGAGGTGGACTTATCGTATCCATCGATTATTGAACTCTGGTAATATTCAGGATTTCCATTGCGTTTGTTTCCCTGATAAGAATAAACCGCGGAAGTGGAGCTATGCTGTTTGATTGTCATGGTTATATAGGCTCCCGATTCTGAACAGCTATCTACCTTGAATTCATATAATTCCCTCAGCGTACCTTGTGCATCAAGATGTTCAGATTGGTCCTGGTATTCGTATTGAATTACCTGTCCCGGTTTGAATTTGTACCTTAACTCCTGGCTACTTATCGTATTAAAATGTCCGCCAATAAGAAAGGTAAGCCCAACCGCTATTCCATTGGCAATCACAATTAAGAACCGATAATAAATGCAGGCTAGCCATTTCATTTTGTTTGCTTTTTTGTCGATTCAAATGTAATTCAGAGATCCAAAAAACTATGCGGTGAATGAGTGGTTGGCGGGGTTGGGTGAGTATTTGGGAGGTGGGGGATGACGGCAGACCGCAGACTGCTGACGGCAGGGAGGGGGAGGGTGTGCTTTGCGGTGGCCAGCCTGCCGGATACTCAGCCGCCCGGGTCCCCAGCCTGAAGGCTGGGGTTAGTCATGAGCCAGATGGTTGAGATTGTGAGCGGACGATGGAACCTTGGGCCCACAAGCGTCTGTTGATCAGGCCTTAATCCTGGAAGTTATGGATTGACTTTTTGAATTTCGAGATTTAGTTTTCAACGTTGAGGCTCCAGCGCAGAGTGTTGAATGTTGAGATTTCAGATTCAGGGATTTTCTGGTATGCCCAAGGGGATCCCGATTTTCATCGGGATGACAGCCATAGGCCAACCTGGATCTAATTTTCAACATTCAACACTCTGCGCTGGAGCCTCAACGTTGGAATCTCCAAAATTGAATCAATGAATTTAAACGACTCCCTCATTTTCGGTTTTGCCTAATCCGGCCTGGCGTAATATAGCATGGAAGGTTCCTTTAGGTAGGTCTTTGTTTCCATGAACGGGTACAACAATCACTTTCTTTTTATCGGGGTGATAATAAATGTGATGACTCCCATTGGAACGGCGGAATGCGTAGCCGTTCTCTTCCAGAATCCGGATCAGGTTTTTAGCTGAATAATTCAATGTTCAGTCAGGTTCAGGGAATACTCGAGAGTCATGCTATCGTCAGGAATTGGCTGACCGGTGGCCCGGAGTTCAGCAATGTAAAGCTCAATTGCCTCCTTAGCCATGTCAATTGCATGATCCACATTGTCTCCATACGTTATGCAGCCTGGTAGTGCTGGTACTGTAACTGTATATGAACCTTCCGGCTCTTTATGGAGGAGTATTTTATAGGTTAGTGAGGTTGACTTTTCCATGGACACGTTTTATGTAGCTTCATTCAAATATAGGCAAATTATAGATTCAGGGAGTTTCTGGTATGCCCAAGGGATCCCGATTTTCATCGGGATGACAGCCTTAGGCCCACCTGGACCTAATTTTCAACACTCAAAACTCTGCGCTGGAGCCTCAACGTTCGAACCTCTACCTTCAAAATCTCACTTCCGCACTCCCCTGTACGCCATATCCTTTCAGCTCAATCCGATCCGGATAAATGGAAAGGATGCCGAACGCGTTGGTAGTTCCTTCAACCATCCCTTTGAGATTGATTATCCGGACATTACCGATAGTATCATCGCCGCCGGAGTGCTTGTGGCCGCACAGATACAGAACCTGTTTATCGGATTCTTTCAGGATTTCCAGCAATTGCGGGGTATCCCAGAGACTGTGTGCATCGCCGGGCAGGGCAGGCATGTGGCAGAAGAGAAGAAGCGGCTGATGGTTCCGGTTTGATTTTTTAACCTGATGCCGGATCCACCGGAGCTGTTTCTCACCCAACCCGCCGTTCCATTCCTGCGCATTTGGCGCACCTTCAGATTTTAAGCGGTTATACGTTTCCAGCCCGATATTGTGCTCCCTGCTCCCCTCCGGCCATCCCTCCATACTGTTCACCATCGCATTCAGAAACAACATCCTCACTCCCCCCATAATCAAAGCCTCTTGCCTTCTTAAAATCTTTCTTTCGCCTTTCGCCTTTCTTCTTTCGCCTTCTGTTAAGTCGTGATTCCCCTGCACGATCACAACCTCCCTCCCCAGCGGCCTCAGTCTCTCGAATACCGGCCCGAAACTCTCAGCACCCCGGTCGATCACGTCCCCCAGCAGCACTGTCAGGTCGACTTTCTGTTTAACCAGCTCTCTGACAGCTTCTTCTGTTTTTCCCAGGCTGAGCCGGTAGTTGCGGGTGCCCGCGGCTGGGCAGCCGCAGTATTGGACATCCGCCAACAATCCGATTTTTATTATTGGATGCTGCGCCGGGATTATATTAATGAAGGTTTGA
>CAYQFT010000122.1:10700-10934 GCA_964416825.1 uncultured Porphyromonadaceae bacterium
GCATGTTTATAAAGGGTTGAAGGAGAAGCAGGAAAATCAACGTTGAGGCTCCAGCGCAGAGTGTTGAGTGTTGAGATTTCAGATTCAGGGATTGGCTGGGTTGGACAAGGGGATCCCGATTTTCATCGGGATGACAGCCTGAACCTCCCTGAATCTCATTTTCAACATTCAACACTCTGCGCTGGAGCCTCAACGTTCGAACCTGTTTCATCTCCCCCTCGCCTTCTTCAGCCT
>CAYQFT010000123.1:0-10823 GCA_964416825.1 uncultured Porphyromonadaceae bacterium
CTGAACGTAGGTGCCAGCCAGGCAGCCGGTTCCTACACCAACGCCAGCGACCTGAACGTAACTGTCAACTACAACTAGTCCCCGTAAGGGCGACCTGCGGTCGCCCGTCATCCCGGGCGACCGCAGGTCGCCCATACTGGCACGAACCCGGCCGACCGCAGGTCGCCCCAACGGGCACAAAAAGAAAAAAGAAGAGGCGCACCAAGGTGCGCCTCTTCTTTTTTAACTCACTCGAAACAAAACTGGCTGGTTTTTGTTATCTTAATCACAAAAGGATGCCCCGCATGAATCCCATTCCCAACCTGCCGCGAACCGACCGGCCGCGAATCGTAGTAGCCGGAGCCGGCTTTGGCGGTCTCCGCCTGGTCCGGAGCCTTGAAAACAAAGGGTTCCAGGTAGTGCTAATTGATCGTAACAATTACCACCAGTTCCAACCCCTGTATTACCAGGTTGCAACTTCCGGTCTGGAACCCAGTTCGATTGCATTCCCCTTGCGCAAACTCTTCCAGGGTATCTCCGATTTCCATTTCAGGATGGCAAATCTCGAACGGATAGACGCTGAAAAACAGATTCTGTATACGGATCTGGGGACCCTTGATTACGATATTCTGATATTGGCGATGGGCGCATCCACCAATTTCTTTGGTAATAAGGACCTCGAAAAGAACAGTCTGTCCATGAAGTCGATTTCGGAGGCGATCCGGATGCGGAATATTCTACTCGAGAATTACGAAAAGGCACTTAACCTGACCGATCCGGAGCAACAGGAGCAGGTGATGAATATTGTTGTGGTTGGCGGCGGACCCACCGGGGTGGAACTGGCCGGGTCCATTGCAGACATGAAAAAATTCGTTTTCCCGATCGATTACCCCGAACTGGATTTCAGGCGGATGAACATTTTTCTATTGGAGGCTGCAGACAAAATCCTGGCTCCTATGTCGGAAGCCTCTTCCCAGGATGCTACGAGGTATCTGGAAAACATGGGTGTGATCATACGGACAGGAGCAGCCGTACAAGACTTCGATGGGTCGGCAATCCTATTGAGTACAGGAGAGAAAATCAGTACCTGCACCGTTCTCTGGGCCGCCGGAATCCAGGTTCCGCTGCTGGCCGGACTGGAGTCTGCACAGCGCGGAAGGGGAGGACGGCTTGTAGTGGACCGCATTAACCGGCTGGAAGGATTCGAAAATGTTTACGTGATCGGTGATCAGGCCCTGATGACGGAGGAGGCTTTTCCGAACGGTCACCCCCAGGTGGCCCAGCCCGCCATCCAGCAAGCCCGGATGCTGGCAAAAAATCTTCTCAGGCTGAAGAAAAACGAGACCCCGCAACCATTCTCATACAAGGACAAAGGCTCGATGGCTACGATCGGCAGGAATAAGGCCGTAGTAGACCTGGGCAGGGTTCATTTCCGCGGTTTTTTTGCCTGGCTCATCTGGATTCTAGTCCACCTGATGGCAATCGTGGGAACCAAGAACCGGTTCTTCATCTTCATCAACTGGGCCTGGAACTATATGACCTACGACCAATCCCTGAGGCTGATTATCAAGCCGGGACGGAATTCGTAAACCCCTCGATATTCCGAAAACAAACACTAATTTCCAATATTTGGAATTTCCCAGACAATTGGCTGATTTTTAATTGTCTGTTTTTCAATGCGTTATATTTGGTATACCAAACTGGAACGTCGTTTGACTGTCTGACAGTGTAAACAGTATTGAAAAAATTAAAAAAACAATAAAAACAAAAGCCATGAAAACTTCAAAGAAACTTTTCGCCCTCGCAGTAATCCTCACCGGATTCGCATTTTCCGCTAACGCTCAGACGGGTGTTTCCGCTTCGGCCTCCACTTCCGCAACGATCGTGACCCCGATTGCCATCACCAAGGTAGCTGACCTTTCTTTCGGTAATGTAGCCGTCAACAACAACGCAGGTACCGTAGTTATGGCTCCTGCCGGAACACGCACCGCCACCGGAGGCGTTACCCTCCCGGCCACCACGGGTTCATTTGCCGCTGCCGACTTCACCGTAACCGGAGCTACCGGATACACCTTCTCAATCACTCTTCCGGCTTCCGTAACCCTTACCGGTTCAGCTTCCGGAACGATGGTTGTCAACAGCTTCACCAGCACTCCGAGTTCAACCGGTACTCTGACCGGCGGAACCCAGACTGTAAAAGTTGGTGCTACCCTGAACGTAGGTGCCAGCCAGGCAGCCGGTTCCTACACCAACGCCAGCGACCTGACCGTAACTGTAAACTATAACTAGTCCCCGTGAGGGCACAAAGAAAAAAGAAAAGGGCAGCCTGCGGGCTGCCCTTTCTGTTTATTTAGAAATCTTTCTGAAAAATTTCCGGTAAACGGCTACCGCCATTAACAGGTAGGCGATGGTTTTTGGAATCATCAGCATGCCCAGCATGGGAACCTTCTGAACCCAGAGGATGACAGGTGAATAAAAGGCAAAGGATATAAAGATCAGTATAGCCAAATAAGTAAAGAACCGGTCCTTCTTTTTTCTTGCATGGAACAGCATCAGGATGGCTAGTCCAAGCCCCAGAACCGCAAGGGGAATATTCCGGTAGAGCGACATCTCCGCTGGTGGTACGGAGTTTTCCCAGTGATTGCCGGGTAAGGCCATCACAACAAACCTCGAAAGACCTGCCAGAAGCAGCACAACATAGAAAAGATTCCAGGGCATGTTAAAGCGCCGCCTTTCAGCCTCAGCCATCAGCATATAAAGCACCGTTACCAGAACAGCCGTGGAGAGCGCCCCGGCGCCCACCAGGGGAATCACCAGACCAAAAACCTGCACCGTTGAGTCAAGCGAACCCAGCGCATACGCCCAAACCCTGAATCCCACATGCCCCGTGTCGCCGATCGCAAGAAACAGAAAACCAAGCCGGAACAGGTGCCCTACGCCGCGATCTGTGTACGACCGGTACCCGTTGGCCCGGAACATTTTGTAGACCAATATCCAAATAAAGACCAGGTAAAAAATGTTGAACCCGATCTCGGTTATCATGCGCATATCTTCACTCATGGGAATCTTATTGACGATTTACGATGGACAATTTACGATTTTTAACGCATGCCCTTTCGTTCCTCAATCTTCAATCAGAAATCTTCGAATAGGTAAACCTAACCGTAAGATCTTTGAAATATCGCCTTAAAAAAACCATATCCTTCACATCATCTCCCGATGATTCAAATACAAGGGCTACCGTTGCGGTAAACTCGGTATCGGAAGCATCTTTTGGAGCCAAATATCTACCCCGGCTTGTAATTTCATAATCATTTCCCACAAGAACCGATGCAAAAGTGGCACTGCCAACGGTCTCATCCAGGTTATTCACAACCGTTTGGGTAACATAAACATTTATCGGTGATCCGTGAACTAAATGGCAGGTGAACTCGAGGGTTACGCTGTCACCAGGACAACCATTCTTAACAGGACAGTTGAAATAAACATTGGCCATCCCGAAATCATCAATTTCATCAACCCGGTATTTTTCTATCAAATTCAGGGAATCGAATGTAAAAACATCGGTGGTTACCACAGCATCCGTACAATCCATCCTGCCATATGAAATGGATGTTTCATAATCACCGCACTGGACAAGAATCGGAATAATGGCTATCAGCAGAATTAATCCTGATAATCTTTTCATACTCTTATAATTTAAGATAATGAACCCTTACCTTGACTTCTGAAAAATATTGCTTGACGAGTTCTAAAACTTCCGTCTCCAGCATATTTCCTGCGCCTCGTAGTTCAAATCCAGCTTTGATCGAAAAGATGTGAGGTGTTGACACATCAACAACGCCAAAAAAATTACCCTGCATTATCCGGTTATAGTCCCCATAGGGTGAATAGCCGTATTGGTCTTTCGTCCGCGGCAGATTCCCATCGATTTCGAGAACCGGCTCCAGTCCATACTTTTGAGGCAGCGCAGAACTGAAGATTACAGAATAAACGATGTCCAGCGTGGATTGTCCACAGGCTGGCGAAGTTGTTATGTTATGATAAAAATACCAGGTGCCGTTTTTCAAATAATGATCCAGGTTGCTAAGGACGCCATTACGGCCATCTGGTCCTGGTGAGATCAAGTCCATATCCACATAGTTTGCACCATCGCATTTAGGGTCCAGTTCGTCGCATCCAGAAAAGCAAAACAAAAGGACCAATGCTGAAATTGAATAAACCAAGGGGATAGTTTTCATTGGCTTCATAATTAAATCGTTATAAAGTTTTAAAACTAAACTCACATGACCAAATAAATGATCGGATATTTCTCTAACTGAATAACCAGTATGACCGTTGGCGGATGACCGTTCGCATCCGTCGTCCGTCATCAGTCGTCGGTCAATTCCCAAAGAACCACCGCATCATCTCTGGCAGCAGCGCCCTCCAGTTTCCCCAAGAGTGTCCCTCGTTCACCTCCCGGTACAGCAGCGGAACCTGGTTTTTCTCAAGAATGGATTTCATTTCAAGCGCCTGTTTCTGCGTATCATAAACCACGCCGGTCGTCATATAGACCCGAAAAGGGAACCATTCAGATTTGGCGAAACGGTCGAGAACCGTTTTGTTGAAGGCCGGCGATTGGATACCCAGGAGATGAAAATCATTGATACGAACAGCTCCGAACCAAGCGGAATTCATTCCACCCAGCGAGGTGCCCAGGATGGCCCGGTCATCCGGACAGGCATGGGTTTTATAACTTTTATCGATAATGGGAATCAACTCATCCCCAACAAAATCCGCAAATTTCTGACTGCATACGTACTCCTGCATCCGCCGGTTCTTGCTCTCATCAGCCGGATCGCGCGGATCGATGAAAACCGCCATCACCGGTTTGATCTCCCCGCTGAATATCAGGTTATCGAGAACAATCACCATTGCTCCCTTCCTGTCATCGGCATACTCATGGCCATCAGTGACATAGATTACCGGCAAGTTTTCCGAAGTCGCATAATTATAGGGTGTATATACCTTGTAATTAACCTCATAGCCAAGCTTTTCACTCTTAACCCTGATATTGTCCGTAACATTGCCGCGGATAACATCCGGGGCGAGCTCAGTTTCATCAGGAAACTTCCAATAGGGCATCCTGAGTTCCGAATTGGGCCCCATCCCGCTCCACTGAACGTAGGGATTATCCGGGTCGATAATCCAATTCTCATCGACCACAATTTTATAGTCAAGCCTTGAATCGGGCGCCATCTTCTGAACGGCCATCCAGATATCGGAAAACCCGATCCGCACACCTGTAAAGCCAGGCACTGCCGGCTGCCAGCGGCTGAAATCCCCCGCCCAGGATACCGATTTTGCTTCACCCCGATAGAGGAAGGCCACGGAATCGCCCATCCGGAAAGGGATCTGTTTCCCCTCCTTCAACTCATTCCAAAGGACATCCGTGAGCTTAATCCGCTCGGGCGGATCAGGGATGGTGGCAATCCGCTCAAGGTTCTGACGGAAAGCGGTAAATGTCCTGAACGGATACCCTGAGGGCTGAGAGATGCCGGCAGCCGCCCCGAGCAAGAATATCAGGCTAAAGAGGGAGAGTGACCTTTTCATTTCATCATCAGTTTAATGGTTTCACCTGCCACCGGACCAATCGCTGAGCCGGCAGTCTGCTCCCAGAAGCTGGTTTTGGTTTCCGTGAGGATCTGGGTATAAACAATCCAGCTCTGGATCCATCCGGTGAGCGTGCCCCAGGCGCCCCATCCCGCATCAGCATTGGAAGCCCAGTAGTCCTGGCGCTCATAATCATACGCCCGGAACCAGGCGCCGTCTAGGTCTTTCCACCGTTCGCTTTTCACCTGGATGCGGGTCAGGAATTCCGACAGTTTTTCAGTCGCCTCCTGGTATTTGGGATTACCGGTTGCCCGGCTGGCTTCCTGCAGCCCGAAGAAGGCGAAGTTGGAAGTGTACAGCATATCCGCCACCGGATCGCCGTTGCGAAAGATCAGGGGGGCTTCATACAATCCGTACTGGGCGTTCGAATGGGTCTGGTCGAAGGGGCTTGAGCCTTTCCCGAGCTCTTCACGTATAGCTCCCGAACTCACCTGGTTTTCAAGCAGTTTGTTAACCACGATATCCAGCCATTGCCGGTGTTCCGGGGTATCGGAGACCCGCACCAGCCAGGCCAGGGGCAGAATCATGCGGGCCCGCTCCTGCTGGATGCCATTGGTCCACGACCAACTATCGGGATAAGCTTCCATGGTCAGTCGGATCGCCCGCTCGGTTTTCTCCAGGAGCGGTTGAAACTTTGTTTTATCATAGAGCCACAGATAGGTGGCCCAGATCCAGGATTCGAAATGCGGATGCGGGTTGATCAGCTCCATCTTCTGGAAATACTCCAGGCCGAGTCTCGTAAGATCCTGCTCATGAATGCGTTCCCCTCGGAATCCATTCACCCCGGTAGTCCGGAAATTAGCCAGTATCCCCTCTGCGATCTGCCGGTCCCATTTGCCGGTTCCGATATTGGCCGATGCTCCGATGATACCCAGCAGTGATCGCGCATTATCATCCTGGTAGTATACCCAGGGATGCGTGAGCGACCAGCCCATCAGTCCGTAATTGGGATCATTCGGATCATTCCGCGGCCCGTTCCGGATGATGCTGCTGAAAATGAAGTCAATCAGGTTGCCCGAAATATTTTTGTATTCCTGTTTATCCAGATAGCTGCCCGCCGCTGCCAGGGCCATCGAAACCTCTCCCTGCACATCGTTGCGAATCCAGTAGCGGTACTCCTCCGCCCCATCCCAGGCTACCCGGGAAGCATGGCCTTCGAGAATCCCGAGTGAGCCGTCGCCGTTGGGATATTCCTGCGGAACCGGCGGACCAAAAGGATTGGTGCCGTCGCCCTGGTATTTCAGCCACATCTCCTTCCACGAAGGATCGATGAAAAAACGACCGTTGAAAAACCATTCAGCTCCCCGCGAAATGGAACTCTCCCTTGCGCCATAAGGCAGGGGTATGCTCCGGAAGCTGGGCCCCAGATACTGAACCCAGTTGGGAAATTCCAGCTGCCTGTTGCCACTGACCCTTGTAAGTATATATTTCCAGATCTTCTTCCATGAATCCACCGGTCCGTATCGACCGGAAGCGAAATGGCTCAGCTTGGAAGTTGCGATTAACATACCCTGATGTTCGAAGAGCAGCGGGTAATTGGGTACCCCTCCGGTTCCGTACTCTGCCTTGTCGAAACCGGCAACTTTAGCCATGATTATCAGGCTTGAATCAACCTCAACTGGCTGTATATAACAGTGATTCAATCCGATAAGCGACATGGGTGGTAGTCCTTTATGAATCTCCTCCGAGAGAATCACCCCTCTCTCAAGGCTCATCAGAATCGGTTCATCACTCAGATTCAAACCGGGAATTTGGTCGGGGTACTCGATATAAAGTCTCAGACGCTTTCGTTTCGCCTTTCTGAGAACATCCTCTGAAATCACCGTGGTTTTGTAAGGATATTCCTCTGCCAGGATCAGTACACCTGAACCCTGGCGGGCGGATTTGACAGCCTTTTCGGGGAGGTCAACGAGCTTATATTGTTGCCCGGATCCTTTCAGCGACCGCACCAGATCATTATCGGCACTCCCGCAAATGATCACCTGATGGCGGGTATAAATCAGCATGGCCGCCATAGCCAGGATGATCACCAGGATCATTTTGTAAGCCCAGGGTTTCATTATTTCTTGCTTGATTTTGCTCTTGGATTGAACTCAAGGGCCCGGTCGAGCCATCGCTCCAGATCCTCATCCAGGTCGACATGCTCCGGCTCAACCATCACAAAACCTTTCATGGAGGCGCCGGTAAAATCCATCGGTTTTGCACCGGGATTCGCGCAGAACTCATCATGCTGAACCGGATCAATCCGCACCATCAGCTCCCTCTTCAGCACACCCACGCACATCTTCTCATCGATCATATAGCAAATGCCACCAAACATCTTTTTGCCAAAGAACGGTACGTTTTTTTCATGCAAAACCCGTTCTATGCGTTCAGCCAAAAATTCATCATATGCCATGGTAATCTGGTTTTATTTTTCCTGAAACGGGCGGACCACGGGTCCGCCCCTACGATATTGGCACATTGGCACATTATCAAATTGGCACATTGGCATATTGGCACATTATTCCAACGCTGTTTCCAACGTCAGGCAAACCACCGTCACCTGCGGGTCCACCTGGTCCTCCGGCACATCGACATACAACTGTCCGGGGTTGCTGCTCCACCAGGGCTTCATCATCACCTTCGTGTTGATGGTAACGCCCGTGCCCACCACCCAGGCGGTGGCGACCTTATTCTTCAGTCCTTTTACCACGATGGGTCCATTGGGTTTATGCTCGATGAACAGGTAGAGTTTTTTGCCGTCCTTCGACCGGGTGCTCGGACCGGAATACCAGTCGCGCGGGATGCCGGCACGGGTTCCGTAGATGGCATCGGCGTGCTTGTGGGTCCAGCGGCCCAGTTCCTTAAGGATGGCTACCTGCTCCTCGGGAATGGTGCCATCTTCTTTTGGCCCGATATCGAGCAGCATGTTGCCGCCCAGCCCGATGCAGTCGGCGAAAATCCGGATCACCTGGTTCGGGGTTTTGTAGTTTTTATCGGTCGGCTGGTAGCCCCAGGCATCGTTCATGGTCATGCAGAGTTCCCACCACGGACTGACCGGCTTGGTAATGGGAACGCCATTTTCCGGGGTATCATAATCGCCGTAACCCTGGAGGCGTGAATTGACGATCACCCCTGGATTATAGGTTAACAGCTTTTGCTTGATCTGCGGGGCGCCCCACCCTTTGGCATCGGCCTCCCAGTCGCCATCGAACCACCACAAATCGGGCTTGAACCGGGTGGCGATCTCGTCGAGCTGACCGTTCATGAAGCCAAGGAACTTGTTCCAACGGATGGTATCGTTTTCGTACCGCTTCTTCTGACCGGTGAAATTCGGATAATCGGGATGGGACCAGTCAATCAACGAATAGTAAATCCCAACCTTCATGCCTTTGTCGCGCACCGCCTTGCAGAACGGTTCCACGATATCCTTTTTGCCGGCCGATTTCTTCACGACGCTCAGGTCGTTCATTTTGGTGTCATACATCGCCACGCCGTCGTGGTGCTTGCTCGTCAATACCGCATACTTAGCCCCTGCCTCATCAAACAGGTCGGCCCATTTCGCTGCATCGAACTTCCTGGCAGTAAAACCCTTGAGCTGCTTCATGTAATTCTCATGGGAAATCTTTCCATTGTAGAACGCCCAGGATTCATCGATCCCGTCCACTGCATAAATGCCGTAGTGGACGAAGATGCCGAGCTTGGCATCTGCAAACCAGGACATTCTTGATTCTTTGTCTTTCGCAGGCTCCGTTTGTGAAAAGGCGAAAGGCGAAAGGCGAAAGGCGAAAGAAAGAAGAAAGAGAAGAAAGATGCGTTTCATATGATGGTTACTGGTTACTGGTTACTGGTTGCTGGTTACTGGTTCGGCCCCCTGTGCCCCTGTGCCCTTGTGCCCTTGTGCCGCTGTGCCCTCGTGCCCTTCCTCGTGCCCCTGTGCCCCTGTGCCCTTGTGCCCTTGTGCCCCTGTGCCCTCGTGCCCTTCCTCGTGCCCTTGTGCCCCTTTACGTCCAATATTCCCAAACTCGTTAAAGTAAATCTTGATCAACGCCACAAACAGCGTGATGGTCAGCGGCCCGAATATCAGGCCGATCAAACCGAAAAGCTTGGTTCCCAGGATGACCCCGAGGATGGTTATCAGAGGATGAACATTTGCCAGCTTTTTTTGCAGCATGAAACGGGCAACATTGTCGACGGAGCCCACCAGGACAAAGCACCAGATCATCAGCCCGATGCCGGGCCCGAATGATCCGGTTGCCAGTGTATAAATAACAACGGGCAGATATACAAGCATAGCTCCCACCACCGGGATCATCGAGGAGATGGCAGTAAGAACGCCCAACAGCCAGGGTTCGCGGATTCCGAATACCAGGTATCCGATCAAGGCGACTGATCCCTGAAGGAATGCCACAGTGGGTATGGTGATGGAATTACTTCGCACCATCCGGGTTACCTCATTCAGAAGCTTTTGCCGGTTGACATCACTGAAAGGCAGGTTGTTCTGGACGAAACGCTCCATTTTCCGGCTGTTGACCATCATGAAAAACAGGAAAGTATACATGAAAACCAGAACCAGAACAGTGTTCAGGGTCCCACTGAGTGTTTTCTGCGCGAAATTCGTCAGCGTGCCGCTAAATTTCTGAAGTGTATCCTGGCTCAGAACTGCCAATCCAAGCTCATCCTGAAGGTAGGCATTGATCTTGGCAAAAATATCGGTAAAGAACTCAGGCGACTGAATCAACGGCTGAGCCTTTTCGATTAATAACTTAATGATAAACCAAAGTGGAACCACGAGAATGACAACGGTTACCAGCATCAGTATGAGTGATGCAATCCAGTCTTTCATGTGCTTCTGCTTCATCAGCCACGCCATTGGGTCCTTCAGGAGAATATAGAGAGCTACTGCCCCCAGGAAGGAAGGAAAGAGAAAATTCAGCTCCTTCCATAGCGTCCACCCCATGATCAGGATGACGCCGATCAGCAGGTACTGGTAGATTTTTGCCGGAGGAATGGTGGTGTTCATAGTAGTGCGTTTGTTACAAAGATAAATATTGTTGCGGGTTACTGGTTACCAGTTGCCGGTTGCCGGTAACCGGTTACCGGTTAAGCTTTTTAGTTACCTTGGTGCTTAATGAAGGATTTCCTTGCTGAAAGTTTGGTTCTGGCAAAACCGGCAACTGGCAACCGGCAACCGGTAACATTTTTTA
>CAYQFT010000124.1:0-10757 GCA_964416825.1 uncultured Porphyromonadaceae bacterium
CCTCCGGCACGGCAATCACCCTGCACCCGGCCCGCACACCGGCTTCGGCGCCCAAAGGGGAGTCTTCGAGTACCACGCACTCAGCCGGCTGAAGGCCCAGCACCTTAAGGGTGGTCAGGTAGATCTCCGGATCGGGCTTTCCATGCAGAACGGTATCCGAAGTCTGTATGTGATCAAAATATTTCCGGATGTTCAGCCGCTCCAGCACCACATCCGTCAGCTGCATGGGTGATCCGGTCGCTATCGCAAGCTTCACCCGGCCATGGAGCGCCCGGAGGATCTCCATGCCCCCCGGCATCATCTCCACATGGTTCCTGAACTCATCGAGCATCATACCGTTCCGCAGATCCATCAGCTCTTCGGCCGTGTGACTGGTGATCCCGAGCTCCCGGCGGAACACCTGGTTCGCCGCCAGCGGCGACCGCCCGATCTGCTTAGCCCGGATCTCCTCCGTCAACTCCTTACCCAGCCTCTCAGCCAGCACATACGAAACCTTCCGGTAGAGCTTCTCCGAATCAATCAGCAACCCGTCAAGGTCAAAAATTACTCCTTTGATATCCATAGTTTTCTGTTATAAGTTGCCGGTTGCCAGTTACCGGTTGCCGGTTAGGCTGGCGCTTAGGCCAGCCCGTACCCTATGGCTGTCATCCCGGCGAAGGCCGGGATCTCCTGCAAGATGCTCCGAGGCTGTCATCCCGGCGAAGGCCGGGATCTCCTGCAAGATGCTCCGAGGCTGGGGATTCCGGCTTCCGCCGGAATGACAGTTCTGGCCTAACCGGCAACCGGTAACCGGCAACCGGCAACCTCTTCCCTATTCCGTCATCCGCAAATCGTCAATCGCAATTATCTTCACCCACCCCTCCCCCAGCACCTCCGGATCCGCATTCAACGAAAGGTGTTTGGCCATGAAAACGTACGCCGCCTGCCGCTTGGTGAAACCGTAATCATGCCCTTCGGCGGAGAAATGGGCATTTTCAACCACCCCTTCTCGGCCGTAAAGCTGATATATTTTTTGTATAAAAGGAAACTCCACAACCGGCGTGTTCTTTGTCCAGTCGGCCCCGTCGGAGATCAGGAGCATCGGCCTGGGAGCAGCCAGGGCGGCTATCTCAACGTTACTGGTCTGGAAAGAGCCGTTCTTATGGATCGGCATGCCGCTCTCACACACGCATCCGCCAAAAAAATGGGCCGATACCTGAACCGCTGGTACCGATACTGCCACCCGCCTGTCTATCGCTGCCAGGATAAAGGATTGCGTTCCGCCCCCGGAGGCGCCGGTAACCGCGATGCGTTTGGCATCAACATCCTTGCGGCTGGTGAGGTAATCCACGATCCTGACGCTGTTGCGGGTCTGGATCTGAAAGGCCGGCGGAACTTCGTGACCGGCCGCCTGGCGGTTGTCGCCATAGCCAACCATGTCATAGGCAAAAACCACCGAGCCCATGCGGCACAGCACCGCGCACCGCTTCTGCATGTCGGGCCGGTAGCGGCCGTAATCGGCCGGATTCGACCAGTGGCCATGCGGACAAAGGATACCCGCAAACGGTCCCTTCTGCCCCACCGGCTCATACAGGTTTCCCGTGATCCAGGAGCCGGGCTCGCTCTCAATGGCCATGTTCGAAACACGGTATCCGTCCAGTTCATGCACGGTTCCGATTTTTACACGCGGTATGGGCCGCTTGCTGAAAAGGTCCGTCAATCCTGATCCTTCCAGTATTTGCTCCCTGATTATTTTAGCCCGTGCCTCCCATTGCGGCTTGCCGGTTACCTGCTGCAGAACGCTGTCGAGGTGCGCCTTACCCTGAGCCTCAGTCCAGTAATTGCCCACGCAAAGCTGCTGGCTGAAACCGGAAAAAGAAGACATCAGGGCACAAACAGTTATGATTATCAGATGTTTCATATCGGAATAATTGATGTATGAAAATAAGCTTTTATTAAAACGGCGGGGGAACGTGTCTGATAAATATTATTTTTAATCCTAAATCCAAACCCTATGAACCGGATACTATCAGGCCTTCTACTCCTGGCATTGGCCCTTCAGCCGCTTGCCGCGCAAAAGCTGACCATCCTGCATACCAATGACATGCATTCCCGGCTCATGGGCTACGGACCGGAGGCCGACTACACACCGCTGACCGTGAATGATGATAAGACGGTAGGAGGATTCGCCCGCATTGCCACGATTATTTCAGACTATAAGAGCCGGAACGCCGCTTCGCTCCTGGTTCTTGATGCCGGAGATTTCAGCATGGGAACGATTTTTCACACCGTTGAGGCTGAAACGGGCTTTCAGCTTCAACTCATGAAACAGCTGGGCTATGATGTGGCGGCTATCGGAAATCATGAGTTTGATTTCGGGGTCGAAATGCTCGCCAAAATGCTGGCAAAATCCGCCGAGCGCGATATTCCGGACATGCTGCTGTCAAACATCAGGTTTAATCCCGATTCTACCGGTGATGACGCACTCGAAAACCTCTATAAAACAGGAGTCCTAAAAACCTGGCGGACCCTGGAACGCAACGGACTGAAAATCGGCCTCTTCAGCCTGATGGGCATAGAAGCAGCGCAGGTTGCTCCGTATGTTAAACCCGCGGCTTTTACCGACCGGATTGAGAAAGCCAGGGAAATGGTAAAATTCTTACGGGAGAATGAAAAGGCTGATGTGGTCATCTGCCTGTCGCACTGCGGGTTAGTTTTTAATGCAAAGAAAGGCTGGATGGGCGAAGATGTGGATCTGGCCAAGGCTGTCCCCGGCATCGACCTGATCATTTCGGGCCACTCCCACACAAGCCTGACCAAACCGCTGGTTGTTAACAATATACCCATTGTTCAGGCCGGAGGTGAGGGACGTTATGTGGGGAAGCTGGAGATTGAAAAAACAGCGGCCGGCGTGGTTCTGCTTTCGGGTGAACTGATTCCCGTGAACGATGAAATTCAGGGCGACCCCGCGATCCACCGAATGATCCTCGACCAGCAGAAGCTGATCGGTAAGAAACTATTCGAACCTTATGGCTTCAAAGTGGACAAACCGGTGGTGGAAACCGCCTTCGATCTGAATTTCAGCGAGCAGAGCTGCCTGGAGAACTCAAATCTGGGTCCCTTCCTGGCCGATGCCATCTGGGAGTACCTGAGGGAAGTGAATACAACCGATGTGGTTCTCGTTACCGCGGGTCTCACGCGCGACGAGATCATCAGGGGTCAGGACGGAAAGCAGCTTCCGGCTGATCTGTTCCGCATCTTCCCGCTGGGTCTCGGAACAACAGACAAAGCACCCGGCTATTCCATGGCAAAAATTTTCGTCACCGGTGCGGAGCTTAAAACCATTCTCGATGTGATGCTCTTTTCGGGCGCATCCTCCTCCGGAACCTATGCCTACTGGTCGGGGATCCGGTTTAAATACAATACCCTCCGCATGCCGCTCGACCGTGTGTATGACATTGAGCTGGGAAACGACAGGGATGGGTATGAGGCGATCCGGATTTCCAATGATGCGTCTGATTGTTACAGCATCGCCAGCAATATTTATGTTCTGCAATTTTTTGGCCTGATAAAGGAGGTAACCAAGGGGATCCTGAAAGTTGTACCGAAAGATGGTGAGTGCAAGCCGATCCCCGACTTCAACCATGCGATCATGGATATGAACCCTGATCAGCCGGGCATTCAGGAAATCAAGGAGTGGGTGGCGGTAATGAAATATGCCGGCAGCCTGCCCGACACCAACGGCAACGGCATCCCCGATATACCCGAAAAATACAGGCAGGTCATCAACTCAGGTGAAAAGTCAGCCTCCATCAATCCCGTAAAGCTTTTCCGCGCCACCAACGGCATCACCGTGGTTCCCGCCGTGCTCGAAGTTGGCATTGCCGCCGGAATCCTGTTGCTAATTCTTTAGTTTCCTTTGGGGCTGGGACAAAAAGCCCCGGGCTGAAGCCCAGGGTTACTGAAGAGCAACCTTCTTCCTTGGTGCATAGCACAAGCGAACGATATAAAACACTAACATTCAATATTATAAGAGTTTTCGGAATGATTAGAAAATCGTCTTCGATAGACATTAGTAACCCCGGGTTTCAACCCGGGGGTTTTGTCCCAGCCCCGTTGCTGATTTCTCCCGAACCCATCTTTCTTCTTTAATCTTTATTCTTTATTCTTTCTTCTTTCTTCTTAAGTATATAAGTATCCTGCTCCAGTTCAGCTCCCTGCAGATGCTGCAAAATCTCCATCCCCTTCACCCAGCCCTTCACCCACTCTTCGGGATGGAAGGCGGCGAACGTCCGGTGCCCTTCCCGAACGCGGCCGCGGATAACCAGGTGGCCGGCATCGAACTCCGCTGCTTCCGGATCCGTTAGTTTTCCCCGGAAACCGGCTCCGTGCAGAGTTAACAGCAGGATGCCTCCGGGCTTCAGCACCCGCGTAAGCTCCCGGAGCCAGGCATGATGCGCCTCCTCCGACAGGTGCGTAAAGATGGATATGCCGTACACCAGGTCGAACATCTCTTTTTCATAAACCAGTCCCGGCATCAGGTCGTTGGAATGGAAATAGATATCGTTGAAGGTGTTGGAGCACCAGGCAATGGTATCGGGATTATAGTCGGTGCCATAATAGGTGGCCTCCGGGATCAGGTTCTTCAGATGTCTCACGATACGGGCAGGCCCGCATCCCCAGTCGAGCACGCTGGCCCCGTTCAGGTCGATGTGCGGCACCACGAGCTGCGCGAGCCACTCGGCCGTTTGCTGGCCATTTATATAATAGCGCTCATAATCCAGCTTGAAGGATTCATACATCATGTAATCAGGCGGAAGCACCACATCGGGATAACGTCTGCGGAAATCCTGGTTGATCGCCCGGTTCTTCCGGCGAAGAAGCAGGAATCGGAAATAATCAACGGGCTGCATCAGTCCGAACTGGCGGAGCAGGCGGGCGGTTTTTTGTTTTGAACTCATCGGGCACTGGTTAATTTTTTCATCATTTTCCGACCGAGCGTCTGAAGGGCGGTCGATTCCCAGAACGGGATGCTCTCTTCAAGCGTCAGGATCAGTTCATTCCGAAATTCAGGATATAAGGTTGAAAGGTTTTCAAGGATAGCCAAACTGTAGGCTTTAACCGCGATCGGCTGCGCATCATCGGCCAGCCACCGGAACAGGGTGTCGATCAGCCGGCCCATTCCCGCTTCATCGTCCACCCACGGGTGGCGGATCAGGATATGAAGAAAGATGCGCTTCACGGAATGATCCTTCAGCTTCGGCAGTTCGCGTACAATTTTCTTCAGATAGGGCCTCACGAACCCGGGATTCCGCTCGCAGCAAAGATCAAAAACCCGCGCCGCCCGCGGACTGACCTGCTTTTTCTGGAGAAGAGCAAGGTCAAACACCTTCTTAAGCAGCTTCGGATCATCACCAACCGTCATCGATGTATATTCCATCAGCGACCGGCTGCTGTCAGAAAGGATCGATTCAAAGTCAAGGGCGGGCATGGGACCAAAGATAGTAAATGCTGTTACTGGTTATTACTGGTTACTGGTTGCTGGTTGCTGGTTACGCCAGAACTGTCATCCCGGCGAAGGCCGGGATCCCCGGCCTCAGAGCATTTTTCAGGAGATTCCGGTTTTCACCGGAATGACATCAGAGCGAAATAACCAGTAACCAGCAACCAGTAACCAGCAACCAGCAACCAGCAACCAGCAACATTTTTTTCGTCTCTTATTGCACGGAATAAATTTTTCTTTACTTTTGCAGTCCCAAGTTTTACTTGGTCAGGTATATGGCCCGTTCGTCTAGGGGTTAGGACGTCAGATTTTCATTCTGGTAGCAGGGGTTCGATTCCCCTACGGGCTACGAAAAATTTAGAAGTTAAAAAATGGCACATCACAAATCGGCATTGAAGCGTATCCGTCAGACGGTAGAAAAGACTGAGCATAACAGGTTTTATGCAAAGACTACCCGTAATGCGATCAAGAAATTGAGAGGCACCACGGAAAAAGCCGCAGCAGCCGAAATGCTCCCGAAGGTTTCCTCCATGTTGGACAAGCTGGCCAAGATCAATGTTATCCACGATAACAAAGCCTCCAACCTGAAGTCGAGCCTCACCAAGCATGTAAACAGTCTGTAGGTCAGCCACCTGCATCAAAATACCCAGCCCTGCCCAAAAAGCAGGGCTTTTTTTGTGATTTGGGGATAAGGTTAGGCAACGATCTTGCTCGGAAACATATTCCGACTGACCATGGAATTATACTCATCAGGTGTAAGATTCAGAACATCCATGGGTATCATGAATTTCCGCAAGGTCTTTATCTCTGAACCCATCGTCATTTTTCCTCTTGCCTCAATACTCTTTCCAGTAAATTCAGATGATATAATTATAAGGTCAAGATCACTATCGGGACCCATTGTATTGGTTAATGCAGACCCGAAAACAGCAATTGAAGTATTAGTAAGACCTTCATCCTTCAAACAAGATCCAAGAAAACGAATGATCGTATTTACTGCTGCTTGATCCACTGTAGTGTCTTTTTCGAAGTGCTCAAAATAGGTTCCGTAATGGCCTGGTCAAACTCCTTGATCAAATCCCTAAGGTTTTCAGGGTATCGTGTTGGAACTGAAATCTTGTTCAGTGCAAATAAAAACTCCTGATCGCTATCCGATAAGACCAGTCCGATCTTCTCAACAAAGTAAATCAGGTTATGGGATTTTGGCGGATACTCGCCAGTTCTTTTGTTGAATAGTCCCTTCAATCCCTTTTCAAGACTGAGATGGCACATAAAAATACAATAGATATACCTTCCTGACCTGTACATATCCTCAGCAACTTCCAAATCATAATCGGCTTGAAGGTACCATTCTGCATATGACTTATCCGGTTCCATGTAACAAAATTATAAAATAGAACTGATAAACCGATAAACTGTTGTAACCTGCAGAATATCTTGTAAAAACCGGATTTTCTCAGTACAATTTTTCCATTCCTGCCGAAGAAGCGCATCTATACCGGTATGGAATACCCAAATTTTAAAATTCGCGATCTGGCGGTCGAGGACCGCCCGCGCGAGAAATGCCTGCGCCAGGGGCTCGGCGGACTCAGCAATACCGAGCTGCTGGCTATTTTGATCGGAACAGGAACCCGAAACCGTTCGGCGCTCGACCTGTCGAGGACCCTCCTGCAGCAAGCCGGCAACGACCTGCACCTGCTGGCCAAAATGTCGCTCGCCGAAATGGAGAAGATCCCCGGAATCGGCCAGGCGAAATCGATCCGCATCCAGGCCGGCTTCGAGCTGGCACGCCGCCGGAAAGCCACTCCCCCCTCCGTTCGTCCCCGCATCCGCTGCAGCCAGGATGCTTTCAAGCTGCTCGAAGGAGCACTCACCGACCTTCCCCATGAGGAGTTCTGGATACTCCTGCTCAACCGATCAAACCAGGTGATCGAGTCGGTAAGGATCAGTCAGGGCGGCATCTCCGGTACCGTCACCGACGTGAGGCTGATCCTGAATGCGGCGGTCGAAAAACTGGCCTCCGCCCTGATCCTCGCCCATAACCACCCCTCCGGAAACCTCAGCCCATCAGACGCTGACCTAAAAATCACCAAGAAAATCAAGGAGGCCGCACAGCTCCTTGACCTGTCGGTGCTGGATCACCTGATTCTCTCCGATCAGGGCTACATGAGCATGGCCGATGACAACCTGATGCCCTGAGCCGGTCGTTCCATCGGAATAAATTCGTATATTGACAGGTAAATTTTGAATCGTTATGATCCTGATCTATAGCCCCGAAGAAAACCCACGGGTCACCTGGACTTTCGATATCCTCTTTAAACGGCTGCTCGGGTTGGACTTCAGAATAACCACTTTCCCGGATGAGCTGGCCCAGGAAGAGGGCCCGAAACTTTGCTATTCATTCCAACCCATGGGGGATGCTCCCTGGATCCGTGCATCCGGCCTCCTGTTCGAACGCGACATACACGACCTGTCGGCCAGCCTGATCCCCAAAAGGTGGCAGGGCCTGCCGGTGATTTTTGGCAACGACCCGGATGGGTCTGAAGGGAGGACCAATGGGTCTGAAGGGAGGACCAATGGGTCCTCCCCTACGGTGGATTTTGACATTTTTTCGGCGATATTCTATTTTGTTTCAAGGTACGAGGAATACCTGCCGTTCGAACCCGATGAGCACAACCGGTTTCACTCTTCTGAAAGCCTGGCGTTCCACCTCAAGCTGATCGAGGAACCGATCGTGAACCAGTGGGCGAATGCCTTTGGAACGGTGCTGACGGACTTGTTCGGGAAAAATATCAGTATAAAAAGGCCTGATTATCAATATATTTCAACGATAGACATTGATAATGCATGGGCCTATGCGCACAAGGGATTACGGAAATTCCTCGGCGGCATCTGGCGCGACCGGCACAACATGGAGGCGAAAAATTTCAGGTTTCAGGTGCTCCGTGACAATCAGCCCGATCCGTTTGACACCTACGCCCTTATCAGCCATTTTAACAAGGAAGCCGGAATCAAGCCCCTGTGGTTCTTCCTGCTCGGCGATCAGGGACCGTTTGACAAGAACATCTCCCCCGGAAACCGGCATCTGCAGCACCTCATCCGAAACCTCGCGGCGGAAGATCCCGTCGGAATCCACCCCTCCTACGGATCCACCTCCTCTACCAGCATGATTCAGAAGGAGATCCAGCGGCTGGCGCGGATCACCGGACATCCGGTCACGCGCAGCCGGCAGCATTACCTCAGGATCCATCTGCCCGACACCTACCGGACCCTCTCTCACATGGGCATATCCGAGGACTATTCCATGGGCTATGCCGACCGGCCAGGGTTCCGCGCCGGAATATCCATTCCATTCAGGTTTTTTGACCTGGAAGAGAATAAATCCACCGACCTCACAGTTTATCCGTTCCAGGTGATGGATACCGGCCTCAGGCAATATTTAGGATTGAATCCCGATGAAGCCCTGGAGAAAATCCGGTCCCTTGCCAACAAAGTCAGGGCAACGGGTGGCACCTTTATCACATTGTGGCACAATGAGTCGCTGAGCGAATGGAAGGAGTGGACCGGCTGGTCGGAAGTCTACCGGCAGATGGTTAAGGAACTTTCATCAGAATAAATTCCGATATGGAAATCCGGCATCTGCAGCATGCAGAAATCGAAAAGGAACGATGGAACGAGACGGTTGCGGCCAGCCGGGGCAGCAACCTGTATGCCCTCTCGTGGTACCTCGATGCGGTGAGTCCGGGCTGGCAGGCCCTCGTTACCCCTGATTATGCCTGCGTGATGCCCCTTACCGCACGCACCCGGTTCGGCGTTCCCTATCTCTGCCAGCCGCTCCTCAGCCAGCAATCGGGCATCCTCTCGGTTCAGCCCCCCGACGGCGGGCAGGTCGCGGCCTTTCTGGAGGCTATCCCGCCATCTTTCAGGCTCATCGAGATTACGCTAAGCGAGCATAACCCGGTGCCCGATACCCCGGCCTTCCACCAGCATACCACCTACAGGCTTGATTTGTCGCATACCTACGAGGAACTCTCCGGCGCCTACTCCGAGAATACACGGCGTAACCTGAAAAAGGCGGCCGCTGAGAGCCTGACCTATGAGGAAGGGATCCCGATCGGCGGGTTCCTCGACCTTCTGCGGCAGGATTCCAGTGCGGGGAGCCAGATCCTTCTCAAAAAAAACAACCGGAAACCGCTCCTGAGGCTGATCATCGCCCTGCTCGGACATAATGCCGGCGGGATCTGCGGGGTAAGGTCCACCGACGGAACCCTGATCTGTGCGGTGCTCTTTGCCCGCCACCAGGGAACACACTATTATCTCGCCCCGGGCTCCCTGGAAGCCGGTCGGGATGCTCGTGCCATGTTTTACCTCATCGACCGGTACATCCACCAGCACTCCGGAACGCAGAGCACCCTCGATTTCGAGGGATCGGACATTCCCACGGTGGCCCGGTTCTATGCCGGCTTCGGAGCCAGTGAACACCATTACCCCTCCTTCCGGGTTAACCGCCTTCCCGGGTTATTGAAAAAATGGGCCGACAGGCGCATTCAATAACTTTTGTACATTTGGTCAAACCAAAAACTACCATCATGATTAACAACCTGGGTGACCGGAATTCCATCCTTAACCAGTTTGTGGCTGAGATACGGGATGAAAAGGTTCAGTCCGATTCCATGCGTTTCCGACAGAACCTCGTTCGGGTAGGTGAAGTGATCGCCTATGAGATCAGCAAGACACTGAACTATCATCCCCGGGAGATCCGCACCCCGCTGGGGACGACAGAAGTCGCGGTGCCCTCTGATACGCTCGTGCTCGCAACCATCCTCCGCGCCGGACTCCCGATCCACCAGGGACTGCTGAATTTCTTCGACCACGCCGAAAATGCCTTCATCTCCGCGTACCGCGAATATGAGAAAGACGGCACCTTCCACATCCGGTTTGAGCATATATCCTCCCCGTCGGTTCAGGATAAGGTAGTCATCATCGCCGACCCGATGATAGCCACTGGCTCCTCCATCATCCTGGCCTACAATGCATTGCTTCAGAAAGGAAAACCCGTTCACGTCCACATAGCCTCCCTCATCGCCAGCAAGGAAGGCATCGACAACCTCCGCAAAAAACTCCCCATGAAAAAAACCACCATCTGGGTGGCTGCCATCGACGACGAACTCACCTCCAAAGCCTATATCGTACCAGGGCTGGGGGATGCAGGGGATTTGGCGTATGGTAGTAAGGCAGGGGGGGGCGAGGAGCACTTTTGACCTAATTGGCCTCC
>CAYQFT010000125.1:0-10730 GCA_964416825.1 uncultured Porphyromonadaceae bacterium
GTTATCTTCATGATTACAAAGTGAAAGAGAAGGACATCATCGGGAAACATCACTATGATGTCTTTCCGGATCTGCCTCAAAAGTGGAGAGATGTCCATCAAAAGGCTCTCTCCGGCTTGATTTCGAGTGCAGACAATGATTCCTATCCCAGGGAAGACGGCTCGTTGGAATGGACTCGTTGGGAATGTCGTCCATGGTATGAAGCCGATGGTTCAATAGGTGGGATCATTGTTTACACTGAAATCATTACCAAACGTAAACAAGAGGAAGAAGCTCTCAAAGAAAGTGAAGAAAGATTTAAGGCTATTGCAAATTATTCGGCCAGTTGGGAAGCCTGGTTTAATAAGGATGGCAGGCTTATCTGGACAAATCCGTATTGTGAAAAAATTACCGGATTTACGGCTGAAGAATACCTGGCAGCAGATAACTTCCTCGCAATGGCCATTTCTGATGCAGATTTAAGTATTGCTAAAAAAACCTTACTTGATGCTTTAAGCGGAAGCAGTGGAGAAAACTTAGAAATACGATGCAAACACAAAAAGGGGGATGAGGTTTGGGTTTCTGTTGCGTGGGTACCGATTTTTGATAGTGAGGGAAATAACATCGGGGTTAGAACCAGTTCAAGTGATATTACTGAAAGAATTGAAAAGGATAAAAAACTAAAAACAAGTGACCGTATTTTTAAGCTCTCCATAGATATGCTTTGTATTGCCGGATTTGATGGGTATTTTAAAGTGCTAAACCCCGCATGGTCGAAAACCTTAGGCTGGACAACTGAAGAATTGCTTTCAAAACCCTGGAACGATTTCGTACACCCTGACGATTTGGATCGTACAAATAATATCAAATCTGTTATTGTTGATGGACAAGAAATCTATCAGTTCGAGAACCGCTACCTCTGTAAAAATGGCACTTACAAATGGCTCTCTTGGAATTCATTTCCCTATAATGAGGAAAGCATTATGTTTGGTGTAGCACACGATATAACTGATCGTAAAGCTGCTGAACTTGAGCTCATGAAAGCCAGAGATCGAGCTGAAGAGGCCGATCGCCTGAAATCTGCTTTCCTTGCCAACATGAGCCACGAAATCAGGACGCCCATGAATGGCATCCTTGGTTTCGCAGAGCTGTTAAAAGAACCGGATCTCACCGGGGATGAACAGCAAAAGTACATCCAGATCATTGAAAAGAGCGGCGCACGCATGCTTTCTATCATCAACGATATTATTGATATTTCGAAAATTGAAGCCGGGCAGATGAAATTGGATTTGAAGAAAACCAATATCAACGAGCAAATTGAATACATATACTCCTTCTTTAAACCTGAGGTGGAGGCCAAAGGAATTCAGCTCACCTTCAGGAACTCATTGCCATCGAAACAAGCCAACGTTGAAACTGACCGTGAAAAAGTCTATGCCATACTCATCAACCTTGTTAAGAATGCCATAAAATATACGAATGCAGGTTCAATCGAGATCGGTTATGAAATCGTAGAGACGGATAATAATCCGTCTCTACGGTTTTATGTCAAGGATACGGGCATCGGGATTCCAAAAGACAGGCAGGAAGCCATATTTGAGCGTTTTATTCAGGCAGATATTGCTGATAAAAAGGCAAATCAGGGAGCAGGTTTAGGCTTGTCGATTACCAAAGCATACCTCGAAATGCTGGGTGGTAAAATTTGGCTGGAAAGCGAAGAAGGAGTGGGTTCATCCTTTTATTTTACCTTACCCTACAATGCGGGTCCATTGAAAGACATTGTAAATCAGCAATCAGCGGCTTCAGCTACAACCGATCAAGTCAGAAATTTAAAAGTACTGATAGCCGAGGACGATGACGTGTCGGAATTGTTGATTGAGATCACCTTAACAATTATCAGCAAAGAAATAATCAAGGCACGGACAGGTATTGAAGCGGTTGAAGCTTGCAAAAAGAATCCCGACCTCGATCTGGTTTTAATGGATATCAGAATGCCAGATATGGGAGGATATGAAGCCACGCGCCAAATCAGGGAATTTAACAAAGAGGTTGTCATAATCGCTCAAACCGCCTACGGACTATCCGGCGACCGGGAAACGGCAATTGAAGCGGGTTGCACCGATTATATTGCAAAGCCCATTAACAAAGAGGAATTGATTGGATTAATACAAAAGTATTTTCAGAAATAATAACCTGCGCATGAATAAAGCCAAGCTGGTGAAACCGGCACTTTTAACCCTGGCAGCGGGTGCATTCCTCCCCGCATTGGGGCAGGGTGAGAGAAGGGATTCCGAAAAGCCCAATATCGTATTCATCCTGGCCGACGACATGGGTTATGGGGATGTGGGTTGTTATAATCCTGAGTCGAAAATCCCTACACCCAACATGGATCGTTTGGCAACACAAGGGATCCGGTTTGTGAACGCGCACAGTCCGGCTGCCCTGAGTACACCAACCCGTTATGGCATTTTAACCGGCCGGTATTGCTGGAGAACGCGGCTCAAAGAGGGTGTGATCCTGGGCTACGACGAGGCGCCGCTGATTGAAACCGGCAGGCCCACGATAGGGTCTGTTCTGCAGGGCAAGGGATACCATACCGGGTATATCGGAAAATGGCATCTGGGAATGACCTGGCAAGCCCGCGATGGCTATGTGATCCGGGATGACAAGAATGAATGGAAGGATAATCCGGTTATTTACCAGGAAAACGAGCAGCATATCGATTTTGCGAAGCCCGTAACAGGCGGTCCTGTGGAGCTGGGATTCGATTATTTCTTCGGGACCCTGGGATGCTCTACCAGCGATCCGCCCTATTGTTATATCGAACAAAATCAGACAGTTGGTATTCCTTCGGTCAAGAGCCCGGATGAATTCCTCAAGCTCGCCGGTTTTGCTCCTGGCCTGATGGCTCCCGGATTCTCTTTGACTGGAGTTGATCCGGACTTTACAGAAAAGGCCATCGGTTTTATAAAAAGTCACCAGGCCAATAAGCCGGGTGACCCTTTCTTCCTTTATCTGGCGCTTTCCTCGCCTCATAACCCGTTCCTTCCTCCGGATTTTGCAAAAGGAAAAAGCACGGAAGGTCCGCGGGGAGACCTGGTTACAGTGGTCGACTGGAGTGTGGGGCAGGTGCTGGATATATTGAAAGAATACGGGCTCGACAAGAATACGCTGGTCATTGTAACCAGCGACAATGGAGCGATGAAAGGGGCCAATGGCCACAAATCCAGCGGTAATTACCGTGGATACAAGGCAAATATCTGGGATGGCGGCCACAGGGTCCCGTTTATAGCTCGCTGGCCGGGTAAAATCAAGCCTGGCAGCACAAGCAGCGAAGTGATCAGCCTGAGTGATATGTTTGCCACATTTTCCGGAATGGTCGGCACCGATGTGGCCGAAGGCAGCGGCGAGGACAGCTATGATGTTCTTCCTGCATTTTTTGGCAAGCGACAGGAAAATTCCGATACGCGTGTCAGGGTTTTCCATTCGGGCGCGGGATACTTTGCCATACAGCAGGGAAACTGGAAACTGATTGATGGAACGAAGGGATCCGGATCGGGAAAGCCTGCATCAACCGGAAGTCCCGAAGTTCAGACCGGGCAATTGTACAATGTTGCCGATGATCCGTATGAGACTCATGACCTGTGGGACAGCCAACCCGAGATCGTACAGGAGATGAAAAAACTGTTGGATACTTGTAAATCAGGCCCTTCTACCCATAAATTACAAACCCGATAAATCATGGATGCAATTTGGAACAAGTTGCTCATTCTTTGTCCGTTAATCCAGCCCGTGTTCTGCTTTGGGGCCGCTGAAAAGACGCCGAAACAGCCCAATGTGATTTTGATTCTGACGGACGATCAGGGTTATGGGGATATCGCCGCGCACGGAAACCCGTACATTTCAACCCCCAATCTCGACCGGCTTTACGGTGAGAGCATGCGGCTGACCAATTACCACGTATCTCCCACATGCTCACCCACACGGGCGGCGCTGCTCACCGGCAGGTACAACGATCGCACCGGGGTGTGGCACACGGTCACCGGCCGGAGCCAGATCCGGGAAGATGAAACCACCATGGCTCAAATCTTTTCCGACAACGGATATGAAACCGGCATGTTCGGCAAATGGCACCTGGGCTTTTCGTATCCGGCCCGACCCATGGACAAGGGGTTTAAAACAGCCGTTTATCTTGGCGGCGGCGGGGTGGGGAACACCCCGGATTACTGGGACAACGATTACTTCGACGATCACTATTATGTAAACGGAGAATTTAAACCCTTTACCGGGTACTGCACGGATGTCTGGTTCGCAGAGGCATCGAAATTTATCAGGGCCAATAAGGACAAGCCCTTCTTTTGTTACCTGGCCACCAATGCCCCCCACGGGCCCTATTATGTTGAGGATAAATATTCCGGTCCCTATAAAGACAACCCTAAGATCCCGAATCCCAATTTCTGCGGAATGATCACCAATTTCGATGAGAACCTGGGCCGGCTGAGGGAACAGCTTGAAGCGATGGGTATTGCCGATAATACGATCCTGATATTCATGACCGATAACGGGACCGCCGCCGGGGTAAAACTCGACGGGCACTGGCGCGACAGCTATCCAACCGATATCGGATTCAATGCAGGAATGCGGGGAACGAAAGGCAGCCCCTATGAAGGCGGGCACCGGGTGCCCTGTTTTATACGGTGGCCGAAAGGAAAATATTCAGAAGGGACTGATGTTAAGAGGCTTACCGCTCATATTGATATCCTGCCCACCCTGGCCGAAATGTGCCGCCTGAAAACCCCTGCGGCTTATCATTCCGATGGAGTCAGTCTTGTTAAGGCACTTAAGGGGGATTCAGAATATCTGGATGGCCGTACGCTGATCGTAGATTCCCAGCGTAAGGAGGTTCCCGAAAAATGGCGGCTGTGTTCTGTGATGTCAGGCACCTGGAGGCTGGTTAACGGCAAGGAATTATATGATCTGGAAACCGATCCCGGCCAACGGACGGATCTTTCAGTTGGGCATGAGGATATCGTATCAAAATTGCGAAACTCTTATGAAACCTGGTTTTCCGATGTTTTCAGAAACTGGGAAACACGTTCCTATTCTGTGGTGGGTCACGATCTTTCCGGTGAGACCCTTCTCTCTTCCCATGACTGGATGGGGACCGTGCGCGCCAACGGTTCACCTGCTATCAATGAAGATGCAGAGGAAACTCCCGTTTTTGCTCATTCGCAGGTACGCAACGGAGCCCAGCTGAACGGATACTGGGATATCGATGTCAGCACCGCCGGAGAATACAGCATTGAACTGCGCCGGTGGCCCCGGGAAGCAGATCTGGAAATCTGCTCCGGCATTCCGGCTTCGGTAATCCCCATTCCAGGAGGAAAACCGTTTGGTCCCGGCAAGGCCCTGAAAATAACGGAGGCATCACTAAAAATCGGAAATCAGGAGGAGTCGCGGAGAGTAGAGCCGGGTGATAAATCTGTTATTTTCCGGCTAACCCTGCCCCAGGGAAAGGCCCAGTTGAAAACCACATTTACCAATGGTACCGATGTATCGATGGGTGCGTACTACGTGTATGTGAATAAAATGAAATGAAGAAAGCAGTTCTGTTTTCAGCGGCTCATTCGTAAAATATTGATTATCTTTGAGATAATGGTTTAGGATTTTGATACCTGAAAACATGAAAAAAGCGGATGCTAATAAAGGAAGCTCTGTTGGTAAGCCAACAGAACAGATAATTTCAAAAGATATTACTTTCCCCATCGTGGGCATCGGCGCCTCGGCAGGCGGGCTCGAAGCACTGGAACAGTTCTTCGGGAATATGCCAAAAGACAACGGCATGGCTTTCGTGGTGATTCAGCATTTAGACCCGAACCATGTGGGCATCATGCCCGAGTTGCTGCAACGGATCACCGGCATGAAAGTTTTTCAGGCCACCGACCGGCTCAAGGTTAATCCAAATTGTGTATATGTGATCCCTCCGAATAAGAGTTTGTCACTGCTTCACGGCGCATTGCACCTGTTCGACCCCGTTGAATCGCGCGGATTAAGATTGCCGGTCGATATTTTCTTTCGTTCGCTGGCCGACGACAGGCAGGAAAAGAGCATCGGAGTCATCCTTTCGGGTATGGGCAGCGATGGCAGCCTGGGGCTGAAGGCCATCAAGGAGAAAAACGGCATCGTACTGGTGCAGTCTCCCGATTCGGCAAAGTTCGACGGCATGCCACGCAGCGCTATCGAAGCTGTGATCGCCGATAGTATTGCGCCTGCCGAAGAACTGCCCGCCAAACTGATCGATTTCCTTAAATATATTCCGGTGGTGGCGGCCGATCAGGTATTTGACGTTAAATCCAAAAGCAACCTCGATAAGATTATCATCCTGCTGCGTGAGCAAACAGGCCACGACTTTTCGCTGTACAAGAAAAGTACCCTGTTCCGCCGCATCGAAAGGAGAAAGGGCGTTCACCAGATCGACAAGATAAACAGCTATGTTCGTTTTCTGCAGGAGAACCCCAAAGAGGTTGAGATTCTTTTCAAGGAACTGTTGATCGGTGTTACCAGTTTTTTCAGGGATACTGCCGTGTGGGAGAAACTCAGGGATGTTGTTTTTCCGGCCCTGATTGAAGAGCTGCCTAACGGATACGTACTTAGGGCATGGGTTACTGGCTGCTCAACCGGCGAAGAGGCTTATACGCTGGCCATGATTTTTACTGAAGCATTGGAAAAAGATAAAAAGCGTAAAAACCTTACCCTTCAGATATTCGCCACTGATCTCGATCCGGATGCCATTGAATTAGCCCGTACAGGTGCATACCTGCCAAATATTATTTCCGATGTATCACCAGGGCGCATCAGCCGATTTTTTGTCAGTGACCCACAAGGCTATCATTTGCACGCATCCATTCGTGAGATGGTGGTGTTTGCTCCTCAAAATGTGATCAGGGACCCGCCGTTTACCAGACTGGATATTCTTACTTGCCGGAATATACTGATTTACATGGAGCCTGAATTGCAGCAGAAATTGATCGGGCTGTTTAACTACAGCCTTAATTCCGGTGGAATCATGGTGCTGGGTACGGCCGAAACCCTTGGAAACAGTAAAGAGGGGTTTGAAGAGCTGGACCCCCGGCTAAAAATTTATAAACGCACGGCACGAAGCGAGCACTCCGGACTAGTTGATTTTCCAAGCGCCTTTTACCACAAGAAGACAGTTGCAACCGAAATAAAGGCACCGCCTAAAACCTCCGACAATATCCAGTCGCTTACCGAGCAGGTTCTGCTGCAGCGCTTTGCACCGGTGAGCGTGCTGATCAGCGAGAATGGCGATATTGTGTACATGACCGGGCGCATTGGTAAATTCCTTGAACCGGTGGCCGGCAAGGCTAACATGAACATTCACGCCATGGCGCGCGAAGGACTGCGTCACGAGCTTCCCGGCGCCATCCGCAAAGCCATGCAAAACTTCGACCCGGTGGTGGTACGCAACTGTAAAGTCGGAAGCAACGGGGGCACACTGCTCGTGGATGTTACCGTTCAGCGACTCGAAACACCCAATGAGATCAGGGGCATGATCATTGTGGTTTTTTCCGATGTGCCTGTGGTGATTGAACAACCTGCTGCATCGGCGAAAACAGGAAAACATCATTCGCCAGGGCGGCAAAAGGAGCTGGAGATTGCCCTGCAGCGGAGCTACGAAGACCTGCAAAGTACCCGCGAAGAGATGCAAACCTCGCAGGAGGAGCTGAAATCAACCAATGAGGAACTGCAGTCGACTAACGAAGAACTGCAATCGACCAATGAGGAGCTCACCACCTCCAAGGAAGAGATGCAGAGTCTGAACGAAGAGTTGTTAACGGTGAATGTTGAACTACAAAGCAAAGTGGCAGATTTTGTACAGGCGAGCAACGATATGAAAAACCTGCTTAACAGCACTGAGATTGCCACACTGTTCCTCGACCGTGAGCTGAACATCCGCCGATTCACCGAACAGGCGACCCACATTATAAAACTTCGCCCCACCGACATCGGCAGGCCCTTTACCGAACTGGTAACCGAATTGCATTATCCCGAAATAGGCCGCCATGCCCTGCAGGTAATGAGAACCCTCATAACCATCGAAACAAGCACTTCAACCACTGATGGAAGGTGGTTCAATGTGCGCATAATGCCCTACCGCACCTATGACGACCGAATCGACGGGCTGGTGATGACCTTTACCGATATCACCCAATCCAAAAAGCTGGAGATCGAATTGACAAAGGCGATTTCAGTTTTGAAAGAACATAATCTTCCTAACCCATGAAAAAGCCAGTCACCTCCGATTCCACAGCCATTCGCCAAAAGGCTGAACAATTGCTGAAAACCAGACCCATCAGCACATCAACCCATCAGCATATCAATCCATCTGATCCCGACATCCTTAAACTTATCCACGAGCTGGAGGTGCACCAGATTGAGCTGGAACTCCAGCAAGAGGAGCTCTTATTGGCAAAGGAGCAGGCAGAGCTGGCCGCGGAAAAATACGCCAACCTCTACGATTTTGCCCCATCGGGATATTTTACACTTTCAGCAGACGGAAAAATCCTTGAGCTTAACCTTGCAGGTGCCCGGATGCTCGGCAAGGAGCGATCTCGATTGAAAAACAGTTCGTTTGGGTTTTTTGTTTCCCGCGAGTCGAAACCGGTATTCAACCGTTTTCTCGCGGAGGTATTCAGCAGCACGGCTGGTGTAACCTGCGAGGTGGCGCTTGCGGCAAACGGAGACATCCCCATCGTGATCAGCCTCTTAGGGGTCTGGGATGAAAGCGGGGAACGATGTCTGGTGACGGCGGTGGATATCACAGAAAGCAGACAGGCAGAAGAGCTTATGCGAAATATGGGAGAGATGCTCAATATAGCCCCAAGTTCTATTATTGTACATGATACTGCCGGGCGTATCTTGTATGCTAACCAAAAAACCTTTGAAATTCATGGCTATACCGAATCGGAGTTTATGGGTATCAATCTGCATGATCTGGATGTCCCTGATTCAGAATCCATGCTTTCTGAAAGATTCAAACTGATCGAAGATTTGAACAATGCTTCATTTGAGGTAGCTCATTATCATAAGGATGGTCATGAGATACCTATGGAAGTTTTTGCCAGGAAAGTCGAATGGAAAGGGCAACCTGCCGTTTTAAGCGTTGCAACCGACATCACCTTGCCCAAGAAGGCTAAAGAAGAGTTGCGGGAGAGTGAGGAGAAATTCCGTGAGATTATCGAATTATCCTGCGATATTCATTATCGACAGAATGCAATCACAAACGAACTTGATTATATGAGTCCTGCTATTACTCATGTGTTGGGTTATACACTCGAAGAAGCGCTTTCTATGAACGTGGAGGACCATTACAAACTTTTCCATCCGGATGATCTTCCCAACTTATTGGGTTTTATGCCCGATCTTTTAGAATCTGAGGAGAAGGGTGATCGTAAAACCGAAAGATTGTTCCGAATGCTTCACAAGTCGGGTGAAGTCAGGTGGATCAATGGAACATACTTTTTAACTCGAGACATGCATGGGGAGCCCAGGTTTGTTGTAGGGGTCCTTAAAGACATCACAACTCGGAAACAGGCCGATGAGGCACTTCGCGAGAGTGTGGAGAGATTCCGTACTTATATCGAATATGCACCTGACGGAGTTTTTATATCAGATGAAAAAGGTCATTACCTCGAGGTGAACGCCGCCGCCTGTAACATAACAGGGTATTCAGAAGATGAGCTACTTAAACTAAGTATTCCGGATTTACTTTTACCGGAAGATTTAGAAATTGGCTTGCAGCACTCCAGGAATGTGGATGAAAAAGGTTTTGCCCGCGGTGATAGCAGGTTTATAAAGAAAGATGGAGAGGTGCGCTTTTGGGATGTGGCAGCCGTAAAACTTTCGGCCACACGCTTTCTGGGATTCGTTCAGGATATTACTCAACGTAAACGTGCGGAAGAAGAGTTGAAACAAAGTCAGGTACTCAGCAAAACCATCATTGATAGCATCCCCGCTACCTTTTATATGATAGATGCGAGCGGAAAGTACTTCGGGTGGAACGCCTACCAACGAGATGAAATCGTGGGACAACCGGAAAGCCAGATGGCTGGAACTTACGCGATAGACACCATTCATGCGGATGACCGCGAAATCGTCGGTTCAAAAATAGCGAATGTACTGGTGAACGGCACGGAGGAGGTTGTGGAGGGGCGTGTGCTTCTGCGGGGTGGGCCGAACTACCTATGGTTTCTAATGACAGGATGCCGTTTAATGATTGACGACAGCCCGGTACTTATCGGTATTGGCATAGATATCACAGAGCGCAAAAAAGCGGAGGAAGAATTATTAAAAAAGATGGATGAGATGCACAGGTTTCACCGCCTTACCGTGGGGCGTGAACTTAAAATGATCGAACTGAAAAAAGAGGTGAATGAACTGTGCAGGCAGTTGGGGTTGGATGAAAGACATACGATTGTTGGATAGATGAAACAACTTGTTGATACTGAAATTTTATCGCGCATAGCCGGCATGGATGCGTCGAAATACGATGGTGCCTTCCTGAACAAATCGGTTCAGAAAAGAATCACGGAAACGAAGTGCGACTCAGCCGGGGCCTATATCAACCTTCTGGAGCAAAACCAGGAGGAAGTCACAAAGTTGACTGATTCTCTCCACATCAGTTATAGTGAGTTTTTTCGTAATTCGCTCACGTATTCAGTGTTGGAACG
>CAYQFT010000126.1:0-10559 GCA_964416825.1 uncultured Porphyromonadaceae bacterium
AGAACCTGCAGCGGAGTCAGCTCAACCTCATATCCAAATGCCATCCAGGGCAGGGTTCCCATTGACCAGGTTTTGCTGGCCGGGGTTTTTATCCGGGGATCCTGTCCGCCTTCTATAGCAAGGTTCAGGGGTTTGTTGATCCCCATACCGTACAGGCGCTCAAGAAAATGCTCAGGATCTTTTCTGTAGTGGGTCTCAATAATTCGGGCCATGCCGATATTGGATGACTTTTCAATCACTTGCTTCACGGTGATTACACCGTTGCCGCCTGCATGTGAATCGGTGACGGTCTGATTATGGAGAGTGAACTTACCACCATAGGTATCGATCAGATCATCAGGTTTGACATATCCATCCTCCAGTGCAGCCATTATGGCAGGAACCTTGAAAGTGGAACCCGGTTCCACACACTCGGATATGGCGTAATTCAGGTCTTCGTAATAATTGCCATCCCCGGCAAGACCGAGGTTTGCCATCGCCAGGATCTCCCCGGTGGCCACTTCCATCAGGACGGCACATCCGTGCTGGGCCTTGAGTTCCACCAAACAGGCATTTAGTGCGGCATGGGCAACATCCTGATAGTTGACATTGATGGTAGTAACCACATCGAGTCCGTCAACCGGATCAACTTCATTCTCGGTGTTGAGTGGAACCCAGGTGCCTCCGCCAATCCGTTCAACCATCCTCGATCCATCGCGCCCTTTGAGGAAATAATCGAAAGCGCCTTCAATTCCGACCACTGTGCCGGTTTCACCTTCATTCAGATACCCGATCGTTCTGGCTGCCAATGATTTATATGGCCGCTCCCGGGTGCTTACACGCTCCAGTATGAGGCCTCCCTTGAATTGTCCGAGGGAGAACAGCGGCAGCTTCTCCACCAGCCTGGCTTCCGCGAAGGTGGCCTGTTTATGCAGCATCACATAGTGTTTCCCTTCTGCCTTCACCTTACTGATCATCTGGCTGTATTGCGCTGCGGTTTTTTCGGGCCAGAGCCGGCTTAATCCGGCAGCCAGTTCGGGCAGCAGCCTGTTGTACATCTCAGGGTCCATGCCGCTGCTGTTGGGATCCATGGTCACATTGTACCGCGGCAGCGAGCTTGCAAGGGGAGACTCATCCGTTGCGAGGATATTCCCCCGGTTTGCCTGAATCGGCTGGTGCTTCTGGCTCATGCTCTCTGCCTCAGCCCGCCAGGTCTCACCATTGACGGTCTGTATATAGATAATCTGGCCGAGGATGGCAAATGCACCAATAACGGTCACCAGGTAAACCACTCCGATACGGGATACTATGGACTTCTTGATCTCCATCCGCTTAATCCTTCATAACGATTTTAAAAGGTGGGGTCTTTGCTTCCTGCAGGGTCAGTCCCTGATTGGTGATCATCTTTGAAATTTCCGACTGAGTGCTCAGCTTTTGCCTGTCAAAGGCAGTTGATGAATACTCAGCGCGGAGTTCCCGTACGTCCCTTTCGAGCCCGATGATCTCGCCCATCATATTCTCGCCCTTATACTGATTGGCAATGTAAATCAGGATCAATGCAGCCAAAAAGAAGACAAAGGGAATCTGCCGGATCACCCCGTCGCGCGAAAGGACCTTTCCGCCGAGCAGATCCTTGGCGGTCAGCTTTGACGTCTCCCGGATCTCCTGCCTGGTCGGGATAAACTCCTTGCTTACCTTTGGCTTTTTTTTAAACATTTGCCTGATATTCAGTTCTTTCTGCTATTCTCAACCGGGCACTGCGGGCCCGTGGGTTTTCTACCAGTTCTTTCTCATCGGGAACGATAACCTTCCGGTTAATCGCTCTGTAGGGAACATGTGCCACACCGAACAAATCGGTTTCTACGCCGCCCTCCGGCGTGCCCGATCGGATATAGTTTTTTACCAGGCGGTCCTCGAGGGAATGGTAGCTGATCACTGCCAGTCTTCCGCCGGTAGCCAGGAGGCCTGCAGTCTGGGAGAGCATGATCTTAAGGCTTTCGATTTCGTGATTCACCGCGATCCGCAGGGCCTGGAAAATCTGGGCCAGCACTTTGTTCTCACGGTTCCTGGGAAGCAGCGGTTTAATGCAGTCGGCCAGCTCTCCGGTAGTCCGGATCGGAGCTTCCTGACGGGCCTGGGCTATGCGCCAGGCCAAACGCCCGCTCTGCTCCACTTCTCCAAATTCCCTGAATATCCCGGCCAATTCCTTCTCATCGGCCCGATTGATAAGCCCGGCTGCCGATTCACGGATCCCCGGGCTCATGCGCATGTCAAGCTCAGCATCATGCCGGAATGAAAAACCTCTCGCTGGATTATCAATATGCTCCGATGAGATGCCCAGGTCGGCCAGGATCCCGTCCACACGGTCAATTTCCAGGAAGCGGAGATAATTGGCGAGGTACCTGTAATTCTGCTGAACAAAGTAAAACCGGTCGTCATCGATCAGCCTCCCCAGCACGGCAGGGTCCTGATCAAATCCGATCAGTTTTCCTGTGGTAAGTTGTTTGATGATTTCGCGGGAATGTCCGCCGCCGCCGTAAGTGAGGTCTACATAAACTCCGTCAGGCCTGATGGCCAGCCCTGATATGCTTTCATTGAGCAGAACAGGTATGTGGTAGCCGGTTTCGCTCATTATCCTTCATCGTCCCAGGTGAATTCTCCCATGACATTCTCCGCAAGGGCTCTCCGCTCCTCATTGCCAAGCTCGGTTCCCTGGTAGCGCTCCTTCGACATGAGCTCAACCCGGTCACCCTGACCGGCAAGAACCACATCGCCGCCCTGACCGGCATCCAGCTTCAGTACTTCCAGGAACCGCCTCGGCAAAAGAATCCTGCCCATGGAATCAAATTCCAACTCGATGACGTCCCGGAAAAAATCCCGACGGAACTGGTCATGCTGAGAGTTGTAAGGGTTCAGTTTTCTGAGTGTCCGTTCAACCAGGCGATTCCACACATTCTCGGGATAAAGGATCAGGCTCTTTTCATAGGCGCTCAGCTTTCCCACAAAGACCTCACCCGATTCAGCCGGCGCTTGCTTCTTTAGCCGCGCCGGGAACAGGATCCTGCCCTTCGTGTCAACCTTGCAATAATGATCGCCTTTAAACCGAGACATTTCAAACTATTTTGCGATAAAATTAACACTTACTGACACTTCTTCCCATTATTTGCCACTTTTTTTGGGGTCACTGTTAATAACTTTTTAGGGACTGCTGCTAAAAGCGACTGCCGGGCCTGTTTTTCATGAGAATTTGTACCTTTAGGCATCATAAAAACCCATTCTATGGCAGGCGAAACCGGTACGGAAGAAATTCAACTCATTGATGTTGAGAAAGTTTTTGCATCTAAGGATGCTAAAATGCTCAATCGATTACCCAAATTCTTCATCCGGTACCTGAAACGAATTGTCCACCAGGATGAGATCAACGCCTTTCTCATCAAAAACAAAGGCGTCATGGGTCATGAATTTCTCACCCGGGCTATCGATTACATGGGTATAAAGCTGGAAATCAGGGGACTGGAAAACATACCAAAAGACGGGAGACTGATATTCGCTTCGAATCATCCCCTGGGTGGGGTGGATGGAATGTGTCTGCTCAAAACCATCCACGAGCAGATACGCCCCAATCCTAAAAGTGTTTCGAATGATCTGCTGATGAACGTTACACCGATGCGCCAGTTCATGATCGGTGTTAACAAACTCGGCGGAAACGCCAAGGATCAGGTTGCTGAAATGCAGCGCGCATTTGAAGGAGATGATCCGATTATCTTTTTCGCCTCCGGACTGGTGAGCCGGCGAAGCTGGTTCAAGATCGAAGATACCGAGTGGAAAAGCACATTCATCAAGAAAGCCTTCCTCCATGAGCGCGATGTCGTGCCGGTATTTATCTCAGGCCGGGTATCGGGATTCTTTTACAGGCTGGCCAATCTCAGAAAGTTTCTCGGCATCCGGAATAATATTGAAATGCTCTACCTGCCAAACGAGATGTTTAAGCAGAAAGGAATGAAAATGATCATTCAGTTTGGCGAGCCCATCCACTGGAAGACTTTCAGTTCAGCTAAAAGTCCCGAAGTTTGGGCCGATTATGTCAAAAAACTGACCTACAGCATGGGAAAAGCCCTGTGATTCGATAGCTTTGTTCAATCCTAGCAGCAATAAAATGAAACCAATCGCCCCGCGTGTCAGCCGGCAGAAGATTCAGAGCGAGCTTACACCGGAAAGATATCTGAGGGACACCAATTACAGCCACAACCAAATCTACGCTTTTACAGCAGCAGAGTGCCCCAACCTGATGCGCGAAGTGGGCAGGCTCCGTGAAATCTCCTTCCGGGATGCCGGAGGCGGCACGGGCGAAGAAGTGGATATTGATCATTATGACATCTCGGATCGCCCATATCACCAGCTGATTGTTTGGGACCCTAAGGAAAAGGAGATTCTCGGAGGATACCGCTTTATTATGTGCACCGATATGGACAGCACCGCAAATGCCTCCAAATACCTCGCAACCTCACACCTCTTCCACTTCTCAGAAAAGTTCCTGAAAGAATACATGCCCTATACAATTGAATTGGGCCGCTCCTTTGTGCAACCACTCTATCAGTCATCCCGGCTGGCGCGAAAAGGCATGTTTGCCCTTGACAACCTTTGGGACGGGCTGGGGGCTCTTTGTCTCCATTATGAGCAAGCGAAGTACTATTTCGGCAAAGTAACGATGTATACCGATTACGACCCGAAAGGCCGCAACATGATCCTCTATTTCATGAACAAGTACTTTCCTGACCCAGAGCAGCTGGTCACACCCATTAATCCCTTGGTCAGGCAGGGGGAACTGAACTATCTGGAACCCGTCTTTAACGGCGGCAGCTATGAAGAGGACTATAAAATCCTTTCAAAGGAAATACGGACACTCGGCCTCCGCATACCCCCGCTGATCAACTCTTACATGAGCCTTTCGCCAACCATGAAAAACTTCGGGACCGCCGTAAATGATGAATTCGGTATGGTGGAAGAGACGGGCATCCTGATCACTATCTCAGATATTTACGAAGAAAAAACGCACAGGCATTTCGTTTCCTACATACGCGACATGCTCAGGATCAGACCATTGAACCTGAGGCATATCAGGACAAGATACCCTCAGATGTTTCGTGAGGGGATCAAGCAGGCCCGAAAACTAAAGAAACAAGAGTAGGTTAATACCCTCTCTGGTTTTTCCCTTCGTAATAATTGATGAATGACTGGTTGGCAACCTTATTGCCTCCGGGAGTCGGATAATCACCCGTAAAATACCAGTCGCCCAGATCATCGGGACAAGCCTTGTGCAGGTCATCCACCGTTTGGTAAATCACCCGGATGTCAGCATTGATGCTTTTGGAATGAATCATCGTGGCTATATGGTCCGATATTTCTTTAATGCTGAACGGTGCGTAAATCTCCTTCACATGATTTACAATTTCCTCCTTGGGTTTCGCCATGTCCTCCTTGCATTTACGGTAAACCTGGTGAACAATTTCCCACATCCCCCGCTGGTTCAACAGCTCAATGGCAGCCTTGAAGGCTATGAAATCACCGAGTTTGGCCATATCGATCCCGTAACAATCGGGATACCGGATCTGCGGGGAGGAAGAGACCACCACGATCCGCTTCGGTCCCAGACGATCCAGAATTCGTATGATACTCTTTTTCAGAGTCGTGCCCCGGACGATGGAATCATCGATCACCACGAGGTTGTCTTCACCCGATTTAACCGTTCCATAGGTGATGTCATACACGTGAGCAACCAGATCATCGCGGTCCTGATCCTGGGTGATGAAAGTCCGGAGCTTGGCATCCTTGATGGCAATTTTCTCTATTCGCGGGGTCATTTTCAAAACCCTGTCCAACTCATCGGGTTCAATTCCGGCCAGAATTTTTGTTTTTTTGATTTCCGCCAGATGATCATTCAACCCTTCAACCATCCCATAAAATGCAGATTCTGCGGTATTGGGAATATAGGAAAAAACGGTATGCTCCAGGTCCTGGTTAACCTCCTCCAGTATCTGAGGAACCAATAGCTTTCCCAGCATTTTACGCTCCCGGTAAATGGTCTTGTCGGATCCCCGGGAGAAATAGATCCGTTCAAATGAGCAGGATTTGCGAACCTGAGGCTCCCTGACCACATAATCCCCGATGCTTCCGTTCCTCTTTGCGATGATGGCATGACCGGGAGCAATTTCATGTATGGATTCTGAAGGAACATTGAAAACGGTTTGGATGACAGGTCGTTCAGAGGCAGCAACTAAAACTTCATGATCCTGATACCAGAAGGCCGGCCGGATGCCCCACGGATCCCGCATAACAAAGGAGTCTCCCTGTCCGGTCATGCCGGTGATCACGTAGCCGCCGTCCCACTTTTTGCTTGCACGCTCAAGTATTTTTGAAAGCTCGATATGTTCCGCAATCATGGGGGTGATCTCAGATTTGGCATGCCCATCCGCTTTAAACTGCCGGTAAAGGGATTCCACCTCCACATCAAGGAAGTGGCCTACCCTTTCAAGAATGGTTACCGTATCGGAATAATTCACGGGATGCTGGCCAATCCTCAGCAGGGACTGGTAAAGTTCATCGACATTGGTCAGGTTAAAATTTCCTGCCAGAACAAGGCTCCTGGATTTCCAATTATTTGCCCGCATCACGGGGTGAACCGTTTCAAGGCTGTTCCGGCCAAATGTTCCGTAGCGCAGGTGACCGATAAAAATCTCGCCTGAGAAAGGGATGTTTTCATAGGCCAAAAGAGGATCATCTGCAGCTCCGGGGTGTTCTGCGAGTGCCGCGCGCATGCTGTCATGGACCATCTCGAATACCTGCCGGATCGGTTCGCGCTGATTTGACCGGTGGCGATAAATATAGGGGCTGCCGGGAGGGAGGTTAAGCTTCAGGTTGGCTACCCCTGCTCCGTCCTGTCCGCGGTTATGCTGTTTTTCAAGCAAAAGGTAAAGCTTGTTCAGGCCGTATCTCCAGGTTCCGTAAGTAGCCTGGTAATAGGACAGGGGCTTGAGCAGCCTGATATAGGCAATGCCGCATTCATGTTTTACGGGGTCACTCATTGTTATTTTTCCTCCTGATAACGTCCTTCGCCGCCCGCACAATATCCCGGGCCGTGAGTCCGTATTTCTTTAGTAATTCATCCGGGGTTCCAGATTCCCCAAAACAATCCGGCATACCCACCATTTCTACCGGCACGGGCCTGCCTTTTACCAGGCACTCTGCAACAGCACTGCCCAATCCGCCGGTAACCTGATGCTCTTCTGCCGTAACCACCGCACCTGTCAGGCCAGCAATATGTATAACGGCTGAAGCGTCAAATGGTTTTATGGTGTGCATATTGATCACGGCTGCGGAAATACCCTCTGTTGCCAGGAGGCCGGCAGCCTCCAGGGCTTCCCATACCATATGCCCGGTTGCAATGATTGCCACATCCCCTCCGGTTCGAAAGAGCTGGGCCTTACCCACCGTAAATTCCAGATCATCGGGGGTAAACAGGGGCACGGCTTCCCGGCCATAACGGATATAGACCGGCCCATCCACCTGATCAACGGCCGCCATTGCAGCCAGTCTGGCCTGGGCAGCGTCACAGGGTGAAAGCACCGTCATGTTGGGCAGCACCCTCATAACCGCAAGGTCCTCCAACGCCTGATGGGTGGCCCCGTCAGGCCCCACCGACAACCCTGCATGGGCGCCTCCGATCTTGACATTCAGGTTATTATAGCATACCGATACCCGTATCTGGTCGAGTGTCCGCATGGCAGAGAACACACCGTAAGTCGACATAAAAGGAATCTTGCCTCCAAGAGCCAGGCCGGCGGCAACCCCGGCAATATTTTGTTCGGCGATGCCAAATGAAAAGAAACGTTCCGGATAGGCATCCCTGAAAAGATTCATCCCCACCGAAATGGTGATGTCGGCCCCCAGGGCAATCACATCGGGACGGATTGCACCAATGTCGCGCAGCCCCTCGCCGAATCCGGTCCGGGTGGGAACCATCCCCCTGAGGGTAAGATCTTCCGGATTGCAGATCTCACTCATGTATCTGTCTGATAAAGGATTCAACCTGATCCGGAGCCGGCACTCTCCCATGCCACCTGTAATCTCCCTGAATCTCAGCCACGCCATAGCCCATCAGGGTATTCGCGAGGATAACCGTTGGCCGGTCCACGATATTTTCTTCAGCTTGCTTCATGGTTTCCGTCAGTGCTTCTATGGAGTTCCCGTCGCATTCGGATACTTTCCAGCCGAAGGCTTCGAATTTTCCCCGCAGAGGTTCGATGTCCATTACCTCCCGGGTTTTCCCATCGATCTGGACTGCATTTCGGTCGACAATCATGACCAGGTTTCCCAGCTTATAATGTGCGGCACTCATGGCAGCTTCCCAGATGGACCCTTCCTGAAGCTCTCCGTCGCCATTCACGCAATAGACTTTCCACGCCTTACGGTCAATCCTGGCCGAGAGCGCGAGACCAACAGCAACGGAAAGACCCTGCCCCAGGGATCCGGATGAAACCTCAATGCCTGGCAATCCTTTATCACGCGCAGGATGACCCTGAAGACGGGAGTTCAGTTTCCGCAGGGTAAGTGTTTCCTCTTCAGAAAAATAGCCGGCCCTTGCAAGCGTTGCATATAATACCGGAGCTACATGGCCGATGGAGAGAATTAACCTGTCCCGGTCGGGCCATCCCGGCTGATCCGGCCGGTGATTCATTTGGCTAAAATAGAGGCAGGTGAAAACATCCGCCAGACCCAGGGATCCTCCAAGATGACCGGATCCGGCAGCAGCCAGCGATCGCACAACCAGCGTCCGGACTTCCCGCGCTATCTCCCGCAGTGTATCCGGATCTGTCGTTTTAGCAAACGTAGGGTTCATGGATCAGTCCAGCGTGATTCTTGCCTGAACGATGTATGCCTGGGTAAATTGTACCATCAGCTGCTTCTTAAACCGGAAGGCATCCTCCTTGGTGCGAAAGGAGCCGACGAGTGTAGAAAAATCAGGTTCATTATACTGAACTTCAACGGGAAGGCCCAATTCACTGAAGGCGCTTTCGTACTCAGCCCTTGCCTGGTTGGCCTTTGTCCGGTCGAGTCCCTTGTAAATCAGGATGCGGTAGCCCGATATCCCTGTTGTTTTATTGAATTCGTAATGTTTCCGGAGAATTGAATTGAGCCTCGGATCCTGAATCACCTTGACTTTTCCTGGCTGGTTGCCATCCTGCAGACGCTCGACAATGAGGTTCACCGAGTCCGGAGGAGTTGCTTCGACACCTTCCTGCTGTCCGTAGCCGGCAAATGGTATTACACAGATTATCAGTATAATCAAGCGGAGTCTCATCATAAAGCCAACCTGTTGTCTTCGTTTTGTGAGCCGGCCCAAAGGTACTAATTAATCGTATATATTTGCTGCCGATTACAAGGATCAATCATGCCAAAACTCTATATAGAAACGTACGGATGCCAGATGAACGTGGCCGACAGCGAGACCGTGGCCTCCATACTTGCCAATAGCGGATACGAGGTCGTCGATGAAATGGAAGGTGCCGATGTGGTACTGGTTAATACCTGTTCGGTGCGCGAGAATGCGGAAACCCGTGTTTTTGGCAGACTGGCAGTGTTCCGCCAGTTGCGCAAGGCTAATCCTGATGTGGTGGTCGGCGTCCTGGGCTGCATGGCTGAGAGAGTTAAGGAGGAGCTGATCTCAAAGCATGGGGTCAACCTGGTGGCAGGGCCGGATTCCTACCGTTCGCTGCCGGAACTGCTGGCCAAATCCTCCGCCCATGGAAAAGCCATCGATGTGGAACTTAGCACGGATGAAACCTATGCGGGAATCTGCCCAACGCGGCTGGAAAGCAACGGAATATCGGGATTCATCTCTATCACCAGGGGCTGCAATAATTTCTGTACCTATTGCATCGTGCCCTATACCCGGGGACGGGAACGGAGCCGCGATCAGCAGGATATCCTTAACGAAGCCCGCGACCTGCAGGCCCGCGGATACAGGGAGCTGACGCTGCTGGGGCAGAATGTGAACTCGTATAGGGCACAGGGGCACGGGGGCACAAGGGCACAAGGGCACGAGGGCACAAGGGCACAAGGGCACGGGGGCACAGGGGCACAAGGGCATGGGGGCATAGGGGCAGAAGGGCATGGGGGCGGTGCACTTGTCATCCCCGCGGAAGCGGGGATTGGTTGGCATTTCCCCAGGTTACTTGAAGAGGTAGCACTCGCCGTTCCCGGCATCCGCATTCGCTTTACCACCTCGCATCCGAAGGATATGTCTGATGAAACCCTGCGGGTAATAGCCCGCAACGAGAACATCTGCAAGCATATACACCTGCCGGTGCAGTCGGGGAGCAACCGCATTCTTAAGCTGATGAACCGGAAATACACGCGGGAACAGTATCTTGACAGGGTTCGGGCCATCCGTGAGATCATTCCCGGATGTGGCATCACCACGGATATTTTCTGCGGATTTCCTTCCGAGACCGAGGAAGACCATCTTGACAGCCTGGCACTGATGGAAGAAGTGCGGTTCGATTTTGCCTTTATGTTTAAAT
>CAYQFT010000127.1:0-10470 GCA_964416825.1 uncultured Porphyromonadaceae bacterium
TCTGGAAATATCACCGCTGGTCCTTCTTTTTCAAGGTCATCGGGATGAACTCCATTACGATCTATCTGGGATCCCGGTTCATTGACTTTGGTCATATCAGCAAATTCTTCCTGGGCGGACTTTCCCGGATTACCGGCGATAGCTGGGGAAATGTGATTTTTTGGGTGGGATTTTTGGCGGCGGAGTGGTTGTTGCTGTTGTTCCTGTACAGGAGGAAGATTTTTCTGCGCGTATAAAGGCAGAGGGCCTTAACTAGGGCAGGAGGGCAAGAGGGCAGAAGGGCAGGAAGTAAAGACTTAAAGTTTTAAATCTTAAGTCTTTACTTCCTGCCCTTCTGCCTTCCTGCCCTCTTGCTTTCTATTCGGGTCCGTTTTCTTAGAAATGGTCCCCATGATCTTCATCAGCTCAACAGACTCCTGGATCACGCCCGGAATCCTGCTGTTTTCCGGATTCATTCGCTGAAGATATCCAAGCCAGTAATTTGTCTCTTTTAATTCTTTCAATGCAATCCGAATCTTGTTATGAAAATCCCGGGTGGAATTAGCTGATTGGGCTTCAGAGTAGTTGGCGCCGGCTGATGTCGATGAACGTATGATCTGTCTAAGACAATCAATCAGCAAGAAATCAGACTTAAGGTCTCTTGCCATTGCGGTGATTTCCACAGCAAAATCAATGAGCCTTGTTTGAAGGTTATTCATTTTGGTTACTTGTTGTTTATGATATTGACGCTATTACCTGCGCAGAATGGACAAATCCCCTAACTTTTTTTCTATTTCTTATGTACTTTATTTTCTGCCCTCTTGCTCTCCTGCCCTTCTGCCCTAAAAAACCGTACTTTTGCCGAACTAAAAAGCTATGCCATGTCAGTTCGCGTTCGCTTCGCCCCATCTCCCACCGGCCCGCTCCACATGGGCGGTGTTCGTACCGCCTTGTTTAACTATCTGTTTGCGCGCAAGCATGACGGGGTGATGATCCTCCGGATCGAGGATACCGACCAGGGCCGTTTGGTTCCGGGTGCCGAGGAGTATATAATGGAATCCCTGGAATGGTGCGGGATCCGGATCGACGAAGGGATCAGGGAGTGCGGAGATTATGGCCCTTACCGGCAATCCTACCGGAAGCATATGTACAGGCAGTATGCGGATGAACTGCTGGAGAAGGGGTGGGCGTATTATGCGTTTGATTCAGCGGAGGATTTAGAGACTATGCGGAAGGATTTTGAAAGCCGTAAGGAGACTTTTTCTTACGATAATCAAAACCGGAAAATTCTCAGGAATTCGCTGACCCTGCCTGAAGATGAGGTCAAAAGTCTGCTCACATCGGGAGAACATTATGTCATCCGGTTCAAAATGCCGGAAAATGAAGAGATTGTAATGTTTGACCTGATCCGCGGAGAGGTTCGGGTGAATACGAACACGCTGGACGACAAGGTGTTGTTTAAGTCGGACGGAATGCCGACTTATCACCTGGCCAACGTGGTGGATGATCACCTGATGGAGATCACCCACGTGATCCGGGGCGAGGAGTGGCTCCCGTCGATGCCGCTGCACGTGATGCTGTACCGGGCTTTCGGTTGGACAGTTACCATGCCGGAATTTGCACACTTGCCGCTGATCCTGAAGCCCAGCGGCAACGGCAAGCTAAGCAAGCGCGACGGCGACAAGCTCGGCTTTCCCGTGTTCCCGATCAACTGGAGCAACCCGGAGACCGGCGAGGTATACAGCGGGTACCGCGAAGCCGGATATTTCAGCGATGCTTTCGTGAACATACTGGCGCTGCTGGGCTGGAACGATGGCACCGACAAGGAAATATACAACATGGAGGAGCTGGTTGATGCCTTTTCGCTGGAGCGCGTAGGCAAATCAGGCTCAAGATTTGATCCCGATAAGGCGAAGTGGTTCAATCATCAGTATATGCTGATGAAGAGCGATGAGGAGATTGCGGAGCTTTTTATAAAGGCAGAAGGCTCAAGGCTCAAGGCTCAGGGGAAGGCAGAAGGCACAGGGCTCAAGGCTCAGGGGAAGGCAGAAGGCACAGGGCTCAAGGCTCAAGGGGGAGAAATGGAGTGGGGGAAGGTGGTTAGGATTATTTCGTTAGTTAAGGAAAGAGCTGAGTTTGTTAAAGACTTGTGGTCGCAGGCATGGTTTTTCTTTGAGGCTCCAGTCTCATATGATGAAACAACGATCAAAAAACGATGGACACCTGAGATCCCTTCAATACTTAAGTTAATTACTTCACTACTTACTCCTTACCTGAGCCCTGAGCCTTGTGCCCTGAGCCCTCAGGATTATGAAACCCTGATCAAGGGCCACATTGCCGCCAACAACCTGAACATGGGCCAGGTCATGAACATCCTCCGTCTTTGTCTCGTCGGTTCCCCGATGGGTCCGGGGGTGTTCGATATCATGGCGCTGCTGGGACCGGAAGAGGTGGTTGCAAGGATTGAGAGGGCGGTGGCGACGATCGTTCCGTAGAGACGCATATATGCGTCTATGCGAGTAGGGCCGGCACTCAGGCCGGCCCGTACGCCGGTTAGGGCCAGTGCAATACCTGAATCTGGTATTCAACACTCAACACTCTGTGTTCGAATCTCAACGTTCTGAATTCGAATTCTTACCGTCGATGTTGCGTTTTCGTGTCATGCGTCACGTGCCACGAATCGGGCGGACCGCGGGTCCGCCCCTACCCGTAACCGGTCACTGGTCACTGGTCATTTCACCGCCCAACACGTCAATTTTTCCTTGTCCTTCACGTAAATCTTGTCGCCAACCACCAGCGGATGTGCGTACACTTCGGTATCCGATACTTTGTAGCGGGCGAGCTGCTTGTAGCCTTTGCCGTTGGGTTCGAAAAAGATCAGGGCTGCGTTGCCGGCCAGTGTCATCATGGTGCTGCCGAGGTCGACCATGGAGGCAAAGCGGTTGAGTTTGGTGGTATCGGACCAGGCGGTTTCGCCGGTTTCGGCATTCAGGCAATAGATATATCCGAATTTCGCATCGTTGGCATACAGGAAGCCATCTTTCAGAACCGGGGTGCAGAAGGAGACGTTCAGATCAGAGTTATTCCATATTTCCTCAACGTTGGGTTCCGGGGTAACGCGAAATTTGTGGGTTCCGGTTCCCGCACCGGCAACGTAAATATCGGATCCGTCGATCACCGGTGTGGTTGAATTGTAGAAACGGGTCTGGCCCGGAGTGGGTATCTCTCCGACAATCCCGCCCCCCAGGGTAATGCCAACCAGTGCCGTTTCAGCCTGGTGAACAATGATCAAGCCGCCCATGTTGTAAAACACGGGAGATGAATAGGTTGTGGGATAGCCCGTAACTTTCCAGACTTCCTTGCCTGTGTTAACATCGAAAGCGACCACCGAACCATTATCCTTGCCGCCCAGCGGAAGGATGCAGAGTGTTTCGGTCAGCAGCGGCGAGGCGCTGGTGAAGAACTGAGGAACTTCTTTGGTATAATCCTCAACTTTCCAGATCAGTTTACCCTTTTTGGCGTCATGGCAGGCAACAACCCCGCCGGCACCGACTGTAAATACTTTGTCTTCCGATATACCCGGTGTACTGCGCGGTCCGGGGTGGGAGGCGGCGCCGCCGGTGACTTTCGGAGCATGGTTAATCGGGGTTTTCCAGATCTCTTTTCCGCTTTTTGCATCCAGGCATATCAGGGTTTCAATGGAATCCTGACTGGTGACCAGGTAAATCCTGTTTTTAACCAGGGAGGGAGAGGCATCGCCCAGCCCGACCGGCTGTTCCCACACTTTCGTCAGTTCCTTCGGCCAAACCGCCGGAGCCTTGAATCCTACAACTTTTCCGTCGCGATTAGCCCCCCTCCATCCGGGAAAATCGGTGGATTGGGAAAATCCGGAAAGTGAAAAGAAGACGAAGGAGATTAAAAGAATGGGTGAGAAGTGGAAGCGTTTCATGGTTGAGGAGAAATTAGGGTTTAAATCGAAATGGAAATAAAGATAATTGTTTTCTGACAGAGCCGATTACCTGATTTTATCCAGCGGAATGCTCATCAGGATATAATTTCCTTCTGCGTTAACCTCGATGCCTTTGCTGGCCAGACCGGTTTTCCAGATCTCTGAATCAAAAACATAGGGCTGACTCACCGCGGTGTGGAGCACATTGTCATCCGTGAGGGCGAAGGCCGGTAGAAAAAGCGGTCCGGGCTCGGGATTCTCAGGCAGCCGGTACAGTTTGCCCGATTTCTTATGGAATATTAGAGAATAGAAATCGGAATTTCCGGCTGGGGAAAAATCCTGTTTGGTGATTGACAGGTAAAGCCAGTCCCGGTTTTCCATAGCCTTGTAAACCAGCCACAAAACACTTCCGCCGAATAATTTCATCTGGTCGGCCTGGGTCATCTGATCATAGGCAGGCATATCCTGCCCGGTTTCAACCTGATATTTGACCCGTATGGTGTCTTTTTCGAGGCTGAAGATCCGATTATCGTAGGCTTGGTAAAAAAGGACCGATCCAGATTCTCCTGGTCCGAATGCAGGCACCTCCGGAGTCATCAGGTTTTGATTGCGGACCAGCAGGGAATCAACTGATTTAAGGGTTTTTCCGTCAATTACATGAATCAGATGCAGGTTAAGTCCGCAAAAGATGAAATAGTTGCCTGACTTTGGTTCGAGGGCGAAGGAATTAACTGACCCAGGCAGGATTTTAAGTGTTTCGGTAAACCGGCCTTCCCGGTCGTATCTGAAAATCTCTGTCTTATCGGTACCCGAAAGGATCTCAAGACAACCCTCATGGATAAGGGCATCCTTGATTCTTCCATACTCGCCGGGTCCCTGTCCTGCCGTGCCAAAACTCCGGATATATTTCCCCTTCAAATCAAACTCGAATACTTTTTTACTCTGATACTGATCTACCAGATAATAGCCTGTTCCGGTCTGGTATATCGGGGCATATTCGGGCAAACTGGCTTCGGGGGTATACTCCAGAACGAGGTATTCCGATGCAGCCAGAACATTTTCCAGGGGCACATTCATAATGTCGCGCCCGGTGAGGTTAATAATCCGTGGGTCAGGTCCCTGCTTTGGATTACAGGAGATCAGCGAAAATAGGGTAAGAATCAGAGTGAATCGGGAAAATGTCAGCATATCATTTAATTAGTAACGTGTATCGGAATTCAGGACGACAAATCTGGTACCGGTGAAATCAGCCACTTCCATAGCGGAATGAATTCGATTACACCAGTGTTATCAAACCATGAGTGTTCTTCCGTTTTTTCGTAATCATTTGTTATGATAATCAGTCGCTTACATCGCAATTCAGTACCAGCTTTCAATAACGACCGGATTTCCCGATTTTTTACTTTCTGATCGGAAAGGGCATAGCACACCTGGATCAGAAGAGTAATCTTCATTTCCTGCTGTACTACAAAATCAACCTCCTCGTGTTTCTGATTCTTGTAATAGAAAAGTTTCAATTTTCCTTCCAGTTCCTTCAATTTTAGTGAAAGGGCGACTGTGTTCTCGAGTAGTTTTCCCGTATTTTGGCTGAATTTAAAGGCTTTAGCCTGAAAATACCCATTGTCATAACTGTAATACTTTTTTGCGGCTCGCTTTTGTTCAGATACTTTATATGAAAATTTTGGCAGACTGAAAATCAGAAAAGCTTCTTCGAGATAACCGAGATATTTTGCAACTGTGTGACCGCTGCTGAATTGCGCCTGTTTCTGAACTGAGGTGACAGAGAATTCCCCGGTAATATTGGTAATCATGATTTGGGCCAGGTCGATCAGTGCATTTGGGAACCTGACATGGTATCGCTTCACGATATCTTTAAGCAGGATTGAATCAAACAATGTTGACAAATATTGCACTGGATCGTAATTCTTAACCCAGGTTTCAGGAAAGCCACCTTTTATAACATATTCATAACAAAGCTGCTGCTGATCCGCGGCAGCAACAACCGATTCGAACAGGCTCAATATTTCCCTGAAAGAAAAGGGGAAAACATGAGTGCTAAAATGTCGACCCGTAAGATGTGTGGACAGATCGCTGCTGAGCAGGTGGGAATTACTCCCTGTTAGTACCAGTTTATACCCTTCACGATGCAGTCGGTTCACAATGATTTCCCACTGGTTTACATTCTGGATTTCATCAAAAAGCAGTGTTTTTGGGTCATTATAAACTGCCCGGATGGCTGACAATATCTCATCAAAATTACCGACCTGAAGAAGCCGTTCCTCATCAAAATTTGCATACCCGATTCCTTCCATTTTCCCAATGACATGCATGGCATAGAACGATTTTCCTGCTCTTCGGGGGCCGATGATCACATTGATCAGATCCGTGTTATAGCCTGTCAGTTCAATATTCCGTGAAACATACTTTTCCTGCAGCCTTCGCTCAAGTTCTGCCTTTTGGCTGGAGATAATATCTTGCAACATCTAGGAAAAATTTACACATACTGCACAAAAATATATAAAAATTGTGCAATATGAGTTCGTTATTGATCAATATGTGATTTCACGAGAATTGGGTGGCGGTTTTCCATCTGATTAATCTCTGATTTTCATGATGATAAGAACCATATCATCCTCATATGCTTCCTCAATAATTTCTACCAGTTCATCCCTGAGGTCTGGTTGACTGACTGTCATCTTAGAGAGTCTGTCCAGATCGTTGGTCATTTTGTAGTAGCCCGGATAGAAAGGAAAAATCAAATGTTTGCACCCAAAATCGAAACTTTTATAACTGATGGGTTCAATACCAAATAGATCATTGAATATGGAGGAACGCCGGCGTGGTGTTGTATCGCAGGAAGCCAGGTGATCCAGTGTAAAGGCCTTTTCTGTTTTCTTATCATAAACCAATTCGAAAGGCTTTCCCTTGTTACGGCCGAGGGCGGTGATATAATGCGGAAACTCGGCAATGGAATGAATCATTGTAATATCCCGGGTGTGCTTTGATAGCAACATCATATCTTTGAAGTACTCCGGCTTTAACCCACTGTTTTCTATAATAAACCTGAATGCCGGCATTGCCGTTCCGTCTGGATAAATATGATAAACTGTATCCAGATAGGTTTCCCAAAAAGCCAGCCCGTCGGGCAGATAGTCCAGATAATTGTACAACAGATTAATTAACAGCAAATTATCGTCATTCGGTCTTTTGAGACTTTTCGATGTAAGGTTCAAGTCCAGATCAAAGGTGATGACGCTGCAATATTCATCAGTTTGGCCAGACGAGCGGCGGGTAAGAAGTGTGAAGTGGGTTTCATCAATAAACTTAATACCATCTATGATCTTTGCAGGGGTATTCTGACTGATCTTGACCTGTTTGATCAGGTTGCCCTCAATATCATATTTAATGATCCGGTCGGAATAGTAATCGGCCACAAAAACGAACTTTTCATTGGGATCTGTTGAGGAAATCTTTGCATTCAGGTATTCGCCCGGCCCCTGACCCCGGCGTCCGATAAGCCTGATAAACCCACCCTGGCGATTAAAAAGGAGGAGCTGCTTAGGATCACCAGCACTGATCAGAATGAACTTCTTCCCGATGACAGCGGTTTGGAGACCTGAAAAGTAGGCATCCTTTATTGTATCGAACTTCACAATTTCTACTTCCGAAACGAGATCGCTCAATTTCAGTTCGCCATTGGTTTTAAGGGCTTCATTCAAATCAATCGTAACGATGGCCGGATTAACATCAGACCGGGTCTTGCAACCCGGCAGCATGAGGCCAGCCATCAGGAACATCAGAATGGTTTCAGAGGCTTTCATATGAATGGAATTAGGTACTTTCTTATTTCAGATGCAGGATCCGGATGATCGGGTTATCATTTTCGGAGCTTTCTTCAACAAGCTTCCTGAGTTGATCACGATATTTTCCGATTTTGAGCTCCGCCTTGATGAAGCAGTCGGTTTGAATCAGTTCTTTCAGGCTGACTATTTGCATCACCTGACTTACTGCATGATTGCGAATATCACCGTTACCGAAAAACCAGACGGGATCGGTTCCGTCAAGGTCATTGATGATTCCGTAGTCATAACCGCTGGAGAGCTTGCAGTCTGAAATCTTGGGCAATCGAAATGTTTCATGGGTTAACAGATTGTGAACCAAGTGAAACCGGTCATTTTTATCATTTCCGATGAGCAAGACATACTTCGAAGTAATCAGATCGGGGGAAACCGTGCTCAAAGCATCCAGCTCCGGTTCGGTCATGCAATAATAGGATGCCTTGGTCGCAAAGGCATTCAGGTAGATGAGGGGTTTCAGGCTGAGCCCTGACGAGACCTGATAAATCGTATCACTCAGCGCATCCTTGAAAATGATGCCCTGATCGGAATGGGAAAAATCATTTCCCAGGCAATAGCCGGCATTATTCGACGGATGCCTTTTGAAATCAAAATAGAGAAGGGGGTTTTGCTGTCCGGATGAAATACCCGTTGTAACAATCCGCGGATAGTGTACGGAATCCATCAGGGGCCCCTGCAGATAAACAATAGTTGAAGAATCCGCATAATAGGGTCCTTCCTGTAATCCAAACGGTATTTTGCGGGAACTCAGTAGGCGACCATCCACCGAGAACTCCATGATTTTAAAACCCATTTGGTCATGAATAAGAATCCGGTCTTCATCAGGGCTCAGGTCAATGCCATTCGGATAGGAATATTCGCCCGGCCCCTTTCCCGGGCTGCCTATCGGCCGGATGAATTTGCCGGAACGATCAAACAGGTAGATCTGGCGCGGCTGGTTATTAAGGAGAACGATATATTTTTCCCCGACCACCTTCCAGGCACTGGAAACCAGGCATTCCGGCCGGGTTTCCAGCTTGACATATTCGATGGATTCCACCAGTTCACTCAGCCTGAATTCCCGGTAATTGTTCAGTGCAGGAATTACATCAATGGTAATGAGGCCCTCAGATTTCTCACCGGTTGGTTTGCAGGAGGGCGTCAGGAAGAGGATAAGGAGCAGAAGGGTTGTGATGGGTTTCATGGGTATGGGGTATGGGGTATGAGGTATGGGGTCGTCTCCGTTTGAGATTTTGTGTTTTTGGAGCTTATTTGTTTTTTGGGTATTGGGGTTTGGGGTTTTCTGCTAGTGCCATCCGGTCCCCGCTTTCGCGGGGATGACAATGCTTTTGGGAGATTATTTTCTGAACAGTATTTTATCGTTGATCTCACCAATAATAAACACGGGATTTTCTTCAGGATTGATACTTGAAAGGATCCGTTCATATTCAGGGTATTTCTTAATCAGAGCGGCCCATTCGGCCGAGGTTCGTGCCTTTCTCAGGCTGTCGGCATCGGAAATGAAGGATGCTGCATCGGAGTTAAAAACAATCTGATCTCCCGGTAAGGCAAAAATCTGGGGGTATTCTCCCGGAAAGCAATCCCGGCTAATGGCCGCCTGTTTTTTGTTTTTCAGGTTGATCATTCCGTATAGAAGGTCTTTGTTGATGCTGTAAGTTATAAACTGCAGATTTTCTGAGAAATATGAGGCGGACAACTGTGCGTATTTACTCAAGGAATTATATCGGCTTGACCAATCTTCACCAGACAGACCCACTGAGAATCCTTCGTGGTACTTGGGGGGAAGGGAGTTAGCCCCGAAACTGACCTGATATCCGTAACCGAGGGAATCTTTGTTAATCAAAAGAATAGAATCACTCTGGAAAGTTAGAAATCCGACCCCGCGACTGTCACGGAACAAGGGATCCGTCATCATGACACCCCTTTTGTTGTCTTCGGAGTAGGCAAGCAGCGTATCCACCACTTTGCCCTCAGGAATGGAAAATATTCCGATGCAGTGATCCACCACCGGTGCAAATTTGAACCAATAAATGGCATAATGGTCCCTGTCTATGGTTTTAATCTGACAGGGCCGGAAAGTCAACGGATAGTTTTCGATAATTTGCCCGTCTTTTGTGTATCGGAATAGTTTCATTCCCATATAATCGATCAGGCCAAACTCATCCCGTTCTTCATTATAGTCAATTCCCACCATATCATTGGGTTGAAACGGGTCCTTCGCCGCATCCCTGATGGTTTTTATCACCGTGCCTTCCAGGGACATAAATAAAAGGACCCTGTGGTTCTTGACCATGGACTGATCCGTTCCGGACCACAGGACGATCCGGTCTGGCGTGAGAAGAAAATCGGAATAATAGTCTTCCATCCCAATGCCACTGGTCAGCGGCAGGTGGATGAAGCGGATATTTTCCAGGAATTCCGTGTAATGCGCTTTAACCGGGAGTTGCCCGGCGTCGAATGTGATCGGTTCACCGGATAGCAGCTTTCCTTTCGCATCCGGTGAGGATTTACATGACGGAAGGTGGACCAGTGCCAGGAACAGTAAGATCGTGGCGAGCGTTGGGACTGAAAGGGTTCGGAGTACCGGAGGAGTTTTAGGTCCACAGGCAGAGAGAAGCAATAATATTGCTGAAAGGCTGATGGTTGTGAGGTGCTTCATGGGTTTGGGGTATGAGGTATGGGGTA
>CAYQFT010000128.1:0-10467 GCA_964416825.1 uncultured Porphyromonadaceae bacterium
TTGGTTCGCTAGCGCTCACTAATTAGGCTCTGGCCCAATTAGCGCGTAGCGCCAATTAGTGAGCGCTAGCGAACCAATTAGCCGACCGAAGGGAGGCCAATTATCTTCAGAATATCTCATCTTTCCGTATCCCCCTGATGGTATCCTTCCGGGTGATCAGGAAGATGATGGTGTGCAGTATCAGGATAAATCCCCAGTAAATCAGCACCTGCAGGATGTCGGTAACATGCTCATACCGGTTTGGGTTGCCGAGATAAAACCAGCCGAAGGAGACGGCGGCCCAAACCAGGTAAGAGGTAACATGAAATCGTAATCCCAGATCGAAGAAGGGGTTTTCCTGGGCATCAGACTTGCCGAGAAAGAAGGCGGTGAAGAAGATGGACACGCCATAGACAAAAGACATGATTCCGAGAATGAGCCATGCAGAGTGCCGGATACAGGAGGTCAGGCCAATCCGGAAAGCAAGGGTATAAACGGCCATCAGGATGGCAAAGAGGATCAGTTGTTTCGTGAAGATTTTCATGGCAAATAGTGTTGTGGTGGTTATGATTGTTGTATTGGTTTACGTTTCATCAGGCTTTCAATCTCCGGAAGGAAGAACAAGCGGATATTCCGCTCAACAAACCGGTCGAGGATATCCTCGCCCATCGGAGTGATATAGTAATACTTGCGGTCGGGTCCGCCGTCACCCTTGCCGGGAGTAAAGCCGGTCATCTCAACCTGCTGGAATTTGCGCAAGGCCCGGTAGAGGCTTTGCTCTTCGCAGATGATCGTATGGCCGGTGTTGGTTTCGATGAAGCTCTTTATTTCACTGACATATTTCGGCCCGTCGCGCAATGCCAGGAAAATCCAGAGGGTCAGCTGCCCCTTTTTGTGGGTCTCTTCCCAGGCTTCAAGGAGCTGTTCGGATAATTCTTTTTTATCTTTCATGTAGTATAGAACAAGATGTATAGTACAAAGGTAATACTATGTACGGAATTGCCAAATTATTTTGAAAAAATTTTAATTGGCTCCCTGCGGTCGCTAATTGGTTCGCTGCGCTCACTAATTGGCGCTTCGCGCTAATTGGGCCAGAGCCTAATTAGTGAGCGTTAGCGAACCAATTAGCGAGCGTCAGCGAGCCACTTAGTGAGCGCAGCGAACCAATTTTGTGTAACAATTGTCAGCCCTGTGCGTCTAACTCCATATATTAAAACTAACCCGATGAAACGTATCAAATTCATTAAGACATTGATTTTCACGGTGATTCTGGCAGCAGCGCTGTCGTTTACTACGAACGCCCAAAGCATCACAGGTGACTGGTTTGCCAGTGCCGAAGTTCAGGGAATGACCCTCAGGTTAAACCTCCATATTACCAGCGAGAACGGAACGTTCAAGGGAACTTTCGACAGTCCGGATCAGGGTGCATTTGCCATTCCGCTCAGCACCGTAACACTTGCCGGTCAGAATTTTGAATTTGCTTTCGCTCCCGGTGGGATTACGTATTCCGGAATGAGCGACCCGGGCGGTACTTTTATCATGGGGAACCTGAAACAGGGCGGGCAAACCTATCCCATCACCTTTCTGCGGACCGAACCGGTGATGCCGGAAAACAGCGCCGTTAAGATCAAGGAGAAATATGACAAGCAGGAGGTCTATATCGAAATGAGAGACGGAGTTAAACTTTTTACTTCGATATATACCCCTAAAAATGCAGACGCCGCAGCCCCGATGATCATGATGCGATCTCCCTATAATTCAGAGCCGGGCGGCGAATCGGAGTTCAATTTTTTTGTAACCGCTTATTACCGCTATATTAAGGAAGGTTATATCCTTGTTTTTCAGGATGTTCGCGGCCGCTATATGAGTTATGGCAAGTTCGTGAATGTCCGGCCATTTAACCCTGATAAGAAAGGAACGGATGTTGACGAGGCATCAGACACCTATGATACGGCCGATTGGCTGGTCAAGAATGTGAAGAACAACAACGGCCGGATTGGCGTCATGGGTATATCCTATCCGGGATTCTATTCCACCATGGCGGTTCTGGCCAACCATCCGGCCATCAAGGCGGTTTCTCCACAGGCTCCGGTGACCAACTGGTTTATCGGCGACGACTGGCACCATAACGGGGCATTTTTCCTGCTCGACGGATTTAGTTTCTACAAGCAGTTCGGTGACCCGATGGCAGTTCCAACGCGTGATGGCAGCGGCGGTATGCGCTGGGGAATGCAGGACAGCTATGAGTTCTTTATGCGCATGGGGCCGTTTAAGAATTCCACAAAATGGTATCCCGACAGCATCAAGTACTGGCATGAGCTGATGGCTCACCCGAATTACGATGATTTCTGGAAAGCCACCGACCCGAGACCACACCTGAAAAAAGTCCAGCCTGCCGTTATGACGGTAGGGGGTTGGTTCGACGCCGAAGACCTTTGGGGGGCCCTGCATACTTACGGAGCTATCGAAAAACAAAACTCTTCATCGGTAAAAAACACCCTGGTTATGGGTCCCTGGTCGCACGGCCAGTGGGGCATGGGCAAAGCCGAAAACATGGGAAACATTTACTGGGGCTCCAATACCAATGATTATTTCCATGCACTCGAAATGAAATTCTTCGATTATTACCTGAAAGATAAGGGCGAAGGGCAGTTCCCGGAAGCAACCATTTTTATGACTGGTGCAAACGAATGGAAATCCTTTGAAACCTGGCCACCAAAAAATACGGAGGAGAAAGTTCTTTTCTTTCAACCCGATGGAGGTCTTACATATGCCGAACCCACGGTAACGGGCAGTTTCGATGAATATATCTCAGACCCGATGAAACCCGTTCCGTACAGGGAAGATGTGCACCTGCAAAGAGATGCCGCCTATATGACGGATGATCAACGCTTCGCAGCCCGCCGGCCGGATGTGATGGTCTATCAGACTGAGGTATTAACGGACAATGTTACCCTGACCGGACCCCTCACGGCTGAACTGTATGTGACCACAACGGGCACCGACGCAGACTTTATCGTAAAACTGATCGACGTGTATCCCGATATGGCCACTGCCCCTGCCGGCAAGGATGTAAAGGTCCCGATGGGCGGTTACCAGATGCTCGTTCGCGGCGAGGTGATGCGCGGCCGCTATCGGAACAGTTTTGAAAAGCCGGAGGCATTTAAGCCGGGCGAGATCACCAGGGTTAAATTTGAACTTCCGGATGTGGCCCATCAGTTTAAAAAGGGACATAAAATCATGATCCAGGTGCAGAACTCATGGTTTCCGCTGGTCGACCGCAACCCGCAGAAATTTGTGGATATTTATACTTGCGAGGCATCGGACTTCCAGAAATCTACCATGCGTGTTTATCACGATAAGAAGAATGCGAGCAGCGTGAAGATGATCGTGCTGAAGGATTGACGATTGACGATTGACGATTTATGATTTAGGAGGGACGAAGTATGAAGTATGAAGGATGACGGAGGGCGGATATATTCTGGATGTGGGACAAAATTAGATTTTAGCATTGAAACACTTATATGTTGCCCCGGTTTTCAAACCGGGGTTAGCGCAAAGGTCACAAAACTCACGTGTCCAGGCCATTAATGGCCTGGACACGTGAAAGGGTTGTTCCTTCACGTCCACCCCGGTTTGAAAACCGGGGCAACATATAGGAGCACCTATGTTGGGCGGTCGTCCTCCAGCAATCTAATGTTGTCCCAGCCCCGCTTGGCGAGGATTTCATTAAGGAATAATCTCTATAGTCTGAACCCTCCCCTGAGCTGCTCAGCCATTTTTCCCAATTCCTTAGCGAGAGCCGGATCGCCGGCAATGTTGCGGTTTTCACCGTGATCGGCACGGTGGTCATATAATTCTTTTGCAGCCAGCTTTTTGGTGTCCCAGTTGTACCATTCCACATAGCGGAATTGCTCGGTCCTGACGGTATAGCCCATATAGGTGATACCATCTGGTCCCCGCCATCCACCTTCGCGGAGGTATTGGCTATAGGCGGTAGGTTTCCAGGGTGCACTGGGGTTATCGAGGAGCGGAACCGTGCTTTTACCGGCCAGTCCGGGGGGGACGGGCAGTCCGGCCAGTTCGCAGAGAGTTGGATAGATGTCTACAAATTCGGTAAGCCTGCTCGTTGATTTACCATTTGCTTGCCGCTTGGGGGCGCTGATGATGAGCGGTGACCGTGTGTCGATCTCAAAATTTGTCATCTTGGCCCAGCTCCGGTGTTCGCCCAGCTTCCAGCCATGATCGCCCCAGAGCACGATGATGGTATTCTCCATGAGCCCTTCTTTTTCGAGGGCGTCCAGCAGGCGGCCCACCTGCGCGTCCATATAGCTGACCGAAGCATAATACCCGTGCCGGAGCAATCGGGCGGTATCCTCGGAAACCGCACCGTTCAGGGCGGTTGGCAGCTGCTTGCAGTCGATATACCCGCGCAGCTCCTGATTATTGCTGATGGCCATTGATGGCATATTCTCAGGCAGATAGGGATTATCGGCCAGGGGGATCTTTGCCCGGTCATACAGGTCCCAGTACTTCTTCGGCGCATTGAACGGCAAATGAGGCCTGTAAAATCCCACCGCAAAAAAGAACGGCTTCCCCCCACTTTTTGACTCCCTTAACTCCCTCAACTCCCTTAACTCCCTTGACTCCCTTAACTCCCTTAACTTCTTCACCGCATAGTCGGTCTGCGCCCCATCATAATACGCATTATCCGGAACATCCATGCATTCTGTTGCCCGCGCCTTGATGTACCACTCTCCCAGCCGGTCAATAAACTTGTCCTCGTTTTTATTGGCGATGATTTCACGTTTCCGCTTTTCAATATGCGCAAGGTTTTCATCGCTGAAATAGACCGCATCGGGATCATAGGGAAATCCCTTGAGGTGCATTTCCGGTTCGCTCCAGGATAGGCTGTCGGGGAAAATGTTGTGGAATATCTTTCCCACTGCGGTTGTGAAGTAGCCTTGCTGCTTCAGATATTGGGGCAGGGTGGTAACCTGCGGTGCAACCGACCGCATATCGGTTTTCAGGTCCCAGACTTTCAGGGAATCCGGCCGGAGCCCGGTCATAAGGCTGGCCCTGGAAGGATTGCAAACGGCCGACTGACAGTAGGCATTGTTGAAAACGACACCCATCCGGGCGAGCCGGTCGATGTTGGGGCTGATCACATGAGGAGCGCCATAGCAGCCGAGCTCGGGACGAAGGTCATCCACGGCAATGAACAGGATATTGGGCTTCTCTTTTTGAACAGGAGTGTTCGAGGAGGACATTAGGGCTGCAGCCGGGAGGAGCAGGGAGGCTTTAATGAGGCTTGACTTCATCGGGTTTGGTATGAAGCCCAAAGGTAATTCAAAACCCTTAATTGAGGTGATACCGCACTAATTCCGAGATGTTTTCGAAATCATGGGTGAGGCTCCTGGCAATAAATTTTACGAGACCAACGTCACGGGCATAGAAAAACTTGTAGGTGACTACCCATATCGTATCCTGAACCATGCTATGCCCTTCGAACAACATGACAGGGTTGAAATCCCCGGCTGGAACCCGGATGAGGGAATCCTTCCGGATGGTGTTGAGGGTGGCCGGATAATCGAAATGTGCAATAGGATATAGTTTCTGCGAATCGAACATCCGGGGGCCATCAAAATAGACATAACCCTCTTTGCTTATTACTTGTCCGTCAATATAGGCCAACCAGATATTCTCGGGATGTTTGTTGAAATCTCCCGTCATATGATAGAAATGATATCCCAGCATCAGGGAGTCGGAGTCAATATACAGGCTGTCGGTACCCTGTGGGTCAATCGTACCGTCATTATAAACAGTCGAATTCTTGAAGATCCAATAGTTCCCAACCGAAAGGGGAAGGTATTTTTCCGGATTGCAGAGGGTAAGGTTCAGGTCATCCTTTTCGCAGGCTGCTGTGATCAGGCAGAGTATGGATAAAATCAACAATTGATTTTTCCTGTTACGCATCTTTTTTTTTGTACAAAAGTATTACTGTCCTGCCAATTCCCATGATCATCTGAGAATCAAAATCTGATCAAAAGCGGACCATAATTATACAGTTACATCTCAGTATTTTACGAACGGGAGCCCATTCAGGATTTTATTGTATAATTTTAGATTCGGATTATTTTTAAGCCAATGACAGGTAGCGATACCAAACTTATCAAATGCCTTTCCCTGGTTGCCGAGAAATCTGGCTTAGGAGACTGGAGACAATGGACGAAACGGGATTTCGAACAGCTCAGCATGCTAATCGAACAAAAAACCCGGATAATCCTCAGTGTGTCTACGCTTATCAGGCTATATAAAGGGACTTCAGGCCGGAATCCCCAGAAAATAACACTCGATGCACTGGCTCAGTTCGTAGGGTTTGATAATTGGCATTCATACTGCACCTGTGCCGATATCACCCAGTCTGGTGTTTTCACCGAACAAAGTGCAAGGGTTCCAAAAAAGCGGATTCCCGGATTAGTTTATATCACGGGATCCGCGATCATTATTCTGGCAGGTATTTTTGGCATCTGGGCCCTTGTGTCGAATCGCTCTATTAATCCGGAAAAAATAAAGTTCAGGATCCCAAACTGTGAAATTACCGGAGTTCCTGCAACCATACAGGTTGAATATGATCTGGGGAAATACAAACCCGATAAACTTTGGCTGCAGCTTTACTGGAATCCCGAGGAGAGCGTAAACCTGAACCCGGACCTGAACCGTACTTCAGCCATCTATTGTTATCCCGGGGTGCACAATTGCAAATTGATTGCTGATTCGAAGGTCATTGGGGAACAAAAGGTTTACATAAAGACTCCGGGCTGGACGGCACTATTGCGGCATAACGGGCTTCAGCTGGTTCCGCTGTATATCCGGAACAATGAGATCATCAGCAACGGGGTTATGCAAGTCACGGAATCCATGATTAACACGCAGAATCTTGCACCTAACAGCGAGATCCTTACCAGTTACTATTTTGTAAACGACCTGGGCCCGATTTACAGCACCGACTACATCATATCGGGAACCATCAAAAACCCGCCAACCGATCTTGGAACGCAACCCTGCAGCTTTTGCACGGTTATTATCATTGGCGAAAACGGCAAGCACTTCTTTTCCATCGGTGACCTCGGATGCTCGGCCTATTTCAGGCTCAGTTTTTCAGGTGCGGATATCATGACCACCTACCCGGAGCTGACTGCTTTCGAATACCTTGCTGATAACTGGATCCCTTTCAGGTCGGTTGTCTCGGGCAGTACCGTGACCATTTACGCCGGAGCATCGAAAATCTACTCATCAGACCAGGTTGCTGATATTGGCAAAATAAAAGGTATTCATTTCAATTTTTCGGGGTTGGGGGCCATTGATGAGGTAAAACTGGTCAATTCAAAGGGGTATGTGGCGATGGATGAGGATTTCGAGCAGCTTACAAAAATGATGAAGTTTTGAACCGGAGTTAATCCTGTTTTGGTCAGGCGGACCGCCCATAGCTCTTAAAACGTCAAGAATAGACTTTTAGTTTTTTATGCACCGTATCGAAACCCCTATGCTCCGGGGATAACTGTCAACACATGCTCTTTTATCAAAACTATCCAGCAGCATCCACCAACCGTTGGAGCCGCCGTCAATGCCTGTGCTCCAAAAAATTCCGTAGCGGCCGCGGTTAAGGAATTGGTCGGGACCCTCCATATCCCCACCCGGTAATCCGGTAAATCCGGATGAATTATCCCCGTTTCCGTTTTTCCCGGAGATGGGATTCCAGCCGGAATTGGATTTCATCTTGAAGCCGGCGATCGAATCACCTCCCAAAAAGTCAACCAGGGTTGTAAACTCCGCTCTGGTTGGCGTGTGCCATCCTGTTGGACAAGCCGTCAGGGCAGCTGGCCAGTTGTACATTACCCCATAGGTTGAGTAATTGGCTGATGCTTTTGCTGCACTGACCAGGGTGCCATTGTAATCATATACATAATATCGGGGATCGGTTCCGGAGATGGCTGAAGGCTTATTAACGGCCGGCAGCCAGGCCAGGTTCTCCGCCATCCAGAACTGGTCACCGATCCTGACATACCGGTAGGTTGCCGAGTCCCTGGAATCCGTAAAGGTTCCACCCTCCAGTGTGGTAAAGCTGAGTTCATTCCCATATCCGGTTCCCGCCGGATTGGTGGCAAAGGCGCGGTAAAAGTACGTGGTACCCGCCGCTAGTTCTCCGAGGATGACCTCAAAAACACCCAGCCCTGATCCCAGGTAAGCCGTGTGATCAGACCGTGTTGGATTCGGGCTGACCGACCAGCAGATACCCCTCTCGCTGGCGGTTCCTGCATGATTGGTAATGAGATGTCCATATCCTTCAGCTGAAAATGAAGTGATTGTTTTTACGGGATACGTGTTTACCGTCGGTACAGTGTTTGAAGCCTCGCCGTTTCTCACACAACGGACTGAGTATCCGTAGTTCTTCTGCTCAACCTTACGGGTGGCAAGGTCATGCTCGACATCCTGATGCAGGCTCCTGGCTGTGGTCTGATCTGTGTCGGTTGTGGTCCAGAACCTGGCCGAATTGTCCGGGGTACCGAAATTGCCATTGGAAAGGCGGACTCCCGCAGGGATCGCACGGAAACTTTTTAAAATGGCCGGATCCGGATTATTATTCAGCCAGTCAAACTCCTGATCCGACGGCAGGTGCCACCCATCGGGGCAGACAATTATGGCGGCAGGCCAGTTGTAGAGAACTCCACATGTACCAAAATATTCATTTTGTCTGGCATCGTTCACATCGGAGCCTTGATAGTCAAAAACATACAAAAAGGGTGCTTCGTCAGAGCCGCCCATCGATGGATCAACTTTCGGAAGATAAGCCAGGTTTTCCGCCATCCAGGTCTGATCGCCGATCCTGACCACCGGATAGCAGTTTGCATCACCATCGGCACATTCTGTAAACTCTATCTGATAGTTGAAGGAACCGTATGGGGAATCGGTCATGACCGTGATGCAATTTCCACTAAAGCAACGGAATTGTATCAAATCACCGGCTGAGAATCCTAATGAAAAGCCCGGATCGTTACTCTTGAGTGCCGGCCTGGCAAGTCCATTCTGAGCGGTGGAGCTTGGTTGATTATTAGCTGTTGAACCCAGTTGCCGGATTCGGTTTCCCTGCGAACCAGCTCCGAGGCAGATCATTTTTTCGAATATCGTTCCGGTTTCAGCAATGAAGCTGATGAAGTAAATCCCGGGTTTCCACAGCGAAATTTCAAAATGTTGAATTCCCTGATCAATAAGTCCCTGGTATTCAGACATCACCTGGCCGGATAAATTCCGGATCGTCAGGCTTGCCTGTTGAGCCCGTGAGGAGTGTGTTTTGAATATTGCTTTTCCGGGAAAGGGATTTGGAGCGACAATGCTCTGTTCCATATATTCAGGATCAGCCTGGATTCCACTACCCGCAACAAGAACCAGGGTTTCATTTCCGGGGAATGTTATGGTTTGGTTCGTAGTAAGATTAGTTGCCCTGATGCTGTCAATTTTGCCGGCCGTACCGCTTTCGGTAAAGGTTAGTCTGATTTCCTGCGATGATACCTCAAACGCCAGAAATGAAGCCATGCCTATTAATGCAATTGTTTTCATGAGTAATGTTGATATAATCAGGAACAAAGATCCTGGTCATTTATGGAAAAGGCCGTCTGAAAAGCGGATCAAATCCGATTCGAAATTTTGTCAACTTGCAAACGAGTTATTTCAGTCGGTAATTGCCGAAAAAGTATAGTATGAGGAAGTGTTATTTATTCATAATAATGGGATCCAATACGCCAAATCCCTCCCTGGGAGGACCTCCGTACCTGATTATTCCATCATTAAAAATCGTACCCCGACTCCGTTGAACTCAGGAAAACAGTGAATTTCGCTTCCCGATGTCATCCGGGACTGGTGAGGCGACATAAATCATTGGAGATTCTCCCTCCGGACTGATAACAAACGGACATTCGTGAGATAACAGATTATCTCGATCGGCATCTGTTCAGACATGAAACAGGAAATGATTCCCTGTTTCATGTCTGATTGGGTTTATTTCATAAGTATTTTTTTCTCGTTCTGTTTTGAAGGAATGTGCCATCCGGGAATGTCTTGAATAATAGTCTGGTAATATCCCCTGCGATTGGGTTCAACGTGTATGAATATCAGATTTTTAATACTACTGAATTCGTTCAGTGTGTTCATTCCTTCAGGCCTGAGGAAAGTCCGGTCAAAAAAGGCAACATCAATTTCCTTTTGGAATAATTGATACCCTGTGAATTGAGATTTATTACCCGTGTTACAATCTCCGGTGTGGAGCCACCTGAATCCATCAGATTCAACCAGATACCCGAAGTTTTCAATATCACGGTGCAAATCGACTGTTTTTCCGGAAACAGAATCGGTCTCGAACCAGGAGCCATGGTTAAATCTCATGATTTCGAGGTTTATCCCATTGATAGCCAATAGAGTATCGAGTATCGG
>CAYQFT010000129.1:0-10179 GCA_964416825.1 uncultured Porphyromonadaceae bacterium
AAGGGCAAGGCGATATTTCCTACCCAAATGGGGTTGAAATTTCCAGAGCAAGATGTAATAAGTAATTACCCGATCATACCGCAAGGTTAGATCCATTAAACAATCTTCATCACTTCAAAAGAGCTGCTGCTGGCAGCTCTTTTTTTTCCTCCAGGGGCAACTGAACCAGCGTTTTCTCTATATTTGTTCATTATGCTCATAGCGAAACCTGCCATCATCATCTTCCTTGCAATGATTCAGGTAATCCCGGTCATTTCTCAGGAAAAGGTCGAGAATATGCCAAAACTTCAAAATCCCTTTTCGGCTTCCTATATTCGGGAAAATCTGGCAAAGTCAAAGCCGCGGATGATTTACAGCGAGCAGATTATTACCGCGCTAAAAGCGAAAATTAAAACAGATCCCGTTATTGCGAATTTGTATCAGGCAATCAGGCTTAATGCCTTTGACATCCTGGATAAACCGGTCATTAAAAGAGTCCAAACCAGCGCCGCGATCCTCGACATTTCAAGGGAAATGCTCCGGCGGGTTAACATGCTTGGGTTGGTGTATCTCGTGGAAAGGGACAAGACGATTCTGGATCGCATCAACCAGGAAGTTTTGGCAACCAGCCGTTTCACCGATTGGAATCCTCCCGTTTACCTCGATGTTGCAGAAATCTGCATGGCCGTTTCACTGGCTCTTGACTGGACACTGGATGATTTGCCTGAATCAACCATCAAAGAGGCGAAGAGAGCATTGATTGAGAAGGGCATATACCCCAGCTGGGAGGAATTTGGCGGCGATAAGCGGAACGCATGGTGGATCAATCACTACAACAACTGGAACCAGGTTTGCAACGGCGGAATGATAGCGGCATCCATTGCGATTGCTGAAGATGACCCCGAGCTGGCTGCAAAAACCATTAAAAGATCATTGGAAGGGTTACCTAACGTACTTTGCTCCTATATGCCCGATGGAATATATCCAGAAAGTCCGATGTACTGGGATTATGGTACCAGTTATACCCTGTTGACCCTGTCGATGCTCGAAACGGCATTCGGGTCCGACTTCGGGCATAAGAGTTATCCCGGTTTTATGAAAAGCGCCACTTACAAATACATGACTTCCAGCCTGCCTTCAGGATGGTATTACAATTTTGCCGATTGCGCCGACCAGCCGGAAGTCGACGGGAATATACTTATTGCCTGGTTTGCCGCTCAAACCGGTAAAAGTGTATTTTTTGATAAAGAAAAGTTTCTCACCCCGGCCAGGGATATCCGGCTAAGTTATTTAACAGGTGCTGCCATGGCATGGATATCACAATATCAGGCAACATCTGACGAGAAACTGCCCTTAAACTGGGTGGGCACAGGCAAAACACCCATAGCGGTGTTCAAGGGAGAAGGGGAGAACAGCGACTACTATTTTGCTGCAAAAGGCGGATGCGGCGCAGTCAGTCATGGCAACATGGACGCCGGCTCATTCATTTTTGAACTGAACGGCGTGCGCTGGAGCATCGATCCGGGCATTCAATCTTATATGATCGGCGAAGAGGGATTTGATTTATGGCGCCAGTGCCAGGATTGCCAGCGATGGGAATTGCTCACCAAGAACAATCACGGGCACAGCACCATCACTGTTGATGACAAGCGCCATGTTGTTGACGGATATGCCCTGGTGAAGACCTCCGGAACCGGGAAGAAACCCACTGTTACCTTTGATCTGGGTCCCGCTTTTACGGGACAGCTTAAAAGTGCTCTCAGAAAGTTTACAAAAGATACAGAAAGATCCCTGCTCATTGAAGATGAAATCAAACCTGATGAGAAAACACAGGTGGTAACCTGGCAGCTGGTTACGCGGGCCGATGTGGAGATTGTTGCCGGTGGGGCGATACTAAAGCAGGACGGTAAGCAGTTAAGGCTCAACAATCTATCTCACCCTGAAATCAGATTTAACGTGGTATCACTCGATCCGCCGCCGCATAAGCTGGATAAACGGATCGATCATTTAAAACGGGTGGAACTCCAAATACCGGTACGTACCGGCACAGAAAGAATAGAGCCCTTTATCATCCGGGTCCGGCTTGATTGAAATGCTCAAGGCTGGTTAACGCGATAAATAATCAAATATGGAAACTGAATCTTCAAGAAGAAAATTTCTGAAAACCGCCGCCCTGTCGGCTACTGCAATGATGCTTCCTATTACTACCCGGGTTTCAGCGAATGAGAAGAAGCTGAAAAAAGCGATAGTGCTGAATCAGAATCCTTTGAAGATCGGGTTGATGACGTATAATCTTGGTAAGGATTGGGATATTGAAACCATCATTAAAAACTGTACCGAAGCGGAATGGAAATCGGTTGAACTGCGAACCACGCATAAACATGGAGTGGAAATCACCCTCACGGATGCGCAACGGGCCGAAGTCAAAAAGCGGTTTAAGGATTCGGCGCTCGAAACCATTAGCCTGGCCAGTGCTTTCGAATACCATTCACCTGATCAAACGGTTTTGAAAAGGAATATCGAGGGAACAAAGGAATTTGTAAATCTGGCTCAAGATGTCGGGGCAACGGGGATCAGGGTTTTTCCAAATGCTTTTGTGGAAGGTGAGGACAGAGAGAAAACCATGGAACAAATCGGGAAAGCGCTCGCTGAAGTCGGTTCATACGCCAATAGTCATGGGGTAGAAATCAGGGTGTGTGTTCATGGTCAGGGAACCAATTCTGTTACTGTTATAAAAAGGATAATCGATTATTCTCAAAGTCCACATGTCTATGTAAATTGGAATTGCGACCCCTCGGATCCGGCCGGCGAAGGATTGGAACACAATTTTAATCTGGTTAAAGACCGCATCAGGGGCGTTCATATGCACGATTTGTATAATCAGGAGTATCCATACCGCCAGTTTTTTAAATTATTGGCAGATTCAGGGTATAAGGGGTATTGTAATGCCGAAGTTGAAAAAAGCTGCGAGCCGGTTATTTTCATGAAATATTATCGTGCCTTGTTTCTGGCATTGCAAAATGCTCTCTGAACATGGAAGGGAAGAATATGGCAAATACTTGATTCTTAAAACATGGAAACAATATCCAGAAGTGAATTTGTTAAAAAATCAACCGTTATGGCAGGAGGAGTCATAGTTGCTCCTGCTTACATCAGAGGCATGATCAGCAACAGCCCGAACGAAAGGGTAAATGTCGCTGTGATCGGCATCGCCGGGGAACGTGCCAGTGTCCGCGGCATCATCGACGGACGCGGAATCACCCATATCAATCAGTATGCAGCCATACCCAATGTCAGGGTAAAAACCGTTTGTGATGTAGATGAGCGTTTATTTCACCGGAGTATTAAACTGATCGGGGATAAATTCGGGATTCCGCCGATAACTGAATTTGACTATCGTAAAGTGCTTGAAGATAAAGATATAGATGTTATATCCATAGCCACACCCGACCACTGGCATGCGCTTATGACCATACATGCCTGTCAGGCCGGAAAGGATGTTTATGTGGAGAAACCGGTGTGCCACACTGTTCTTGAAGGACGGAAAATGGTGGAGGCAGCACGGAAATACAACCGGATATTACAGGCCGGGATCTGTTACCGGTCGAGTAGGGCAGTTCAGGAAGGGATCAAATTCGTTCACGACGGTAAACTCGGGAAAGTGTATATGGGCAAGGGCGTAACCTATCGATTCCGTGAGTCCATCGGCAAGGTTGCAGACAGCCCTGTCCCTGAGGGCCTGCACTGGGACAACTTTTTGGGACCGGCTCCCTACCGCCCTTATAATGAGAACCGTTTCCTTTATAACTGGCACTTCTTCTGGGATACTGGTGGTACCACAGAGTTTGGCAATAACGGAATCTACCGGATGGATACGATACGATGGGCATTGAAAAAAGATGTTCATCCTGTCAAGATCAGTTGTACAGGCGGAAAGTTTTGCAGGGATGATGACCAGGAGGTCCCCAATGTTCTGATGGCCGACTATGAATACAGTGATGGAGTGATCGTTCAGAATGAAGCCAGATGCCTGGCTACCAATCCTGAGGGGTTGCCCGGTTCGGGAGACACCTTTTTATACAGCGACCTGGGTTGGATGACCTTCAGTCCGGACGGGTATAAAACCTATTTCGGAAGTAAGAATGAGCCCGGTCCTGCCAGGTCGGACAAGGATTTTCCGGCTGAGGAATTGCATGATGGCTGGAAGAATCTGATCGATTGCGTAAGAAGCCGGAGAAGGGAAGAGCTGGATAATGATATCCTGGAAGGTCATATGTCTGCTGCCCTGGGGCATCTGGGCATCATATCTTACCGTACCGGCCGGAAGCTCACCTTTGATTCTGATAGCGAAAAGTTTGTTAACGATTCGGAAGCTGACAAATATCTCACCCGAAGTTATCGGGCGCCGTTTGTCCTGCCGGATATTATTTAACCAGTTTCTCGTTTCTCCTGATATCAAACACATACCTGCCTGAACCTATTCGTAAACCAATTTTGCCGGGTTGCTTCGAAAGCATGGTGATCTCCTGATTCCCGCTGACCGGTTTTTCAGATTCAAACAGGGTTTCATTGGCCGAAACCGGTAAAATGATATCCGCTTCTGTATTCACCGGGATTAGGATCTCCATTTGGAGGCTGCCGTCTTTTTTATGATTCCAGTCAACCACAACTTTCCCGTTTGGAGAATCGAATTCGGTCTGCTGCGAATCAATTAATTCCGTCAGCTGCGGACTGATTAGCAGATGCCTGAATGCCACGGAATGATCGGTTTGGCCGATCCCGGCCAACCCGAAATGAAACCATCCCCCTCCAGAGGTGAAACAGGAATGAATGTTCGACCAGTAGCCATTCCATTGTTCCCAGCAGGTGTTTGCGCCGCTGGCAACCATATACCCCCAGCCCGGATACGTTTTTTGTTTCATCATAAGGTAAACCAGGTCGGATCGGCCCGTCCCGGCAAGATGCTGCAACATGAAGTACGTTCCCAGCATACCCGTATTCAGGTGCCCGTCATTGGTGACCCGAATTTCATTCTCCAGGCTGGCCCAAACACGGTCTCTGTCGCTTTCCGGCGGAACATTCATCAGCAGGGGAAACGACAGGTAGGGTTGTTCCCCGTTGGCATAGGTTCCCTTACCTGCATCAAAATAGGCTCTGTTGATCTTTTCCCTCAGGGTTACCATGAGGTTCTGGTACTTCAGGCTATCGGTATTATTGTCCAGGACCCCGGCGCATTCGGCGAGGATCTTGTACAGGTATAGTTTGTAAACATTGTTGAAAAGTCCCTTTTCGGTATTTCCAACCTTGTCATTGGAATCCATTCCCCTGCCGGGCGGTACCCAATCCCCGATAAACCCCCAGGTTTCATCACCATAATGCATCAGGAGGCCATCCTTGCTTTTATTTTCCAGAAAACCGATATACCGCTCCATGGACGGAAATGATGAGCGTAAAAACGCTGTATCCCCATAATACTTAAAGATTTTCCATGGCAGAACCACGCCGGTACCGCCCCAGCCGGGTCCCCCGCCAGCACCGTAGGGCGACGGGGCTGTATTTGGGAATTCACCGGCGGTGTCCTGTGCCGATATCCAGTTCCCGGCCCATTTTTTATAAAAATTCAACAGGTTAAAATTGTAGATGCCGGTTTCAATTGCAACCTGACCATCGCCGTACCCCAGACGCTCACGATGCGGACAATCTACATAGTACCCGCCGGCAGCCAGACACCGGAAGGTAAAGCGGTTCAGCTCATAAATGGCATTCAGGTCGGGGTCGGAACTGGTAAAGGAACCTCCTGGGTCGAGATCCGATTCGATCATATATCCGGCTATATCCGCAGCTTTCGGTTCCTGTTTCAATCCCTGGATGATCACATACCGGAAAGCGTGATAGTTGAATTTCGGGCAGAACAGTCCGGTTTCAGTAGCCGAACAAACATAGGCATCCCTCTGGTCTATGGAAGCATTCCCGAAATCCCAGTTATATTTTGATTTTCTTACCGGTTTGATATTGCAAAAATCAGAATAGATAAAATCGATCGTATCACCCGGTGCCTGGTTGTTGATTTTCATCCGCATCCAGCCGGTGAAGTTCTTTCCGAAATCGACTAACCATGCATCATCATTGATACGTGTGATGGTTTTTACCTGAATGGTATCGGAAATGACATTGGTCCTGCATAACTGCGAACGGGTAACCGCCTCCGGCTTTGTTATCCGGACGGCGTTCCTGAGATCTTCCCTGAATTTCACAGCATTCCAGTCGCGCATGGAAATCCTGTCGTCGATCAGTTCGCCCCCCATCTGGTTCCATCTCCAGTTGCCGATCTGGCTGATATTGCTGTTGGCTGTTTGCCAGCTCGTATCTGTACTGATGACGAGAGAATCTTTTCCGGAAATCAGATGCGCCTGCAGGCGAAATACAGGTGATTGATTGATCACTCCGGGTAATCCGTAAGAATACCATCCGCGGCCGGTCCATACACCAATCGTATTCTTTCCGGTTTTCAAGTGCTGACGGATATCGTAAGCCAGATAATAATTCTCAAAACGAAAATCACTTACGGCAGGTGAAAGAACATCATTCCCGATTTTCACCCCGTTGACGTAAAGCTCAAAATATCCCTGGCAGTTGACAAAAACGGCTGCCTCACCGGGGATCTTATCGAGGTTTATTTCCTTTATGAAAACTGGAGAATACAAAGAGTCTGGTGAACTGATCCAATCAGCCCGCCAGTCAATTTCACTCATCAAACCGGTGGCAAAACGGTTCTCGCCCGACCAGCGACTTACTTTTTCATCCTGATCCCAAATCCTGACCTTCCAAAGATACCGGCTAACACCATTCAGGGAGGAGCCGGCGTAAGGCACCATGATGTTGTTATCTGAAGAGATTTTTCCTGAATTCCAGCAGGTATCCCGGGTAATTTCATTCAGCACCACTACCTGGTATCCAGATTGATAGCGGTTTCTGCTTTCTGATTTCAGCTTCCAGGAAAAAACCGGCTTCTCCGTATCAACCCCGGTTGGATGGGTTTCGGCATTTAATCTTGCATCATAAATGGAAATGTCAGAATATTCTTCAACGCTGCAGGCAAATAAAAATGCGGCAATGAAAAGTGTCATGCCTGATGTCCAAGTGGGTATTCGGGTGATCATGTGGTTTGTTTGCTTGAATAAACTCATTTCCTTAAGCAGCTAGTAAGTTAATTTAGTATCCAATATTACCAATTTGATAGGCATTGAGATCCAATTGGTCAGCTACCTTTAGTCCGGTATGTTATCCGACTAAACTAATGATTAAAACTTTCAAAATACAGATTCCCACCAATAACGTCATCCACTGGTTGATGACCCCTGTCCTGTTCATCTTGACTGTAACCCCGCTTTCTGCGTCACTGGCCGATTCGGGCACCGCCTCCGGTTCGGCCGCCACCGATCGTTCGGCAATGCTTCTTTGGTATCAACAACCCGCTGTTAAATGGGAACAGGCCCTGCCGATAGGCAATGGCCGGCTGGGTGCCATGGTTTTTGGGGGGATATCGGAGGAGCGGCTGCAATTGAACGAAAGCACACTTTGGGGCGGTTTGCCCCACGATTACTCCAACCCCGGTGCAGGACAGAATCTGGCAGAACTGCGCCGCCTGATTTTCGAAGGTAAAATCCCTGAAGCGGAAAAACTCGGCCAGAAAATGCTGGGAAGTCCACCGTTGCAGCGACCCTATCAGCCTTTGGGCGACTTGCGGTTGCGCTTTCCGGGTCACAATAAGGTTGAGCAGTATAAGCGGAGCCTCGACCTGGACCAGGCGATCGCCACAACCGCTTATCGAATCGATGGGGTGGAATACAAGCGCGAGGTGTTCATCTCGGTGCCCGACCAGGCAATGGTAATGCGCATTAGCAGCAGCAAGCCAGGCCAGATCACCATGGATGTGGGGATTGATACTCCGCATCCTGGTATCCAGGCTCAGGTCGTGGGCAAGAACACTCTGCGGCTGGCAGGCCAGCTCACGCCCCGGTCAGGTAATGAAAACTGGAGCTCAGGCTGGGATGAACCCGGACTGAAGTTCGAGGCCCGGGTGCGGGTGTTAACCAATGGCGGCTCCATTGGAAGTTCGGCGGACCGTTTGTCAGTACGTGACGCCAATTCTGTAATGATTGTATTTTGTGCGGCCAGCAGTTACAGGAACTATCTGGATGTTAGCGCCGACCCCGGGGAACGGGTTGACAAGACCATGTCTGCGGCAGGCCGCAAAACATTTACCAAACTGCTAAAGAATCATCTGGCTGACTACCAGCCTCTTTTCCGTCGGGTGGCCCTCGACCTCGGCACAAGCCCGGCTGCTGAACTCCCAACCGACCGGCGCATTGCCGGATTCACAAAAGAAGGTGATCCGGCATTGGCGGCACTGTATTACCAGTTCGGGCGCTATTTGCTCCTGGCTTCATCACGGGAGGGTGGTCAGCCTGCGAACCTGCAGGGAATCTGGAATCAGGAACTCTGGCCGTCGTGGAGCAGCAAATGGACCTGCAATATCAATGTGGAAATGAATTACTGGGCCGCAGAAACCGCTAATCTGCCGGAATGCCACAAGCCGTTGTTCGACCTTATCGAAGATCTGCGTGTTGCGGGGCAAAAGACCGCCAGTGAATGGTATGGCAGCCGCGGCTTCGTGGTGCATCACAACACCGACCTCTGGCGCGGAACGGCTCCGGTAGATGGATTCTGGGGAATCTGGCCTATGGGCGGAGTCTGGCTGGTCCAGCACCTTTGGGAGCATTATGCTTTCACAGGAGATAAGGAGTTTCTCAGGCTGAAGGCCTATCCGGCAATGAAGGATGCCGCACTGTTTGTGCTGGATTTTCTTACGGAGGCACCTAAGGGAACCGCCTTCCCCGGAGCATTGGTCACCAACCCGTCCTATTCGCCTGAGAATGCCTATAAACTTCCCGACTCAACTGACGGCTGTTTCACTTATGCAGCAACCATGGACCTGGAGCTCATCGGTGACTTGTTCCACCGCTGCATGGCGGCCTCCAAAATTTCAGGTGCTGACAAAGAGTTTTGCGATGACTTGGAAGCAGCTCTCCGTCGCCTGCCTCCCTTGCAAATCGGCCAGATGGGGCAACTGCAGGAATGGATTGGCGATTGGGACATCGAAGCGTCCGACCGTGGCCACCGCCATCTGTCGCACTTGTATGCCATGATGCCTGGCCAAAGCATTACGCCCGGCGAAACGCCCAAGTTTGCCACAGCGGTGCGCAAGTCGCTCGAAATGCGCGGCGATGGCGGCATGGGATGGAGCAAAGCCTGGAAGATCGGCCTGTGGGCGCGCCTGGGCGAGGGCGAACCCGCTATGTCAATGGTTGAAGGGCTAATCAGGAAGAGCACTCTGCCAAGCATGTTGGACAATGGTCCGCCCTTCCAGATTGACGGCAATTTCGGCGGTTGTGCCGGCATCGGCGAGATGCTGCTGCAGTCAAGAGCCGCGGGCGAGGCCACCCTGGATGATGCAAGCGGCAAACTCCGCAGCCATTCAGACAGCCTTACCACCATCGACCTGCTCCCCGCTTTGCCGAGGGCCTGGCCAACCGGAAAAGTGACCGGCTTGTGTGCCCGCGGCGGATTCGGAGTGGATTGCACCTGGCACAACGGCCTTCTCACAGAGGTAACGATTCGTTCCAAAAACGGTGGCTCATGCCGGGTCCGCTACCAAAACAAAATGGTCACACTCGACACCCGGGCCGGTAAATGTTATCGGCTGAACGGTGAGTTAAAAGTTTAAATTGTATGTCATGAATTACATCACCATGAAACATCCTATAATCACCAGTCTCGCCTTGCTGTTTACTTTATTTGTATTTCAGGGTGTGGAACTCAAGGGTCAAAACAAGGCGGAACCCAACGCACCGGTATCAAAAAATAACATCCCAACCGGTCTGTGGCGCTCGGAGCCTCCGGCAGATTGTCCGTTTAAACCCTCGGCATCTATAACTGGGGTGGAGTTCACCGGAAGGCATGCTGAATACACCGAAGCTGATACCTGGTATCCCTCGTGGGCGTCTGATGGCAATCTTTACTCACCCTGGACCGATGGCACCGTCAACGGTCTGGGTTGTGGTTCTGGAGGGGACAATGCGGCTACTGGCCACGCCACCATCACCGGTGAAGATCCACTGAAACTGAATGTGATCAACC
>CAYQFT010000130.1:0-10173 GCA_964416825.1 uncultured Porphyromonadaceae bacterium
CTGGAGTCGGGAGTCTGGAGTCTGGAGTCGGGAGTTGGGAGTCTGGAGTCGGGAGACGGGAGACGGAGAGACTAAGACACTGTAAGACTGTAAGACTGGGATACGGTCACGAATGATCCTACTGGCCGAACCAGTAACCAGCAACCAGTAACCAGCAACCAGTAACATGCTACCCTTCCGTGTAGCGGGTAAAGCTATCGAGAATCGCCTGCCAGCCGGCACGCTGGAGTTCATGTGAATTCTGGTCTTCGGTTTCAAAGGTCTCCACGACCTCGGTGCCGTTTCCCACAGGGGTAAAGCTGACCGTCATTTTCCGTCCGTCACCCATCGTAGATTCAATCTTTTCATGAAGGATAACCTTGTCGTGAATGCCCCAAAAATCAAACCCCATAGAACCGTCTTTGGCTTCCATTCTCGAGGTGAACTTCCCCCCGTCTCTCAGGTCATTCGTTGCCTGAGGGGTATGCCAATCATCGGAAGCCGCATTCCAGCGGGTTATGTGTTCCGGGGAGGTCCAGCTATTCCACACGGTTTCAACAGGCGCCTTGACGGTAGCGCGCAATGCGATGGTTACGGGTTTCATTTTCTCAGGATTTTTTTTCTGAACAATTGAACATCCACTGAATTCCGAACTTGTCCGTGCAGCTTCCGTAATAATCGCCCCAAAACTGGTCCTGAAGTTCCTGCATGGCGGATCCTCCGGCGGAAAGGGCTTTGAAAAGTTCCTCAGTCTCTTTACGGGTATCCGGCTCAAGCATTATGCTGATATTATTCCCTGCATTTACTGTAAAACCCATGGATTCGGGGGCATCGGTTCCCATGAGCACATGTCCGCCGAGGATCGGGAGCTCGATATGCATGACCAGGTTTTTATCTTCCTCGGAGAGTGCCGGCATGCCTTCTGCCGGAGGAGCAGCACCCATGCGCATGATTCCGAAGCCGCCGAATTCGCCTCCGAAAACCGATTTATAGAAATTGAATGCTTCCTCCGTACAGCGGGGGAAATTGAGGTAGGTGCTTACTCTTGACATCGTGATTTTGGTTAATTGCAAGTTTAACAACCTCGGGGATTTTTTGTTCAGAGAGTCGGGAGTAGAGACGCATATATGCGTCTGGAGTCTGGAGTCTGGAGTCGGAAGACTTTAAGACTGTGAGACTTTAAGACCGGTACGAAGGATTCTTGCTGGCTTAACTGGTAACTGGTAACTGGTAACTGGTAACCAGCAACCAGCAACCCTTCGTAGGCTCGCTATTTCACTTCACCCACCGGTTGCCCCCGTACTCCGCCTCCGGCACCAGCCTGGGGTTGAGAAGGATTTCCCGGATTTCACCTGCCGGCACGTTGATTGTCAGCGAAGAGAGGCCTGATTTCCAGCAGTTCATCTTTTCGATGAAAGTTTTTTCTGTTCCGTCGGAATATTTGACTGTCAGGTTAACGGGCAGGGGATAGCCGCCCTTGTTGAGTATTTCGACGGTCTGTCCGTTGGCTGATTTCCCGACCTTGCCAATTGCCAGATCGGCATATCCGAATTCAAAGAACCAGGGTTTCCAGAACCAGGAAAGGTCCTCACCCGCTAAGGCGTTAAAGGTGTTGAAGAGATCGTAGGGAGTGGGATGGAGCCCTTTCCAGCGGACCATGAATTCACGAAGGGCTGCCGTAAATTTTTCTCTGCCGAGATACTCATAAAGCACCATGAAAGCGGCTGTTGGCTTTACATAGGTTGTGAATCCATAGGTAAAGTCGCCGAGTTTGTACGACATCTGCATCATCGGAACATCTATGAATTGTCCTCCGGCATCTTCGCTGTATTTGGCCGGCAGCATCTGAAGGAAATTGAGATCCTTGTCGCCTGCCTGGTCGCAAAAGGCCAGAAACCCCGCCAGGGTGAAGATCCCCTCGTCCATCCATCCGTATTTCTGTTCATTGATTCCGGCATAGAAAGGCAGATAGGCGTGTCCGAGTTCATGAACGGTCACCATCATGGATTCCATCGGCTCCTTGAAGTTCTGCTGGTTGATGATTCCGGGAAACTCCATGCCGCCCGGCCCACCTTCGAAAACGGTTATCTCGTTCTCAGGGTAAGGCAATGCCGGTATCTTCCCTGAATAATACGCAATGGCCTTGCGGATATAGTCGGGGATCTTACTGCAATTGGCCGAGGCCTTACTGTATACGGAATTGATCAGGACCCGGTGGCCGTCCGTCATCGTGCTCGTTGCATCCCACAGGTAGCTGTTGCTCAGACAGAAAGCAAAATCCATCTGGTTGACCAGCTGGTATTTCCAGGTGTGTTTTTGCGACGGCACCAGAATGTCCCCTGCTTCCCGGTCGGCCGGGGTAAGTACATGGATAACGGAATCAGACTGTGCAGCCGTCCGGATTCGTTTCAGGTATTTATCCTGATAGATCTCGTCTCCGTTCAGGAGGGTAGCCGATGACCAAAGCGTATAGGGTGCCGGCACGGTGATCTCAACCCTGTAATCGGCAAAATCACTGTAAAACTCCGCCTGACCGGTATACCCCGCCGTGTTCCAGCCTTCGATATCATCGTAAACGCAGAGTTTCGGATACCAATAGGCAATAAAGAAGTTGCTCCCTTTGTAAGTACCCTGTCGCTTCACAACCGTTTCGGGCATCTTCTCTTTCCATTCTATCTCGATGTTGACCTTGCTGTGCGGGGGGATTTTCGTTTTTAGCGGAAAGGTGAAAATCGTTGAAAAGAACCGGTAGCTTCCGGCTGGTATAACTGCACCGTCAACCCTGACACTCAGGATTTCAACCCCGTCATGTATGTTGGCCGGATCAATATCTGAATCCCGGGTGCTACCTTTCTTGTACATATTCTGATACAGATTGAAAAAGAGCTGACCGAGAGAATCGGGACTGTTGTTGTCATAGGTAACGGTTTCGGATCCCGACAGGATTTTAGTATCGGGATTAAAATCGGATTTGATGATATAACTGGCCCTGTTCTGGAAATAGTTTTTACCAGGCTTGCCATCCGGATTGCGGGTTTCCTGGCTGAATGATTTTTGTATTTCTTTTGGAAGATACAGGTTGTCAGTAACTTGTGCTGCGGAAATGCCTGATATAACAATCAGCAGGAAGAAGGAAACAGCAAATGCAGGGATCTGCTGCCGGAAAGGTTTTCTCATGGATTTTTGGTTTCGTTATGAATAAGACGCAGGAAAATGGTGAATGTTACCAGGTGTGGAATTGGTAGTTCCAAATTGAGAATTCCGAATTCCGAAGTTTGAGATTCAGGTACTTCTTCCTTACACCTTCATACTTTAACCTGTAACCGGTAACCAGTAACCAGTAACCAGTAACCAGCAACCAGCAACCTCCCTTTTATCTTGCTACCATAAGTTTTTTGGAAAGCGATTGCCCGGTGGCGAGGGAGATGGAGTAGGTGTAGATTCCGGGTTTGAGGTTGGGCAGGTTGCAGGCGATTTCGTGTTTTCCGCTTGGGTAGTGAAGGTTTTTTATGAGGCTGGCGATTTTGGTTCCTGTATTGCTGAAAAGATCGAGGCTGATGGTTTGGGGGGTATTGAGGGAGAAGGAGAACAGGGTTTGGGTATTACACGGATTCGGACTGTTCTGATAGAGCTCGAAGCCGGGGTTTACTCCTGTGGACGTTCCGCCTGTAAAGGGATTCAGGGATTCTATAACCTGTATATCCACCCACCAGATATCCCCGTTCTGGTGAAAAAACAGATATTTCCCATCCGGCGAAATATACGCACCTCCGGCATCATGGCTGAATCCATGGTTTGTCAGGTCAATCCCGGTATCCCAGGTCCCATCCTTTTTCTTAAAGCTGACAAAGAGGTGGTTGCCCCCGTCTATGTCAAACAGGATGTACCGGCCATCGGGCGCTATGCAGGGGTGAGCCTGTGATCCGTAATTGGGCTGAATATTGAGCCTGTTGAAGCGGGTGAAAACGCCCCGGGTTGTCTCAATGGCCGCGAGGTAAGTGCGGCCGGTGGTGGCCCTTGTGGACATATCGGTTGTGTACAGCTGACCTGTCTGATCAGCAGTCATATACATGCCGTCGCCGGCCAGAACGGGCTCTGACCATCCGGTTCTTCCCCGTTCAACCATGTAGTAGGGATAAATGTCGGATCCCATGTTCCACATGAAATAGAGCCGGCGGCTATCCGGGGTTATGCAGGGCTCGGCTGCCGGATGTGCCGCGGATGGCGCAAATTCAGCCGGTGCCGACCAGGATCCCTGTTCAAACCGCGAGCAGTAGACCTTTGAGGGTGTGTTTTCGCCGAACCTGTAAAAGTATAGCTCAGAACTGTCGGAAGAAAGCGTGAGGGAATATTCGCGCAGGCCGGATGAGGAAACGATCTCCGGTGCAAACTTCTCCGGAGTAAGTCCGGGAGGGACCTGGCCCAGGTAAGGTCTTTTAGGGATCCGGTCATAAATGACCGATGCATCCACCCAATAGGGATTGAACCCGAGGTCGCCCGGCCGTTCTGTGGTATAGATGAACCAGAGACCGTCGGTTGAAAAGGTGCTCCAGGCCTCCTCGGTCCCGGAATTGAACCCGGCGCCTAAATTTTCCGGCTGGCTCCAGCTGCCATCGGAGTTTTTATAGCTCAGGTACAGATCGAAGTTTCCGTGCCCGCCGCTCCGGTTTGAGCCGTATACAATAAACTGCTCATTAGGATCTATGGTTGGAAATCCGTCATGCAGGGAGGAGCAAAGTGCGGTTTGCCGTGTGGCGTTTCTGTACTGGACTCCATCAATGCTCTGCCAGCAGTAAATATCCAGGTCCGTCCCCTGGGCATTATCCAGTTCTGCATAGATATTTCCGTTTTTTGCCATTGAGAACTGCTTGCCAAGACCCTTGCCTGCCGGTAGGGGGAGGTTTACAACGACAGGGGCCGACCATAAACCTGAGGTCCTGGTTACCTTGTAAATGGCTGCGGCAGGCCGCTCCGACTGAAAATAGAGAACATTTTCACTTCCAAAAAATTTCGGATTATTGTCAGAGTAAGCCCCACCGGAGAATGGAGCCACCTGAGGGGCGGTCCAGGTTCCGTTCACGCAGGCGGAGTGCCAGATCTGACCACGGTGGGTTGCCCGGATATATTTTACAAAGAATACCTCGGTTCCGTCGGGCGAAAAGGCCGGAACCCCATGCCAGAACCATTCGGGCGTAGACAGAAATGCCGGGGTTCCGAACCTCACGGGTGAAGTTCCGGGGGTTGCCTGACCCATGTATTGGCAGTTCTGGGCAGTAAGATTGAGGAATGCCGTAAATGACAGGGCGATCAGCAAAAAGCCACGCCGCTTAAGGGATAATGATTTCATCGGAATACGGGTTTGATGGGTTTGAGCGCTAAAGGTAGCGTGTCAAATCATCAGGGACCGGACCGATTTACGGATGGCGGGGATGGGTTTACAGATGGTCGGATGTTGATCAGGTATACTCCCAGGAGGATGAGCGCCATGCTACCCACATGCAGCAGGGTGATTTTTTCGCCATCGAGGATTCCCCAGCCAATGGCAAAAACCGGGATAATGTAAGTTACAGATGAGGTGAATACGGCCGAAGTATAGCGAATCAGGCTGTTCATCAGCAGCATGGCCAGTGCGGTGCCCACGATGCCCAGGATGGCGAGTGCCAGCAGGTGCGTGGGCCAGCCGGGGCTGTCAAAAACGGGCTGAAAGTCTGTGGTGAGAAGGTATATCAGGGCAAAAGGCCAAAGAAACATGAAGGAGAGTGAGGTGATCTGAACGCCGGTCAGATGGGTGAGTGTCGATTTGATAATGTTGACATTGGTGCCATACATCAGGGTGGCAAGAACAATGAAAAGGGCATAGGTATTGATATTCCGGAGCGACACCCCTTCCCCGAGGGAAATCAGCCAAACGGCCCCGGACAGGCCCAGCATCAGTCCCGCAACCTGTTTCCATCCGGTTCGTGTTTTAAAAAAGAGCACCCCAACGATCAGGGTAAAAACCGGAGTTAATGAGTTCAGCATACCGGCAACTGCGCTGTCTACCCTTGTTTGAGCCTTCGTGAAAAGGAACGCCGGGATGAAGCTGCCGATAAAACCTGCCACAAGCAGGCTCTTGATATCCTTCCGCTTCAGGTGCTTCAGGTTTTTTATCGCCACCGGAAGGAGGAAGAGGGAGGCGAGCAGTATCCGGATAGCTGCCGCCTGACTGCTTGAGAAACTTTTAAGCCCGATTTTCATCAGGATAAAGGAACTGCCCCATACCAATGCGAGGATCAAAATGACTGAATATTGAAAGCTGCGTTTGGTCCAGATCATTTTTTGGTCATGCCGTTGATTTACTCTTTGACGGCCCGAAGGTAGGTTATTTTCTGAACGCCGCGGGAATCAAAGGATATCGTTACTTCTCTGCCGCCCTGATGCTTCCCGCGCATTCATCCATCTCGGTCGTGCCATCGACCCATACTTGCAAGGTACGGATCCTCTCACGGGTTAAATATTCGAGGTAATTAGCCTGGCATAAAGGATGGATGCTGCCGTAGTATCCGGGTTCCCGGTCGGGGAACTTCATCTTCAGTTCTGCATCCCGGAAAGTAATCCAGATTCGCTGGGAGGCTTTCAGGTTTTTTATGAAGGCAGTATCCTCCTTGTATATCGTCAGGAGTTTCTGGTACACCTGGTTCAATTCCTTGTCCGATTTGGCATAGGAGTCACTGGCTTCCTTGTTCAGGTCTGACTGGGTCTGTGCAAAGCCGCCTGAAGAAATCAGGCTGATCAAAAGGAACAGTAATATTCTCATGGGTTTGTGTTAGTTAACAAATTCGATCCGGCTCCATTTTTCCGGCATATGGGTGTCATAGATTCCGTGGCTGTTGAGAACCATGGCCGGATGGGGCTGGATCTCATTCCCGCCTGCGGTTAGTTTCTGAAACCGGCCGAGGAACATGGTCCAGATATCCCCGGGCTGCGGGGGCAGGGAGCGGCCATTAGCCAGGAGTTCCAGGCTGATCCAGGGAATGGCGATTTCAAGTCTCCAGCCTTTGTCCACGTCGCTGTTGTCATTAAGGGTTCCATCGAGCTGCACGGCGGTTTCCAGTCCGGGCATATCGAAACGGGTAAAAGCCCAGCGGATTCCCCGGGGGTTGGTTCCTTTCCAGAATGTGGCTCCGCTGCGGTCGTAATCGCCGCCAAAGGTGTAGGCATCCGGCTGATGAACATCGAACATCGGTATATCAAATTTGCTTCCTTGGGTATAGGCATCTTTCCAGATGAAAAACACCTCATACACCGTGTTAGCCGCATTCACCTCGAGTTCATAGTAGCAGTCGCCCCCGTCGATGAAGAGTTCGAGATCGCTTTCGAGAAAGATGATGCTGTCGCGTTCGGTGAGGTGTGCCTCAAGAAAGGGCTCTTCGGCTTTAAAGGCGATATACAGATGGGTATCGTTCCAGAGGATGGCGGCCTGCGTATTGAACATGCCGGGATCGCCGGAGACCATGTCGGCGAAGCGCTTGCTCCAGCGGGCATTTATCCAGATGTTTTTTGAGAGGTCTCCGTCGATTGTGAGGGATTCGGTGATTTTTCGGGCGGTATAATCTGAAGTGATGTTCATTGGGGGGAATTCATTTTTTTAACCACAATAGGCACAATAGAACACAATATATCCATCAAAAACATTCTAGTGGTTTGTTACCTAACATTTTTATCCTTTACTTCTTGCCCTCCTGCCCTCTTGCCCTCCTGCCCTATTTTGTCCCAGCCCCTACAAGTTCGATTTTTGTTTGGATTTCGCCAGGTTCTCAGTGACTCTGAATTTCACGATTCGGCTGATGAGATCGAGGGGCATGGGCTTGCCGAGAGGAAATTGCACGGAGCCCTTGGCTCCTTTGTATTGAGATAGTTCCTCCTTGAAAGCCTCTATTCCGGAGGGCACGGGATAAAACCCGATGTGGCTCTTGAATGCTGCGAAATGAACCAGGTTCCCGTGCAGCTTAAAGGTGGGCATCTGGTAGCTGATGGCTTCGGTTGCCTGGGGAGCTGCAGCCCGGATAGTTGCCCGGATCTCTTGCAGGATTTTTTGGATTTCCGGCGGAAATTCCAGGATGTATTCATCGATGTTTTCAGGGGTTGTCTTCATCGTGGGTAGGTTATTAAATTATTTTCTTTACCCAGCGGAACCCTTTAAACGGCACGTATTTTACCGGCAGATCGAACCATGTTGGACTGGTGAGTATGGATCGCTCATTGCTGAATGCCAGAAAGCTGCGGCGGGTGTGATATTTTCCCAGACCGCTGTTGCCCACTCCGCCGAAGGGCAGATGGTGGTTGGCAATGTGGAGGATCGTATCATTGATGCAGCCCCCTCCGGATGTGGTCTGATCCAGGACCTTCCTGGCCTGCCTGTTTTTGCCGAAATAGTAAAAGGCAAGTGGTTTTTCATTCGCATTGACAAAGGCGATTGCCTCATCGATTTTATCAAAGGTCATAACCGGTAATACAGGTCCGAAAATCTCTTCCTGCATGATAGGAAAATCGGGTTTTACCTCATCAATAATGGTGGGGGCCATGTATTTTTCGCTGATGTCCAGTTCGCCGCCGTACACGATTTTGCCATGGAGAAGAAGTTTTTGGAGCCGCTCCATGGCCTGGATATTGACAATTCTCGGGAACCAGGGGCTCTGCCGGATATCGGGTCCATACATTATTTCGATGTTTGCCGAGATTTTTGCGAGCAGCTCATCCTTAACCGAACTGTGCACCAGCAGGTAATCGGGTGCGATGCAGGTTTGTCCGGCATTAATGGTTTTGCCCCATGCAATTCTTTTTGCCGCGATATCCAGATTCGCTGCGGCATCAACGATGCACGGACTTTTACCGCCAAGCTCAAGGATCACGGGTGTCAGGTTTTCAGCGGCTGCCCGCATCACAACTTTGCCGACGGCAGGGCTGCCCGTGTAGAAAATTACATCGAACCGCTGACCCAGCAGGATTTCGTTTACTTTCCTGCTGCCCTGGGTGATGGAGATATATCCGGGATCAAAAGTTTCCTTAACAAGTTCCTCCATCACAGCGGCAACGTGCGGTGTGTAGGGAGAAGGCTTCAGCATGGCGCAGCAGCCTGAGGAGATGGCTCCTACCAGGGGGTTCATCAGCAGTTGGAACGGATAATTCCATGGCGCCATAATCAGGGCTACTCCCAGTGGCTCGTAATGGATCCGTCCGGAGGAAGGGAGGAGGTGCAAGGGTGTCAGGACCCGTCTGGGGCGGGCCCACCGTTTCAGGTGCCGGATATGGTTGCCGATTTCCTGAACCACGATGCTGACTTCGGTGAGATAGGCTTCCTCGTAGGATTTATGGAGATCCAAATAGAGGGCATCGGTAATACTTTTTTCGAACCTGATCACAGCTTCCTTGAAATGTTTCAGCTGGATAAGCCGGAAATTCGGGTCTTTCGTTTGGCCGGAGGCAAAAAACTCCCGCTGGCGGAGCAGCGTTTCAATAATGGTTTGGGCAGAGGTATCTTCCATAGGTGATTCCGATCTCTTATTTTTTACTTTTTTTACAGGTACATACCAGTGTGTCATTAATGAAATAATAGAACTCATCCTGGTGCTCCCAGAATACTTGTTTCTGATCGCTTGTGGCGAATTTGCTTCCGCTTGCGGACATAGCAGGAAACATAACGAGTTTTTCCGCCTTCCCATCTTTGGTAATGGTAAGATCCAGCCGGGAAAGGATCCCTGCACTGTCGGGTACGCTGTACCGGGCGGTAATGGCATAACCGCTGTCGCAGGTGATTGCCGGGATGGCTTCGGCGGCCTTCTTCGAACCGGGGTTGCAGGAGAGAAGGGCCAGCACCATGCCTGCAATGGCCAAACGAATGATCGGCTTCATGGGGAAATTTTAAGTCCGTACGAAAGATATGCAAAAAACATCAGCCGGGTAAATCAACCGGCAACCGGCCACCGGAATAACCGAGTTGTTGTCTCATATATAATCCGCAGGATCTTCGCGGTTGGTTGCGTCCTCAGTACCCTCATAGTCATTGTCATCAATATCCCCGACTGGTTCACAGGGGCAGTGAACGCGATGAGCGGCATGATACCTGCCCATGCGGATAGCCATGTTTTTGTTTTCATAGGAGGTTTAATAGCCCGCGGGTCTGATAAATCCAGGGGTCAGAGCGGCAGTGAGTTT
>CAYQFT010000131.1:0-1251 GCA_964416825.1 uncultured Porphyromonadaceae bacterium
GAAGCTTTGGTTCCATCCACGGTTTTAAGAATCTCAGGCTGATCCCTGCCTTTGCGCCATCCGATGAATTCGGTTTTATAACTTACACTTGGCTCTTCCTTAATCTTGATATTCAATCGCTTGCTGGTGCTGCTGAAGTCGAGCAGTTCAACCCCCGTGGAAGAATAGAAATCTCCTGTATACATAGCCTGATATAACGCCAGGGGTGTTAACTCAGCAGCCCTTACCATCACCCATCCGCGGCCCGGATTGGCTTTGCCAACCCCATACTGGTCATACTGGTGGGCATCATCGGTGGCGGTGCCCAGCAGCAGCGGCAGCCCTTTGTCGATCCGCCATTTATTGGCCCGGTCCCACATCACTTCCGTGGAGGGATGGGCAGAATCCCCGTAGTTCCTGACCGATGGGTGTCCGTTGAAGACCTCAAAAAACCGGGCGCCGGAGCGGGCGAGGTCGTCGGTTGAAAGTCCCCAGCCGAAGTTGGGATGATTCACCATGATCCATTCGGGTGTTTCGGAGTTCTCGAGGGCTTTACGGATCGCCTTGACATTAGCCTCCGTACTTTCTCCGGTAGTAACTCCCCCGGCAGGTTTTACGGTTTGTGTCAGGTTGAATCCGTTCAGGTGCACCGGTCTTTTCTCCGCAGCGTCCGAAATCTCCTCGGAATTCAGGATCAGAAACTCCCCATCTTTCTCAAATTCAACCCGATATGCGGCCAGTCTTTTAAGTACCACGGTATCTTTCCCAATGACCTTTGTTTTCCGGCCTTCCTGTAGGATATTGTGGTCGGTTACCGCCAGGAACTGATACCCATGATCCCGATACCAGCGGGCCACCTCTTCCGGAAAGGTGTTCCCGTCGCTCCAGTAAGAATGGGTGTGCAGGTTTCCTTTGAGAAATCGCTTTGGCTCCTGATTCCGGAAGCCTGCAAGAGCGAATATCAGGATAAGAAAAGAAACAGGAACGGTGACTCTGAATTTCATGAGTTTCAAATTTCAATTGCAAGGGCAATTTAAAATATTTCCCTGTCAGTTGGTTGGCTTATCCGACCGGAATCAGCCGGACGATTTTGCCCGGGGTTTCGATGGCTACATACACCAGTCCATCGGGGCTCATGACCACATTCCTGACGCGGCCAATCCCTTCAAGAAGTTTTTCCCGATGCTGGACGGCATGATCACGGATCACTACCCGCTCAAGGTATTGAAACCGCAGGGATCCGATCAGGAGACTATGGCCCCACCTGGCATA
>CAYQFT010000131.1:1351-10019 GCA_964416825.1 uncultured Porphyromonadaceae bacterium
GGATTTCGGTGTCCGTAACTCCAGATGGACGGCATTGCACCGGGGGTGTTAACGAAGGGATTATCGGCCGGAATCGTGCCGTCGTCGTTGATCCGGTGAATCTTGCCGTTATGATTATCAAGCGATTGAGGAAACTCGAAGTGCTGACCCCGGTCACCGACACCGAAAAACAGGTGGCCCTGCCGGTCAAAAGCCATCTTGCAGCCAAAATGGTGGCTCCGGTCGTTGTCGGGCATGGCCTTGAAGAGGACCTGCTGGTCGGTCAGGGTGTTGCCCCTGAGCCGCGCCCTCATGATGGCCGTGTTGCCGATCCGTTGGGCAGAGGAGGTGTTCAGGGCTGAATAGGAAAAATAGATCCATCCGTTCTTTTCGTAATCCGGATGCAGCAGGATATCAAGCAACCCTCCCTGTCCGGAGGCCATCAGGACAGGCAGGCCTTGTATCGGTTCCGAAAGTTTTCCGCCCGAAAAACGGTGCAGGGTTCCCGCCCGCTCAGAGATCAACAGGTCCCCGTTGGGCAGAAAAGCCATCCCCCAGGGTACGTTTAACCCCGAAATCACAGTGTCCACCACAAAGCGTTGAACCTCAGACTCAATAACCGCATCAGGACCGGCCGCGGGCTTAAGAAGGGCCCGGTCCTCCGGAATGCCTTTTTTCACATAGATCGCCAGTTCCTCGATCTCCTTGTCGGTAAAGGTTTTCTGAAAGGCCGGCATACCCATGGATTCAATGCCGTATTTGATGCTTCTCACAGCTGAAGCGGTACCCTGCTCCTCCATCCAGACCTTGGCTGCGAACTTCTCAAGTTTCTCCCCATGACAACCGGCGCAGAATTTCTGGTAATTCACGGCAGCTTTCTCAGGAGCGGCGCTCATTCCTCCTGGAGCCGCGCTCGGTGCAGTTAGAAAGATGAGTCCCCCGATTGATAATAGGATTGCAGCTGGCAAAATATGTCTTCCTGTTGTTTTCATATTCTGTTCTTTGAGCTGGTGCCCCCGTTCCTGTTACGATTTTGGGGTATCGGGGTTATTTCTTGTAGATCAGGCTTGATTCCCGGTAACCTTCTTTATCCAGATACCAGTCGGGGTACTCAATTCCACCGGATTCAGCCCATTTGGAGTACATCAGGTAGCCTTTTACCAGGTCGTTTTTCTCGATCATATAATCAAAACTGACCGGTATTTCCAGCATCCAGACGAAGTTGTTTTCTGAGCGGTAGTACCAGCCTTTTGACGGATCAGAAGCATCCTGGGATTGGCCGAACAGTTTGGTATTGGCCAGGTCGGTGGGTTTATACCCCGACATGTGGATCTCTTTTTCGCGGTTTCCGTCGATGATCAGGAAGGGGTTATAGGGGGCTTTGCCGAGCTGGGCAACGGTTTGGGCAGGTGAAAAGGTTACGCTGATTTCCATGGTTTTCGGCTCTGTGTATCCTCTGCCGGGTTCAACGTTAACGCCGGTCCCGGATCCGTTATAAGGCAATACGTCATATGCATCCTCAAAGGCAGCAATCACGGCAGTGGATTGATTGGTTTCCAGTCCGTTGGAAAGCTTAATATATTCTCCACCGACATTGTAACCCCTGACTTTGGAAATCACGCTGGCAGAAACCGGCAGCTGAATACCAAATCCATTACGGTAGGAAGCGCCGATTGCCCGTGGCTTAAGGTTAATAATCATCTCTTTAACCCGGTTCTGGGGATCCAGTTTTTCATGGAAGTTAAAGTCGATAACCAGATCGTTGAAATCGAAGTCGCCAAATCCCGGCCACAAGTCTTCAACAACGAAGGTTCCCATTTGATCTTTAGCCGGATAGTAGCTGTCGTAGGCAAAGTTCGGATCGTCTGGATATTGGTCGAAAGTATCGGAAACGCCATCCTTATCCTGGTCCTTCGGCGTATCGAGCGGAGGAACTCTTGAGACGTCCACAGCTTTCACGGGGTTGGCGGTTACATAAAAGACGGCATCGTTGAAATCATCATCCGATCCGCCGGTGCGGCTCATATCTTCCATCCCGAGCAGCAAAACACCGCGTTTTGCGTCATAAAGGAGAACGGTATGCTGCTTTTTGTCTGCTATGGCCTCCGGATTAAAGGAGGGTTCTGAGTAGTATAATGTTTGACCAGTAACCTTACTGTTGCTGAAGCCTGATGAGACCAGGAACCAGCCGAGGGCGGTACCGCCCTTGAAACGACCGAGATATACCTTGTCGCCTGAGAACAGACCACCGCCACTGCCGCTGAAAGAAGCATTGGGGAAAATTATCGTGTGCTTTTTAATGTCGGTTTTTGATTTCGGAGGAGCGGTCTGATCATACTCATAAAATCCAAGAGCATTCAAATATCCGGCTCCTTCATGAACAAAGGTAACCCAGATATCTGCCTCCTCTTTCAACACGATATCGGCTTCATTTCCGCTGGCCAGATAATCCGGATGGCTATCGGGCAACCTGAGCCTTTCGGGTAGGGAAGCATTGACATCGGCCAGAAAATCCTGGGTAATTACATCACGCGGAGTGAGAAGATAATCCGGAACGCCAGTTTTATTAAAAGTGCCTAAATAGGAGTATGTTACGGCATTTTTAAGGACACCTTGCCCGGCCATGGGAGGAGTTGCGGGCAGAATGCCGGTCCCTGAACCATACTGGTAAACCGCAGTACCGCTTACGACATAAATTCCAACCAGGGATTCGATCCCGATATAATTGGTTTGTAACCACAGTGTATCGATATAGCTGGCAATATGAAGAGTCGCATCGATCCGGCCATCTGATCCGGAGAGGTAGGTCCCAGCCAGTCTGGCGGCTGTGTTGGGCTCCTCACCGGTTCCCGGATTATCAAGATATACCGAAACCGGGACTTTGTTCAATACTCCGGCCGAATTTTGCACAATCACTGCCAGCTCAATATCACGCGACAGCTTGTAGTCAAAGTTCGACGGAACCTTAAGGTCCTTCATCGTGGTTGCGGTGGGATCAACATAGTCGTTCAAATTGCAAGCGGAAGTGAGGATTAGTCCTCCAATTGCAATGATCAGTCCAATATTTTTCATTTTTTTCATTTTTATTTTAGTCAGTTCTGACAATTATCGGGCCTGATTTGCCAAACCATCTGCAAGGTAATAATATTCAGCTAATTGCAAAAATAACCAGAAATAATGTTTTCCCAAAAATGGAAAAATTCCAACATCAGGAACCTTAACGTCTTGCAGTCTTACCGTCTCAGAGTCTTTTTACTATCCTAAACTTGTAGCCCTGGTCGCCGGTTTTAACTCATTCATAGCGCTCTTGAGGTTTACCCATTCGTTTCAATTAAGACGGATGATGACGAAAGAAAAACACAAAAGCCAGAGCTTGCGCCCTGGCTTTTTCCTGTTACTAACCCTTGTGTCAATCCTGGTTATTGGATAAACTTGAAATTGGGATTTCTGAACCAGGATGTATTTTTCTGACCATTCGATTCTGCCCAGCCCTGAAATTCCGGGAAGGCGTCAAGGAAGGATGCTTTTTCTGCAGGAATATAGAATTTTTCAGCTTCCACTTCCAGTCCCCACGGGAGGTTGTTATCGGTTAAATAATGCCTCTGCGGCAGTTTAAATTCTTTCATCTGGCTGTCAGGGAAACCTGAGCTGTGAATTTCACGACTCTCTTTTCCGGATTCAACAATGATAAACCAATTGATCCAAAGGTATTTAACCTTTAAGCTTCCTTTAAGGACCGAGAATTCAATATCAAATTTTACACCGTTTTCAGGCAGGTCCATCGTAAAGATCCCGTCTTCACCAAGCTTTTCATTGTTAACGAGTATCTGCTCGGCCGGTATGTTAACATATCCATTTTTACCGTCAAAGGAGTAAAATATCAGGCCTAAACGAGTTTTCAGGCTCCCGCCGCGATGCATGAGCATCGAATTCACATTGCCAAAGATATTACCGCTCTTGGATTCAACGTAAAGACGGCTCTCCATCATCAGGTCGTTAAAGTCATAATCGCCCTGTGAAGGATACAGATCTTCAAATATGGCATAGTAATACTTTCCTGAGCCGGGATATTCCTGCCTGGCTTTAATATCGGTTCCACCTTTTAGCCCGAGGTCGGTGGTGTCGATCTCAATGTATTGTGTTACAAGGGAATTCCAAACCAATGGATCCTTTACCTCAAGTTGATTCATTCTTTCCTTATTGCTAAGGGTCTGTTCCGGCAAATACTCCTGAGTGCAGCTGGCGAAACCCAACGTTGCGGCGATGAGAAATAAAAATGTGTTTTTCATATTAGTTGTTTTTTGTTGTTATCAATTTAGAACATCTTTGCAATCTTTGTGCTCGAAACGCTAAATTCAACAAAATCAAATAATTACGATAAATAACCCGTCGCCTCAAAGTGCTGAAATATGGAAGAATTCCAAAATAGGGAATAGGTTGCGCATTCCGACGGCCAAACATTTTTGATACCTTCACCCAGGAAATGCTTTTAGGAACCATGACTAAACACTTCTCATTCGTACTGATTTTCTTTTTTTTGGTTATCCCTGATCTCAGTAGCTGGGCACAGAAGCCTCCTTTCACCCGGGGGATCAATCTGACGAATTGGTTCCAGGCGAGTTCTGTTCGTGAGATTCCTTATAACCGTTATACCCGGGCCGACTTTGATCAGATCCGGAGTCTGGGTTGTGATGTAGTGCGGCTGCCGATTAACCTTCATTCCATGACCTCGGGCAATCCGGATTACCGCATAGATCCGCTGTTCTATACCCTATTGGATCCGGTTGTTTCGTGGGCTGAGGATCTACGTATCTACCTGATCCTCGATAATCACACCTTCGATCCTGCAGTTAATACCGACCCGAACGTGGGGATCATTCTTGAAAAAGTATGGAAGCAGGTTGCACTTCATTACCGTGATCGATCGGAATATTTGCTGTATGAGATTCTGAATGAGCCGCATGGGATAACCGATGCTGCCTGGAATGTGATTCAGCGGGATGTGATCAGTATCATCCGTACGGTTGATACCCGGCATACGATTGTGGTGGGGCCATCGGGATACAACAGCTATTACAACCTGTCAGCGATGCCCCGATATTCCGACACAAACCTGATCTATACCTTCCATTTTTATGATCCGTTCCTGTTCACCCATCAGGGGGCCTCATGGGTGGATCCTTCGATGGAGCCGCTGGCCGGAATTCCTTTTCCATATCACCGCGACAGTATGCCGGGGCTCCCGGCATCCTTGACATCCACCTGGGTGGGTGATAGTTACCGCAATTACGCCAACGACGGAACCGTGCAAAAGGTAAAGCAATTGATTGATATGGCCGTTCGGTTTCAGGCTGAGCGACAGGTCCCGATTTTCTGCGGTGAATTTGGGGTGCTTATGAATAACAGCAAGGACAATCACCGGATCTATTGGTACGAAGTGGTGAGAAAATATCTGGAAGAGAAACAGATTGCCTGGACAATCTGGGATTATCATGGTGGTTTCGGACTCTACCAGAAGGGTTCCGAAGGGCTTTTTAACCACAACCTGAATGTGGGGTTGCTCACGGCTCTTGGCTTGAATGTTCCGGTACAGACTGTATATCACCGGCTTCCCGATAGCACGGGTTTCCTGATTTTCGGCGATCACCCGGGCGACCGGCTCGTGGAATCGAACTATAATACCGGGGTTATCGATTACTTTTCCGAAGATAAGCCCAACAACGGAAGGTTTTGCCTGCGGTGGTCAAAGGCCCGTCAGTATAACAATATCGGGCTGGATATGAGGCCCGATCGCGACCTGTCGGTTCTGGTTGCGGGAAATTATGCACTCGACCTGATGGTGCGAGGCGACACCCCCGGTCTTGCCTTCGACATCCGGTTTATCGATACAAAAACTGACAGTCCAACGGATTATCCCTGGCGGATGGGCGTCATTATTGATGGATCCCGGGCCGCGTGGGACGGGCGCTGGCATCACCTGCACCTCCCCTTGAAAAACTTTACCGAAGGGGGATCGTGGTACAATGGCTGGCATGATCCGCAGGGTAAGTTCGATTGGAAAGCGGTCGACCGAATAGAAATCGTAGCCGAAAGATCAGAAATCGGCCGGGCACAGTTCTGGTTCGATAATATTCATATCACCAACAGGGACACGGCCAAAGTGTATGAAACCGGCGTATTTACCGGGATATCCACCTTGCCGGTCAGTTGGGACAGCGGTCTCAGGGCCTTTCCCAACCCGGTATCATGGTCATTAGTAATCGAGTCGTCCGCTTCCGGCGAGCTTCAGTACGAAATCATTTCCGTCACAGGCATCCGGATGAAACGCGATACATTCATCCGTAAAACCACTGTAGACTTTTCTTCCTGGGAAGATGGGGTTTACCTGATCCGCATAGCAGATGATGCTGGCAGCAGCAGGGTTATACGGATTGCGAAGGCTAGTTGAGAACAGGGCTTCCATCGAAGCTCGCTATCAGTTGCCCCGGCTTTCAAGCCTGGGGTGGCAGTGCATAACCCCATAGTATATCAAAAGGCCTTTAAAGACCTTTTGATGAGAGAGTTATATCCATCTTACTACCCCCGTTTTGAAAAACGAGGCAACAGCATTGTTACCTCGCTTGAAAGTACCGGAACCGGATTGGAAGCGCAGAACCGGATCATAAAATCCGTTAAGCAACTTTACGGCCTTTCAATATCACAGCGAATTGATGATCTGTTTGATAAAGATGGTAAGCCTTCCGGGACCCGGGTGGTGTTGGAGATAAACGGTTGACCGAAGAGAATTACGTTTAGCCGTTTGTCAACTGGTACCGTTCATCGGTTAACCCTACTTGTACATCAGGGAATCCCTTAATCTGGTGCAACTATCCTGTCGTAGCTTTACACAATAAACCTAAAGCTATGTTCCGATTTTTTCCCTTGATTTTTCTTGCGATTCTGGTTCCGTCCTGTGACAAGGAATCGGACAGACTGCCTTGCGATCTGGAAAACAGCACTCCGGTTTTTCAGACTCCCCCGGAACTCGGGGATGGCTGGAAGGTTTCAGGATTCGCTGAAGCCCGGATGAGTTCCAAACCTGTTCAGGATATGCTGGACGAGATTGAAAGCTGGGGTGATCACCATATTGAAGCTGTGCTGATAGTTAAGGATAATCGTCTGGTTTTCGAGAAGTATTACCCGGGTAACGATTTCAATTGGAACGACATCTCCGTACCGGGGCCGTGGGTTGATTTCGGTCCCACCACAAGGCACTTCCTGGCATCAGAAAGCAAGTCCGTAACATCACTCCTTTTCGGGATTGCGATGGACAAAGGATTGATCACGGATATAAATGACAGGATCGAATCCTACTACGCATCAGTGTATCCCAATGTATTTCAGGGTCAGAAACGAGAAGTAACCATCAGGCAGCTGCTGACCATGTCATCGGGTTACTCATGGGATGAGTGGTCATCCTATCCCAACGATCGTGATAACCTTTTCCGTTCACCAGATCCAATCGGACTTCTTCTGAATTTGCCCATGCAATATGCTCCCGGAACAACCTTTCATTACAACTCCGGTGGCACCAATATTCTGGGCGACTTGATTCATAGAACATCAGGCATTAATCTGAGAGATTTTGCCAGGCAGAACCTCTTCGCTAAACTTGGAATCACCAACTGGGATTGGAAGTCAATCCGTGGTGAAGATATCTTTGCCTCCGGCGGTTTGTTTATGACACCCCGTGACTTTGCCAAGATCGGTCAGCTCTGTCTGAACGGCGGGCAATGGAACGGGAAGCAGATCGTGAGTGAAGACTGGATCAAAGAATCCATGCGGTCATCAATTATTCCAACCGAGTTTGGCCTGGGAAACGGATATGGATATCAATGGTGGATGAATGATTTTCATCTGGGGGTTTCTTCCTTCCAAACGGTATTTTCAGCCGGCTGGGGAGAACAGTTTATGTATATGTTCCCAAAGGAGAATGTCATCATCCTGTTTATGGGCGGCTACTATTTTCACTCTCCACAACATTCAATCAACCAGATCGTTGAAGACTATTTATTGAAAATGATGGACTGCAGGGGCAATTATGGCACCTAGGCTGTCCTTCGCATCTCAACGATCTGGCGATTCTTCCGCTTAAATGTTAATTCTTTTTCTGAAGCCCTTTGGCGGTACGGTCCTCAAGTTTCGGTGACGGCGTCATTTTGGCCGGTGCGGTTTTCACCAGCTTCATCACTTCCTCCACCACTTTCTCGATTTGCGGATCCCTTCCCTGTACCAGAATATTCGGATCGTCCCACACCGGAAAATCGGGAGAAACGCCTACGCCTTCCCAGAACCAGTGACCATCATTGTCATACAGCCTGCCATCCGGAACGGTAATGTTCCCTCCGTCGATCAGCGAGTGGCCGGTTGCCGGTCCCACGAGAATGCCCAGAGTACGCTCGCCCACGATCGGTCCGGCTTTTAGTTCCTGGAACGCCCACGGCAGCCCGTCGCCGCCCGATCCGGCCCAGCCGTTGATCAGCATGCCTTTCGGGCCGTTATTGGATTTAATAGGCTGAGTCGTAGCCTTGCCCATTCTCCAGTGAATATTGTAAACCACCGGTCGGGTAAGAAGCTCCAGGAAACGGTCGGCCAATGCACCTCCGCCGTTGAAACGCTCATCGATAATGAAGCCATCCTTTTCAAGCTG
>CAYQFT010000132.1:0-5191 GCA_964416825.1 uncultured Porphyromonadaceae bacterium
GATATGGGAAGCCGTATGGGTGACAAGCAGTTTCCGGGCTGCCAAAGGGATCAGAAGGGGTGTGCAGTAAGCAGATAATTCACCTTTGGCCGGGGTGCTCCAGATCAGGTTACCGGTTATCCGGTTTAATGCGACTACGTTGTTATTGGGCCCGCCCGGAGTGCAATAGAGAACATCCCCGTCAACCAGAACGGTTTCAGTTACACCCCAGGTGATATTCTTGCCGTCGAAATCCGTAAAAAGGTCCTTTTTCCACTTGATCGAACCATCGCTGGTATTCATGCAATACAATACACCCAGGCCCGATTCGATATATAACAATTCACCGGCGATCGTGACGGAAGAACGCGATCCCGGATAACTCTCGGTGAATTCCGGACCGTATTCCCATTTTGACAATAGCTTCCCATCCATTGAAAGGACAAACACATATCCGGTTTTGTCCAGCATACCGGTAATGTAGATCCGGTTATTTGCAAAAACCGGAGAGGAGTGACCTTTGCCAAGTTCATCGAAATGCCAGAGCATCTGCGGACCTTCAGCCGGCCACTCCTTGAGCAGTCCTTTATCAGGATATATACCGTTCCCAAGCGGTCCGCGCCATTTTGTGGGAGATTGACCGAAAGCAAATGAGCTGAATGCCAGCGAAATAAGCAGAGATAAAACAAATTTTGACATATGTCTATATATTAAAAGTTATATGAGGCCAAAATAGTGAAATCCGATGAGAATCGGTGTGTTTTAGAATGACGGATGACCGATGACGGACGACTGTCATCGGTCGTCTGTCATCAGTCTTGCTATTTTCGCCATTCATCCTTCGCTTTCCGTTATTTACCGGTATGGTTTTTGCCGGCAGATGGCTTCTGATGATTTTTGCAGGGTAACAATAAAACCATGAAACGCGCACTTGTACTTTTTCATAGCCGCCGGGGAACGACAGCCAGCTATGGGCAGGAAATTGCAGGAGAGCTTCTGCAGAATGGTGTTGAAGCCACCGCTGTTCCTCTTTATTCAGCCGAAACGGTGGATACCACGGAGGCAGATACACTGTTTATCGGATGCTGGACCAGCGGTCTGATGTTCTTTAACCAGCATCCCGAAAAGGATTTCATCTCCTATGTCCAAAAACTGCCGGATCTCGGGGATAAAAAGGTTGTTCTGTTCACCACCTACAAAATATTGACAGGTAGTATGTTTCGGATGATGTCAAAATACCTGCCGGGAAATCCTGAAGTCAGCCACATAAAAATGCGATCCCGCTCTGGCAGGCTTTCAAATGACGACCGAGGCCGGCTGTTATTTCTTTCATCGATATAATCCAACCATGCCCAAACCAACCATGAGCAATAATAAAAATGTTGCAATCATCGGAGCCGGAATCGGAGGAGTTACTTCGGCCATTTATTTAGCCCAAAAGGGGTATCAGGTTACGATATTCGAGAAAAACGGATTTGCCGGCGGAAGATGCAGTCAGATCACCCGCGACGGACACCGGTTCGACCTGGGTGCAACCATATTTCTGATGCCCTCCGTTTATCGTGACGTCTTCACGTCACTTGGCCTTGACCTGGATGAGTGCTTCGAATTTCAGCCCCTCACTACCCTCTATCATCTTTTTTTTGATGATGGCACTGTGCTTGATTTTACGGCCGATGAAAAGAAAATGGAGGCCCAGCTGGAGGCTCTGGAGCCGGGAAGTTATGGCAGAATGCAAAAGTATATCAAGGAAGGGTACACGTTTCTTGAACTTGGACTGGGCAAGCTGCTTGGTAGGAATTTTTACCGGTTATTTGATTTTGTCACCTTTGGGAATGTCGGGCTCCTTATCAGGTTAAAAACGTACCTGCGCCATTCCACTTATGCACGCCGATTCTTCAAAAACGAGCATTTGCAGATGGCCTTTACCTTTCAGAATATTTATGTCGGCCAGAGCCCGTTTCGTGCGCCCGCGTTCTTTTCCATGCTGCCTGCCGCCGAGCTGGTTCAGGGTTCGGTTTTTCCCCGCGGTGGGATGGCCGCAGTCTCGGAAAAACTCCTGGAGATTGCCCTAAGCAAGGGTGTTGAGATCGTTTACGACCGGCCCGCAGCCAGGATAATTGCCGGAAAACGGAGCGTGAGCGGGATCCTTTTTGAGGATGGAAGCCGTGTTGAGGCCGATATCGTACTTGCCAACGCCGACCTTCCTTACGTATATAACCATCTGCTGCCCGACAGCCTGATGGCCCGTAAACTGAAAAGGATGAGTTACAGCTGTTCGGCCCTCACGTTCCACTGGGCTATTGACAAGATCTATCCGGGCCTCTCACAGCACAACGTTTTTCTCTGCGACGCTTTCAGGGAGTGCCTCGATACCATTTTTACCGATAAGACGATGTCGGCAGATCCCTGTTTTTATGTTCATTCGCCCATCCGAAATGATCAGACAGCCGCTCCGGATGGGTGCGATTCTTTATCGGTGCTGATTCCTGTGGGGCATATCGATCCGAAGAAAAACCAGGATTGGGAGGCTATACGGATAAAAGCCCGCAAGGCTGTGATTGACCGCCTGAAGGAAGCTGGATATACAGACCTTGAGGATCATATTAAGTTTGAGATCTGCCATACGCCGGGAAGCTGGGAAAATACTTTCAACGTGACACGTGGGGCGACCTTCGGAAGCTTGTCGCACAGCATTTTCCAGATGGGTTACTTCAGGCCCCACAACAGACATCGTAAATATAAAAACCTTTATTTTGCAGGGGGAAGCACCCATCCGGGAAACGGTGTTCCGTTGGTGCTGCTTTCGGCGAAATTAACAACCGAACGAATTTTAAAGGAACAACTCTGACCATCAACCATGGAAACCAAGCAAACCGATTATTTAGAAATAGTAAACCGGATCGATTTCGAAGGGATACAGAAACATCCCAATATTCTTGTGGCTGCAAGCTTCTGGGACGAGGAGCGCTACCGCGCAGCAAAAGTCTGCTATAAATTTATGCGCGATATTGATGACCTGATCGACGATTACAAGGCTGTTCACAAGACCATTGCGGAAAAGGACAGGCAGCGATTCATTGCCAAGGTTGAGCAATGGGTTGAAACCCTGAGGAGCGGCCGGAACCGGAATCCTTTCCGCAAGGAACTTGCAGAAACCATTGACACATACCGCATACCGCTGTGGCCGATTGAGGATTTTGCACACTCCATGATCTATGACATCAGCAACGACGGATTTCCGACAGTCCGGTCATTTCTGGATTATTCCGGAGGAGCGTCGGTGGCTCCGTCGTCCATCTTTGTCCATCTTTGCGGGATCCGGAAGGTAGGCGATGTATATCTTGATCCGGTGTTTGACGTAAAAAGCGCTGCAACTCCCTGTGCTATTTTTAGTTACCTGGTCCATATTATCCGGGATTTTCAAAAAGACCAGTACGACCACCTGAACTATTTTGCAGATGACCGGATTGAAGCCAATGGCCTGACCCGGCAGATGATGAGCAATATTGCCCACGGAGCCACAATTACTGACGGTTTCCGGAGCCTGATGCGTGAATACTATGAACTTGCAGATGCTTACCGTCAACAAACCCTGAAAGTAATCGATGAGATCACTCCTCTTGTTGAACCCCGATATGCGTTGAGCCTGAACATCATCTTTAATCTCTATCTGATGGTCTTTGAACGGATCGATCCCGATCGCGGGGTGTTTACTGCCAGGGAATTGAATCCGACACCGGAGGAGATTAAGGGGAGGGTGGTGGAAGCGATCGGGAGACTTTGAGACTGTAAGACTGTAAGACTGTAAGACTGTAAGACTGAGAGACTGAGAGACTGTAAGACTGTAAGTCTGGAGTCTGGAGTCTGGAGTTAAGACCCCTATGCCCCTGTGCCCTTGTGCCCCTGTGCCCCTGTGCCCTTGTGCCCCTGTGCCCCTGTGCCCCTATGCCCCTATCTTTTAACCAGCTTTGTCTTATACCAGAACTCCGTTGTCGCGGGCATCATGGCACCGCCACCTCCGCCGCCCTGCGGGGCATTGCCCATGGCTGCCGCACCGCCGCTGCGTCCTCCGCCGCCTCCACGACCGCCTCCGCGGCCGCCACTGCTGCCGCCGGAACCGGCACCCGTTCCGCCCATGGACTGCTGCTGTCCTCCGCCCAACTGGGGCTGGGCGCCTCCCTGAAGTTCTGCGGCCGACTGGCCAAACCGGAGCCCGACAACCAGTTCATCCAGTGCCTGCAAACCACCGGGATTCACATAGATGATCGGCACCCCCACAATAATATTCAGCACGTTGGCAGTATCCACGGCAATGAACGTGTGGAAATCGGTTTTTTCCATGGCTGGATTGACCTGGATTACCTTTTCGCCATTTTTCCATTGCAATTCAAAACCCTGGGCTTGTTCAAGCAGAGCCTCCGTGGTTGTCCGCTGCTGCCTGTTCTGTCGGCTGCGCTGCTGGGCGAGCTGCTGCCCCTCCGCTACGCCGGCAATGATTTCCCGCTTGATCAGCGGGAACTTAACATAGCAGTCTTCTTTCATCTTTTTGGATGGATCAAGAAACACGGTCATTCCGTTCCGTAAAACCAGGGTCTGGACTCTGGGATCAAAGAAACTGAAGGCGAAATAGATATGAGTACTATCGTTGAAACTCATCCATCCGGTCTTGGTATCAGCGTGATAACCAGTCGGTTTAATGTCGGCTGCGCCGGCATTGTTACCCCAGTACATGGGAAGTTCAGTGAGCCCGGTACATCCGGACATGACAAGGACCAGCAGGGTGACCGCTGACAGGATCAATCGGGATTTCATACTTTTGGATTTTATCAGTTGGAATCCATAAATTTATGAAGGTTTAATCAGAAAATATCATGTCGCACAACCATTCTGATTCAGAAAATTGTTGCCCGGTTTTCGATCCCGAACCGTGGGATCGTAAAACCTGGGAATGGCAGGAAAAACTGTTCCTGAAAGATTCCTTACGCACCTTTTTCCACATGCCTAACCCGGCAACCGTTGGGAAGGTAGTGGACAGGATGTGGACAACAGCTACCGAGGCCGGAGCAGCTCCCGACCTTAAGGATTTCATCCTTATGGCGAATGATCCGACTGCCTTCCGGGGAGATTACTACCTTAACCTGACTAAGGAAATTCCGGGTTCCAATATGGTCAGGATGTCCGGCACCTTTTATACCCGGGTGTTTGATGG
>CAYQFT010000132.1:5291-9976 GCA_964416825.1 uncultured Porphyromonadaceae bacterium
GGCCGATCTGACGGGCCTGCTCGATGGCGGATTTGGTGATTTCCGGTATGCAATCAGTATCGGGAAAAAGCTGGATGATTCAATCGTCTCAGGGATTACAGGAGGACCCACCCTTGAGTATTACGCCCACTATCGCTCGATGAACACGGATCTCAGCGAATTAAGTCAGAAAATCGCCGGGGATCTCAGGAAGGCCGGAAATGAGATCCGACTGATTGATCCTTCCGTGACAACCGATCAGCTTGACACTGTCTATGCAACCACCCTCAGAACCCCGCTCTCCCACAAGATGGCAGCAACCGTTGCCGGTTTGGGCTGGATCGGAAAGACCGACCTCTTCATCAGCAAAAAATTCGGACCGCGGCTCAGGCTTGTCACGATCCTTACTTCAACACCGCTTACGGGTATGCTCAGCCCGATAAAAAAGAGCCGGTGCGGAGCCTGTAACATCTGCGTTGAAGCTTGCCCGGCTAAAGCTGCCAATGGTAAACTGTGGGATGTGTCGGTCGATCGTGATGAATTCTTCGATGCCTTCAAGTGCCGCAAACAATGCGCCGAATTCGGCCGCACCCGGCTCTCCATGGATGCACGGGTGTGCGGGGTGTGCGTAGCGGTGTGCCCGGTGGGACAGGAAGTGACCAGTTACCAGTGACCAGTGACCAGTGAAACGTGATGCGTGAAGCGTGAAACGAAAGAGTGATTAGTGAATAGTGATTAGTGAATAGTGAATAGTGAATAGTATTCGCCCGTGCAAAATAACCGGTAACCGGTAGCCGGTAACCGGCAACCAATAAAACCAGCAACAATATGATTCGCAAACTCCGCTTTCCCCTGATTATTCTTGCCATCCTCCTTTTCGCCTGGTTTGGCGCCAGCATTTCCTATCAGCTTGCCCGGCCTCAAACCCGGTGGAACTGGGATAAGATCAATTCCGATAATCTGTCTTTTCCGAAAGATTTCCGGTGGGGTGTTGCCACTGCCGCGCACCAGGTGGAAGGGTACAACACCAATAACCAATGGTACCTCTGGGAGCAGACGGTGGATTCAACGGGAACGCCTGTGGTTGCCGGGGGACAGAAATCGGGTCGTGCCTGTGACCACTGGAATCTTTACCCTTATGATATCCGCCTGATGAAGGAGCTGGGTGTGAATTCCTACCGGTTCTCTGTTGAGTGGAGCCGGATAGAGCCCCGGGAAGGGGTTTTCGACACGCTGGCCATCCAGCATTACAGGGATGTCTGCGATTCCCTGATTGCCAGCGGGATCGAGCCGATGGTTACCCTTCACCACTTCACTAATCCGATATGGTTCGAGAACAAGGGAGCGTTTGAGAAGAGTGAGAATGTTAAGGAGTTTGTGAGGTATTGTGAGGTGGTGTTTGAGGCGCTGAAGGATAAAGTTTCGATGTGGTGTACGATTAATGAGCCGGCTGTTTATGTGGTGGAGGGGTATTTCCAGGGAGCGATGCCCCCCGGGAAAAAGAATCCGAAACTGGCTGCAGTGGTGCTCCGGAACATTCTGGAAGCTCATGTTCAGGCCTATCGCAGAATTAAAAGTTTACCCGGCGGACAGGAGGCTCAGGTAGGTCTGGTAAAAAACATGACACAGATGGACCCCTACCGGAAATGGAATCCCTTCGACTGGACCCTGGCCAACCTGATCGACGATGTTTTCAATACAGCCACGCTGGATTTTATCCGCACGGGTAAGTTCCGCTTCTTCATGCCCACCATGGCCAACCTTAGGGATTCCAATCCAGATGCTAAAGGATCCACGGATTTCATCGGGCTGAATTATTATTCACATTATAATTACAAATTCTCCACAAATCTGGATAAAGCCTTCGAAGCCAAACTGTTACCGGGCGAGGTTAAAACCGATATGGATTACGCCATGTATCCGGAAGGATTGTACCGGGCTATAAAAACCGTGTCGGAATTAGGGGTGCCGATATACATCACCGAAAACGGAATTGCCGATGCCAAGGACGACCGCCGCGAACTGTTTATCCGCCGATATTTATATGCCGTCTCCCGCGCCTTGTCAGAAGGTTATGATATCCGGGGTTATTACTACTGGACTCTGGTCGATAACTTTGAGTGGTCGCTGGGATGGGATATGCAGTTTGGCTTGTACTCGATGGATCGCGCCACACTCATGCGGCAACTCAAGCCGGGTGCACGGGCGTATCAGGAGATAATTGACTCGGCAAAGCCTCGCTAATTGACTCGGCTGCGCCTCGCTAAATGGCCTCCCTGCGGTCGGCTAATTGGTTCGGCTGACGCCTCACTAATTGGCCCTCCGGGCTAATTAGCGCGAAGCGCCAATTAGGGCGAAGCCCCATTTAGCCGACCATAGGGAGGCCAATTAGCCGACCGTAAGGGAGGCCATTTAGTGAGCGCAGCGAACCAATTAACACGTCATTAACCCACCATTAACGCGCTACACCTCAGCTCCTGCGTAACTTTCGGCAGAATTTAAAAATCAGAATAAAAATGAAATCAAAAGTATTGGTGCCGGTTATTCTTTTAGTTTTCCTCGCGGGGCCTGCTGTTGCCTTCGGACAGGAAATCAATCAGAAGAAAATTGAACGGCTGGAAAAGAAAATTGAGAAACAGCACAAGAAATTGCAGAAGCTGACTGGTAAGGAGTTCGGCGATGTCACGGTAATCGGTCACCCGATCGCCCCTGCAGAGATCGCAATAATCCGCAAGAAGGCTCTTGAACATGCCGACCGCGCGAGAAACGAGTATCGGGTTCAGGCTGACGTTCAGCGAGAGGTCATGGAGGCTCAGCGCGAAGCCATGCAGGAACAGCGGGAGGCCATGAGGGAACAAAAGATGGAGATCGAAGAACACATGAAAGAAATTCAGGAAGGAAATTTCGAAAAGTTGGCCGAAATTAAGGAACTCAACCTGGATAAACTGCAGGACCTGAAAAAGATGGAGATTGAGATTATGAAGGATGCGAACGGCAAGAAATCCAACTATTATTACAAAACTCCGGGCTTCGAATGGAAAAGCGGCGAACCGATGGTGGTGACTGCTCCCAATATCAAAATCGACAGCCCGAATTTTAAAGGTGGAGTTTATACCGTTTTCGGAGGGCAGGATGCTCTGGAGATCGAGAAAAAACTGGCCGGTGAAACCATCAGCGCAGATTTTCCCTATGAAGTGAAAGAGGATGCTTCGGGTGTTTCTCTGAGTGTCAATGGCTCCATCGATGAAGGCCAGGTAAAGATTACCATCAAGAAGCCCGACGGATCGGTCTTCAATGAATATGTCCTGTCGCCGCTCGCCAATGTAAGCTGGAACCAGTCGCTGAATTTTGAGGGCGACGAAGAAACAGCCGCCACCGGGAAATGGACCATTACCGTTGCAGCGGAAAAGGCAAAAGGAACCTATAAAGTTCAGATTAGGGGACGGTAAAAGGTCGCTGCGCTCCAAATTGACTCGCTTACGCTCGCTAATTGGCTCCCTTCGGTCGCTAATTGGTTCGCTAACGCTCACTAATTAGGCTCTGGCCCAATTAGCGCGCAGCGCCAATTAGCGAGGCGTTAGCCGAGCCAATTAGCGAGCGTTAGCGAGTCAATTAAAACTGTACCGAAAATCCCCCAACCACCTGCAGACTGCTGAAATTCAACTTATGCATCGTAACATAAATGGGCCCATACACCGATTCGGGAACGATGGTCCTGTTTTCAAAACGAACCGGCTGAATCCAGAATCCCTGTGCTCCGAAGGTCAGTGATAATCCCGGTATCAGGAAATACTCCGCCCTGAGCCTCAGAAAAGCACCCGGTTTCCATATGTGGACCTGTGTAAGCTTGTCAGCATGCAGGGTATTATCGAGCGTACTCCACTGATAATAGAAATGTTCATAGATATCAGAGAGCACCGGGCCGGCCTGGATGGATCCCTGAAACCGGTGCGACAGGAATCGGTCGGTTGGCTGAAGCAGGTACCCGCCAAACAGGCCGATGGTGGTCTGCTTGAAAATGTGGTTGAAATCATACCTTATGCCATACTCCGGTAAGTTCTTGCTGAAACTGGAGTAAGAAATATCCCCGGGAACCAGATTGAAAAGGGCGCCGGCCTGGAAGCGGTTTCCAATGCGCCGGGCAATATCTGCCTGCAGAAAAATTCGGGTCTCGAAGTAATAAGTAGGCGGCCCCAGCATCGGTTCCATAAACCAGTTTTGCAATTTCTTTCGCACATCGCTAGTGAGGAGGCCGGTCTGGACCGACAGGCTCCAGCGGTTATCCGGAAAAGCATTTTGAAGTTTTTTGGATAGTGGCACCTGCTTTTCAAAGATGGTAATGTCCGTTGCCGGAGATTGTCTTGAAAAGGATCCTTCCGGCGGAGAACCCCGAAGCAGCGCACTTTTTTCAAGAAGCGCCAGTTGTCGGGTTCCCAAAGGGGAGTTCAGAATTTCGATGTTCTCCCTGCGGCTGGCTTTCTGAATGGCACTTCCGATCCAGCCGCCGGAGCCAGCGGTTACGGTCCCTAAAACAATTGCGGGAATGATGGTCCAGCCCTGGGCCAGGATCAGTCCGGTTACCACACCCGGAACCGCTCCGGAAAGGGCCCCGATGATCAGCCCCTGGTAGGGATGTCCGCCGCGGATCAGACGGATGGATTTGATCTCCTCAACCCTGATTTTTCGGAATCCGGATGGATCGGCCG
>CAYQFT010000133.1:0-9967 GCA_964416825.1 uncultured Porphyromonadaceae bacterium
AAGGGCACAAGGGCACAAGGGCACAAGGGCACAAGGGCACAGGGGCACAAGGGCATAAGGGAATGGGGGATATAAATCAATCTTAGAGTATGAACCGGATAACTATTTTTCTTCTGCTATTATTATTTCTGGGGGCTGCACAGGCACAGGAGCCGGCGAAGCTTACGCCGATTGTGCATTTATTTGCCAACGCCGAATTTAATCCCACACCGGAGGTGGCGAAGGATTATTCGTTTTGGATCGGCAGGACGCTTTTCGGCTTTAACTATAAGTACGATGACAAATGGTCGGCCCGGATTCTGATAGACAGAACGCGCCTGACCGGCTCGATGAACACCATGTACGTGAAGGTGGCCAACCTCCGCTGGACTCCGGATGACCGTTTCGCCCTCGAAATGGGTGCGGTCAATCAAAATGACTATGTTCCCTATGAAACCTTTTACGGCTACCGGTTTATGGCTGAAACTTTCCAGGACCGTTACTATGGTATCCCCAGTTCCGACATCGGCCTGATGGCCTATTACAAAGTCGGGAAGATTCTTCAGCTTGATGCCGGTTTAACCAATGGCGAGGGCCCACGAATCGACCAGGATAATTTCGGCAAGCTGAAGCTGGCAACGGGTGCCACACTTTTCCCCAGTGAAAAATTCCGAGCCCGCGTTTTCTACCATCTGAAAGAATCGGGCGAAGATAAAGCGGCTCCGGAACAATTATTAACCGGATACGTGGGCTTTCAATCCGGAGACAAACTCCGTCTCGGCGTGGAATACACCTATATCACAGGATATCAGAACATCCCGGGATATATCACGTACGGCAGTTCCGCCTTCCTCTGTCTTACCCTGTACAAAAGCCTTACGTGGATTGCCCGTTTTGACGACCTGTTTTACCGGGTTCCGGAAGGCATGGCCGATCTGAAGCCTGTCTCAGGCAACGCATATATTTCAGGAATCTCTTTCAGCCCGATTAAAAACATCACCCTTTGCCTGAACTACCAGGGATTTATCTCTGACTGGAACGTTAATCCGGACAGCCACCGTTTACTTTTCAGTTTTGAATACCGGATTTGAACGATATATTTTGCCAGGTTTGTTAACAAATCTGGAAGTTTTGAGTCATATTCAAATGGTTGCCGTTGGCCGGTTGGAGATGAGGTCCCCGCTTATACGGGGACGACAATTGCATCGGCCATAATTGGCACATTGGCACATTGACACATTGGCACATTGGTATTCGTAAATCGTAAATCTTTCATGCGTATTCTTCACATCATTCCCGGTTCCGGCGGCAGTTTTTACTGCGGCAACTGTTTGCGCGACAGCAAGTATGTAACTGCTTTGCGTGAGATGGGCCACGAGGTGGTTAAGATCCCGATGTATCTTCCCCTGTTTGCCCATGAAAAGGACCACGGAGGAATACCTGTTTTTTATGGGGCTATCAGCATCTATCTGAAACAGTTATACCCGATATTTGAAAAAGCGCCTAAATGGTTCGACCGGGTTCTGAACTCGAATTTCATGCTCAGGTTTGCCGCCGGCATGGCCGGATCGACCAGCGCTCCCGGACTGAGCGAAATGACCATTTCAATGCTCCGGGGTGAGCATGGCAAGCAGCATGAGGAACTCGACCGGATGATTCACTGGATCCGCGACCATTATAAGCCCGATATCATCCATTTGTCGAATGCGCTGTTATCCGGACTGGCGCCCCGGATCCATAAGGAGCTGGGCGTTCCGGTTTTCTGCTCCCTGCAGGATGAGGATGTTTGGGTGGACGTTATGAAACCGGAATTCCGGCAAGAGGCCTGGGATCTTATGCATGAGAATGGAAAATCGGTAGCGGCGTTTATCGGGGTGAGCCACTACTTTTCAGGTCTGATGAAAGAGAAGATCAGGATACCGGAAGAAAAACTGTTTACGGTTCACCTTGGTGTTGATCCTTCTGATTATGAACCTATTGCTATAGACAAAAAACCGGCAAACATCGGATACATCTCGCGAATGTGCGAGGAGAATGGGTTAGGTGTTCTGGTTGATGCCTTCATCGGTCTAAAAAAAGATGAGGCCTTTGCAGGAACCAAGCTGGTGATAACCGGCGGATCCACCGGTGAGGACAAAAAATTTCTGAAAAAGATACGGCGGAAGATCGGGGTTGCCGGCCTGGCTGATTCGGTAGAGTTTATGTCTGATTTTGAGGATGAGGGACGGCGTGAATTTTTCCGGAAGGTCTCGCTTGTTTCCGTGCCGGTATTGAACGGGGAGGCGTTCGGGCTCTATCTTTTGGAATCCATGGCATCCGGGGTACCGGTGGTGCAGCCGGCTCTGGGTGCGTTTCCGGAGATCGTAGGGGAGACCTGCGGCGGCACCGTTTATGCCCCGAACGAGCCTGAAACCCTTACGGATGCGCTGTCGCGCGTGCTGAGAAATCCTCAGCAGATGGCCGGGATGAGTGAATCAGCGATCCGGGGAGTTCAGGATCATTTCAATATCTTTACCCATGCCGAAGAGCTGGTTGCTGTTTACAAGCAGGTTATCGGCAAATAAAATCTGCACGTATGCTGATAGAAATTGAACAGATTCACAAAAGTTACGGCACACCGGGCACGCCTTCGGAAAGAAAGGTCCTCAACGGGTTCTCCTTGTCGGTTGACCAGGGAGAAGCCCTGGCCATCACCGGACCCTCGGGGTCCGGGAAAACCACTTTACTCAACCTGATTGCGGCTCTTGACAGGCCGGATTCAGGAAGGATTCTTTTCAAGGGAACCGATATCGCCACTCTGGCCAGCGCGAATCTTGATCGTTTCCGGAGCCAGTCTGTCGGACTGGTTTTCCAGTTTCACCATTTACTGCCGCAGTGCACGCTGATGGAGAACGTGCTCGTGCCGGCTTTAGCCGGCTACCGGAAGGTGCCGCCGGAGATCGTAGCGCACGGAGAGAGGCTGGTCAGGAGAATGGGCTTATGGGACGTGCGCAATCAGAAACCCGGCGAGCTGTCGGGCGGAGAGTGCCAGCGCGCAGCCGTGGCACGGGCGCTCATCAACAACCCGATGGTGCTGCTTGCCGATGAACCGACGGGTGCCCTTGATCACGCCAACGCAGTAAATCTCATCAACCTCCTGGAGGAAATCAGCCGTGAACATAGCAAAACATTGATACTGGTGACGCATTCGGCGGAAATTGCGGCGAGAATGGGGAGAATCGTACAACTGTAGGGGCGTGCGGTGCGCGCCCGTTTTGGGCACAGGGGCATAGGGGCACAAGGGCACAAGGGCACAAGGGCACAGGGGCACAGGGGCACAAGGGCACAAGGGCAAAGAGGGCAGGTGCGTGGGATAATTGGCACATTGGCACATTACCAAATTAGCACATTGAACAACTTTCGTTTTATAGTAAAAAGCTTGTGGCATTACCGCCGCAGAAACCTGACGGTTGCACTGGGGATGGCGGTGAGCATGGCCGTGATCACGGGTGCGCTGGTGACGGGCGATTCGGTGCGGCAAGGTCTGCTGCACCTGGTGAAAGTGAGGCTGGGAAATGTAGATCTCACGGTTTCTGCAGGGGAACGGTTTTATACCGATTCGCTGGCCGTTCGCATGTCGGAGGAGCTGGGTATACCGGCCGCGGCGGTACTGCAGCTCCAGGGCTCGGCTTCGGCAGACGGCGGAAGTAAAAGACTTCCAAAGGTCTCGGTGTATGGCGTGGACTCCCGGTTTCAAGGCGTCCTTGGAGCTGACGCTTTTACGGTCCCGCTAAAGAAAGATGAGGCGGTGATCAGCGATAATCTTGCCACCCGCCTGAATGTGAAAACAGGCGACGAAATCCTCATCAGGATAAACAAACCCGGGCCCGTCCCCATCGATGCACCCTTTGTGTCGGATGAAGAAAATATCATCACCCTGCGTGTGACCATTAAGGAGATTGCCGGGAAGGAACAACTGGGTCGTTTCCATCTGCAGAACACGCAAACGGCTCCATTCAATGTGTTCATCAGCAAAAAACAGTTGCAAGAACTCTCGGAACAGGACGATTTATCAAACCTTATCCTACTGGCCGGGAGTGGAAACGTTGATGCATCCATGGTGGAAAAAGCATTAGCGCGAAACCTTGCTCTTAAGGATGCCAGCCTTAACCTGGCGCGCCATCCGCTCACCAACGAATGGATTCTTCGCACCCCCCGCGTCTTTTTTGATCCCGCAACGCTTGCAGCAATCGAACAAACCTCTGCTGTCAAGACGTTATGGTTCAGTTATTTCGTGAATGAAATTCGAATCGGAGAGCGCACTACACCCTACTCATTTGTATCCACTCTGCCCGGAAACCAGATTGAGCCCGGTTCCATCCTGATAAACCGCTGGATGGCTGACGATTTGGATGTGCGGCCCGGTGATTCTTTAACGTTAAGCTACTTCATGGTGGGACCGCTTCGCAAGCTCACCGTTGAGCAGGCCCGGTTCAGGGTTTCAGGTATTATCCCCATGGAGGACCCATTGTGCGACCCGCTTATGATGCCCGAAATACCCGGACTTTCGGATGCCGGCAACTGCCGCGACTGGGAAACCAGCATTCCGGTTGACCTGACAAAAATCCGGGATAAAGACGAAGCCTACTGGAACCAGTACCGCGGAACGCCAAAAGCATTTATCAATGCAGGAGTTGCTTCCGGACTGTGGGAAAACCGGTTTGGAAATTATACCCAGATACGGTTCGATGGCAGGACATCCCGCGCGGATCTTGAAACCGGGATTCTGAGCCACCTCCCAGCATCGGATATTGGATTTCAAGTGCGGGAACCTTCGAGCGAAGGAGTGTTGGCAGCCTCAACCGGGGTAGATTTCAGCGGACTTTTCCTCGGCCTGAGTTTTTTCCTGATTGCCGGCGGCATCATCCTGACCATCCTGCTTATCCGGCTCGGCATGGAGGGTCGAATCACCCAGATCGGCACACTCCGTTCATTAGGCTGGCCGCAAAAAAGCATTCGCCAGGCCTACCTGCAGGAAAATATACTGGTAGCGGTTATCGGAGGCATCCTTGGACTGGGATTGACATTTCTCTATACCATTCTGATATTCAAGGCACTGAACGGAGTTTGGAATGATATTGTTCTCACAGATACCCTGCGCCCTGTATTCAAACCCGGCACACTTGCCGCCGGCCTTGCAATCAGTATGGTGGTGTCAGTTGGAGCCGCCTGGCTGGCACTCACGAGATTCTTCAACCGGACGGCCGTGGAGTTGTTGCGAAAGACAAAACGGGTTGGATCGGTTTCAGGAAAAGGCTTGACGACGGTTTTAACCGCGACGGTTTTAACCGTCGCTACGGGCATGGGGGCAATCGTGATGTTAATTATCGGCCTGTTCAACCTTCAATCTATCAGCCCAACCTACTTCTTCCTGGCAGGCACACTTTTACTCATTAGCATGATCCTTTTGTCGGTCACGCTGATCCGCTACCCTGGCCACCCCAGAAATGGGACGCTGACTATCGGCATCCTTGGCCGGAATAACCTGCGGCGCAACAGCGGCAGGAGTCTTTCGGTAATCCTGCTCTTTTCCATTGGAATTTTCATGGTAATCGCAATTGGTGCAAACCGGAAAACCACAGGGACACAGGGGCACGAGGGCACGGGGGCACAAGGGCACGGGGGCACAAGGGCACAGGGGCACGAGGGCACAAGGGCACAGGGGCACGAGGGAACCGGGGGATTTGGGTTTTATATGGAGACGACGGTGCCAGTGGCGGATAATCTGAATGATGCGGGCGTACGGGCTAAATATGGATTGGAGACGAAATCGGAGTTTGTGCAGATGAAGAGATTGGATGGAGATGATGCCAGCTGCCTGAACCTCAACCGGGTGAGCAACCCGCCTCTGCTCGGAGTGCCCACTGGTGCACTGGATGGCCGCTTCACTTTCGCTTCCCTCATAAACGAATCCTATCGGGATAATCCCTGGGAAATACTGGACTCAGAAATGGCGGAAGGAGTTATTCCTGCCATTGCCGACCAAACGGTGATCCAGTGGGGGCTTGGACTTAAGATCGGTGATACCTTGACCTACACAGCAGAAAGGGGTGACACGCTGCGGCTTGTTCTCATGGGTGGGCTGGCAAATTCCATTTTCCAGGGGAATATCCTTATTTCGGAAACCCATTTTATAAAGCATTGGACCTCCGTTAGTGGCACGAATTTAATGCTGGTGGGTTCAGATCCGGGAGATCAGGAAACGGTTCAGACGGAAATCCTCAGGGTTTTCCGGGATTACGGCACTGATCTGAAACCTGCACCAGCAAAGCTGGCTGAATTCAATTCTGTCGAGAATACCTATTTGTCCATTTTCCTGGTCATGGGAGCCCTTGCCATGCTTCTTGGGACGATCGGACTGGCCATCGTGCTGGTCCGCAGCCTGCAGGAGCGCCGCGCTGAAATCGCACTGCTCCGTGCAACCGGGTTCAGTCGCGGAAAAATCCTGAGGCTGGTTCTGAGAGAATATGCAAGCCTACTTTTTTATGGAACACTGGCGGGAGGAATTCCGGCGCTGGTCGCCGTGATGCCGGCTTTGTTGAATCCGGCCGGTGAGGTTTCAGCCGGATTTCTTGCAACCATTTTACTTGTCCTGTTAGGCAACGGGTTAGCCTGGATACTCATCCTGGCCCGCACAATGATCTGGCAAAAGGGAATCGTTCAGAGCCTTCGGAATGACTAACCGCTAATTCTTAGTTTGACCTACCGGTAAAAAGGGGCAGGGTGAAAAAGAAGGCGCTGCCTTTCCCCGGCTTGCTTTCCAGCCAGATCCGGCCACCCAGCATTTCTACATAAGCCTTTGTTATCGCCAGGCCCAATCCGGCTCCCTGACGAGGCCCTTTCCCAGAAGGATCAACCTGGAAAAACCGATTAAACACATTCTCATGGAAGTTTTCAGGTATCCCATCACCGGAATCCTTCACATAGAATTCGAGACCTTCCGTGCTTTTGGAATACCCTAATTCTATAGTTCCTGCTGAGGAATACTTGATTGCATTTTTTATCAGGTTTGTCAGAATTGCATAAAATTTCTCGCGATCTGTTTCAATGAACGACTGATCCCAGGGCAGTCCAAATGAAATGGTTAACTCCATGCCCTTTTTCTCAACTTCAGGTTTAAAAAAGCAAAAAAGATCTTCAATCTGCTCGTTGATATTCGTGCTTGCTATTGAAACCGTCATTTGCCCGGACTCAATTTTTGAAATATCAATCAGGTCATTGATAACCCCGAGCATCCTGGCGCCACTTTTTTCAATAATGTCGATGTACTTCTCCTGCTGTGCGCCTGTCAGATCAGGCTCTTTCAGAAGTTCGGCAAAGCCGAGAATGCCATTCATCGGTGTCCGGATCTCATGGCTCATGTTGGCCAGGAAGGCTGATTTGAGCCGGTCGCTTTCTTCCGCTTTTTCCTTCGCCTCAACCAGCTGTTTTTCAATACATTTTCGGTCTGTAATGTCGATGGTAAAACCCGCCAGAAGATTCCTGCCTCCCTGGAATATAGGGAATTTGATTGTGGTATAATTATGCCCGTTCAGATCCTCGTCAAGTTTAATAACAAGCCCTTCTGAGACTACATCCCAGTCATCTTTTGAGATTTTTCTCGCAAATTCAGCAGGGAAAAGCTCGTCCATTGTTTTTCCCGTCATTGCAGATCCGCTTATGCCAACCATATCGATAAAGCTCTCGCTGGCTTTTAGCACGCGGCTTGTCTCCGGAGTCACCTCTTTGATAAATGCGTAAATCGGAGCATGCTTCATGAATAAGGAAAACATCTCATTGCTCTCTTTCAAGGCATCCTCGATCTGCTTCCGTTCCGTCACATCCGTGAACATCGCCACCATTTCGTTGGGAGATATCTGGAAAGCAACCACTTCATAAGCTCCGGCAATCCTATTGTCATGATACGTAATCTGTTCCGTCTTCCACAGGGTACCCAACTCCGCCACCTCCCGGTATCTGGCGGGCACTTCTGTTTCAACAAGCGGAGGGAAGGCCTCTTCAATGGTTTTGCCCACAAAAATCGAATGATCGACACCCAGAATCCGGTTTGCTGCAGGATTCGCCCCAATAAAAACCAGCTTCCCGTCAGGTTTCAGTTTATACCTGTGCATCCCCATCGGGCTTGAATCAATAATGCTTTTAAGGCTGATTTCACTTTGCCGGATCTTTTCATTCACAAGCCTCGATTCCGTAATATCTGTCCACGCCACTGCAAACTGATCAGGCTTTGGTGAAAAAACCTTGACGTCCAAATGTTTATTAAGAAACTCGAAGAAATCAACCCTATTTATTGATTTCCTGGTTTCTGCAACCTTCTTATAGATTTCAATCCACTTTGGATTTAGTTCGGGAAAGACGGCTGAGCCTTGCTTGCCAACTATCTGTTCTGCACTTAGTTTGGTTAACGATTCGAATCCAGGATTAACTTTAAGAAAAGCATAATCGATCATCTGTCCCTGCTTATTCTTAAGAACCTTACAGAGACACATGGCCACGGGAATATTGTCGAAGAAATCTTTGAACTGAACCATCCTTATCCTGCTGAATACCCGAAAGCTAAACACTTAATGACTAAGGAACAAATGCGGATACAAGTATTTGATGAAAAGCCGGCTCACCTGGCTAAATCTGAGACCCACTCCCCCACCACCTTCAGCATCTTTGGTGACAGGGTCTCCTCAATTTGTGAGTACTCATTCGGTGAACCGGTGGTGCACTCCTGGAACAGGTGGTTCATGCCGGGAAACTCGATAATGGTTACGGATTTATTCTTTTTCAGTGCTTTTTTTATGGGTTCGAGATTCTCTTTCGGCGGCACCTGGAGGTCCTTTTCTCCGTTGATCGCCAGCACGGGGCATTTAACCTTTTTTAAGGCCGGGATTGGGTCATAGTTGAGGAAATAGATCATCCAGGGAGAGCACAATTGGCTCACCTGCGTTTTGACCAGATCTTCATCGCTCATTCCCTCGGGCTTTTCATTCGCAGGCAGATCCTTGACCACACGGGTGAGGTACGTTGTAACCTCCGCCTTAAGCTTCTCCGTATCCTTTGATTTTGCGACCATATCAAAAAGCCTTGCATTTATCTCCTGGCCTTTTACCCGATCGGCTTCCGGGATTCCGGCTGCCCGGGAGATCAGCTCTGATTGCAAGGGCAACAGGGTACTGCCGGGTATTCCGGTGCCAGCCATCATCACGATAAAGGCAACATCCTTTGACCGGGAGGCCACCAGCGGAGCGATCACTCCCCCTTCGCTGTGCCCGATCAGCCCGATTTTTTCAGGATTGATCTCTTTTCTGGTTTTGAGGTAAGCTATCGCAGCTTCTGCATCCGTAGCAAAGTCTTCCGTTGTTGCGAGGCTGAAATTGCCGGTTGACGAAGCCGTTCCCCGGTCGTCATACCGCAGCACGGCAATTCCGTTGCGCGTGAGATAATCGGAGAGGACCAGGAATGGCTTGTGGCCCAGCAGCTCTTCATCACGGTTCTGCGGTCCGCTGCCCGAGATGAGTATGGCAACGGTAAAGGGACCTCCGGTTTTTGGCAGGGTCAGTGTTCCGGCCAGCCTGGCATTGGCGGGGGCGTTGTCGAAAACAACCTCCTCCGAAATGTACGGATAGGGCTGCACGGGATCTTGCGGGCGCTTGACGGTCACTTTCTCCGCAGCCTCGCGTTTGAGGTCCATCGGGAACGACTGCCCGGCTTGCTTAAAAGTTCCGACCACAACACCGTCTTTCAGCTCACCGGTGTAAACAATCGTCGCTGCATCGTGCTTCAGAATGAGCTGGTTGTTCTCATATACCGCTGATGTCATGGGTATACCGGCAGCTCCCTGGTCGGGACTGTCCATCGTTGAACTGTATCCTGCATCGGTTTTTGTGATGTGGAAAACCAGCCGAAGCTGGATGCCCTGGACTTTCAGAACTCCGTTCCAGGTACCGGTAATATCCTG
>CAYQFT010000134.1:0-4232 GCA_964416825.1 uncultured Porphyromonadaceae bacterium
TTTTGTCCCACCCCCTCACTCACACTCACACTCACACCCACACCCACACCCGCCTCGGGGATTCCGGCTTTCGCCGGAATGACAGAAGTGCCGGATTGATGACTCTGGCGAAAAACCAGCAACCAGTAACCAGCAACCAGCAACTTTTTGTACCTTTGTGCACTTTTTTAATAGCGAACTGATTGTGAGTAAGAAGTTTCCTGAATTCAAGCAGCTGGATCTGGCGCGGGTGAACCGCGAGATGATGGAGTACTGGGTTAAGGCCGATACATTCCATAAAAGCATTGAGATCCGCGAGGGGTATCCCGATTTTAAGTTCTACGAAGGTCCGCCGTCGGCTAACGGCATTCCGGGCATTCACCATGTGATGGCCCGTACCATCAAGGATATTTTCTGCCGTTACAAAACCCAGAAGGGTTACCGCGTGCGGCGCAAGGCCGGCTGGGATACGCACGGACTCCCGGTGGAGCTCGGCGTGGAGAAAATGCTCGGCATCACCAAGGACGATATCGGAAAAACCATTTCCGTAGCTGATTATAACGAGGCCTGCCGCAAGGAGGTGATGAAATATACCGATATGTGGGAAGATCTCACCCACATCATGGGCTACTGGGTGGATATGGATGATCCGTATATCACCTACGACAACCGCTATATCGAAACCCTCTGGTGGATACTTAAAGAGCTGTACAACAAAGGATTACTGTACAAAGGCTATACCATCCAACCCTTCTCCCCCGCCGCCGGCACCGGCCTCAGCTCGCACGAGCTCAACCAGCCGGGGTGTTATAAGGATGTGAAGGATACCACGGCAACCGCTCTTTTTGAGGTGGTAGGGGATTTGCCAGAAGCGAAACAGTCGGGAGTCGGGAGTCGGGAGTCGGGAGTTGGGATTGATCAGACTCCAGACTCCAGTCTCCAGACTCCAATCTTCTTCATGGCCTGGACCACCACCCCCTGGACGCTCCCGTCGAACACGGCGCTGTGCGTGGGGCCGAATATCCGGTACGTGAAGGTGCGGACGTTCAATCCCTACCTGGGTGATCCGATATCGGTGATCCTGGCGAAGGAGCTGGTGCATGCCTATTTCGATCCCTCGATGGAGGGGGTTGACCCGGGCACCTACAAGCATGGAGACAAGAAAATCCCTTACCTCATCGACGCGGAATATCAGGGTAAAGATTTAGAAGGAATCCGTTACAAGCAGCTGATCGACTGGATTGAGCCGATGGGCGACGCGTTCCGCGTGATCACGGGCGATTTCGTGACCACCGGGGATGGCACCGGGATCGTGCACATTGCGCCCACGTTCGGCGCCGATGATGACCGGGTGGCCAAAACTTCGGGCATCGCGGCGCTGCTGGTTAAGGATGCCGAGGGCAAAACCCAGCCGCTGGTCGACCGCAAGGGGCGCTTTTTCCCGATCGACACGCTGGATCCTGAATATGTAGCCCGATATGTGCGGTACGATTCCTACCTGCCGTTCGCCGGCCGGTATGTGAAAAACGAATATGACGACAAGTGGGAGATCGGAATTGAATCCGTAGATGTGGATATCTCCGTGATGCTCAAGCAGGAAGGGAAAGCCTTCCGGATTGAGAAGCACGTGCATAATTATCCGCACTGCTGGCGGACCGACAAGCCCGTGCTATACTATCCGCTCGACAGCTGGTTCATCCGGACGACGCTGGTGAAGGAGCGCATGATCGAGCTGAACAAGACGATCTACTGGAAGCCTGAATCCACCGGAACCGGCAGGTTTGGCAACTGGCTGGAGAACCTGGTCGACTGGAACCTTTCGCGGTCGCGCTATTGGGGAACGCCGCTGCCTATCTGGGCTACGGAAGACGGAAAAGAGCGGATCTGCATCGGTTCCGTGGCGGAACTGAAGGACGAAATCGAAAAATCGGTAAAAGCCGGCTTTATGCAGTCGAACCCCCTGGCCAACTTCAAGGAGGGCGACAACGGCAAGGAGAACTATTCACTCCTGGATCTGCACAAGCCCTTTGTGGATGAGGTCTACCTGGTTTCCGGCAGCGGCCAGCGCATGCTCCGCGAGCCCGACCTGATCGATGTGTGGTTTGATTCCGGCGCGATGCCTTTCGCACAGCTGCACTATCCCTTTGAGCACAAGGAGGATCTGGACCATTTCTTCCCGGCCGATTTTATCGCCGAGGGGGTTGACCAGACCCGCGGATGGTTCTTCACGTTGCATGCCATCGCGGTGATGCTGTTCGACTCTGTATCGTTCAAAAATCTGATTTCCAATGGCTTGGTCCTCGATAAGGACGGGAATAAGATGTCGAAGCGCCTGGGCAACTCGGTGGATCCCTTTGAGGTGATCCGCAAATCCGGAGCCGATCCGCTTCGCTGGTACATGGTGACCAATTCGCCCCCGTGGGACAACCTGAAGTTCGATGTTGCGGGAGTTGAGGAAGTTAAGAGGAAGTTTTTTGGTACACTATATAATACATACTCATTTTTCAGCCTGTACGCCAACGTCGACGGATTCCGCTATGAAGAGCCGGAGATTCCGGCCGATGAGCGACCTGAGCTCGACCGCTGGATCCTTTCGCTGCTGCACACCCTGATCCGCGAGGTGGACAATGAGCTGGACGACTACTCGCCCACCCGCGCTGCACGGGCGATCCAGGATTTCGTAACGGAAAACCTCAGCAACTGGTACGTCCGCCTGAGCCGCAAACGGTTCTGGGGCGGGGAGTACGACCACGACAAGATCTCGGCCTATCAGACCTTGTATACCTGTCTGGAAACGGTGGCCAAGCTATCGGCCCCGATCATTCCCTTCTTCGCCGACCGGCTGTTCCTCGACCTCAACAGCGCCACCGGTCTCAACCAGGCCGAGTCGGTGCACCTGACGGTTTTCCCGGTGAGCAATTCCAATATGATCGACTCCGATCTGGAGGAGCGCATGGCCCTGGCCCAGCAGATCTCATCGATGGTATTGAGCCTGCGGCGAAAAGTGAACATCAAGGTCCGCCAGCCGCTGCATAAGATCATGGTTCCGGTTCTCAGCGACCGCTTTGCGAATCAGCTGCGTGCCATTCAGGACATCATCAAGACTGAGATCAACGTAAAGGATATCAGCTATCTGGACGACACATCCGGCATTCTCGTGAAAAAAATCAAGCCGAATTTCAAGCTGCTTGGCAAGAAATACGGCAAGCAGATGAAAGAGGTAAGCGAGGCGGTTGGAGTGTTTACCCAGGCTGATATTTCTTCGATAGAAAAAGAGGGGAGATATACCCTGATATTGTCCGAAGGTCCGGCCGAACTGCTGCTCGAAGAGGTGGAGATCCTCTCCGAAGATATTCCCGGCTGGCTGGTAGCGAACGAAGGCACCCTGACCGTGGCTCTCGATATTTCGATCACCGAAGAGCTTAAGGAAGAGGGCATTGCGCGTGAGCTCGTGAACCGCATCCAGAATATCAGGAAAGAGAGCGGGTTTGAGGTCACGGACAAAATCAGGATAAAAATTCGAAGGCATCCTGAGATCAATTCCGCCGTAGAACATTTTGCCGGGCATATCGGTTTACAGACTTTGGCCGTTTCCGTAGAACTGGTTGATACGCTGGAGGGCGGATCGGTTAGGGAGGTGGAGTTGGACGAAGAGTTGACGATCGGCGTGGGGGTGGAGAGGGTGGAATAGGTTGCCAGTTGCCAGTTGCCGGTTGCCGGTTAACGCTTAGATGTCATTCCGGTGACAACCGGAATCTCCTGAAAGGTGCTCCGAGGCAGGAGATTCCGGCATACGCCGGAATGACAGTTCTGGCCTAACCAGCAACCAGCAACCAGTAACCAGTAACATTTGTTTTATTATTTTGTGTATATTTCGAAAAACTGATCAACATGTCAGAGAAAACCAGATATTCGGATGAAGAGTTGGTGGAATTCAAGGAATTGATTCTGGCGAAACTCGATAAGGCGATGAAAGACTTCGACCTTTTGAAAAAGACATTGGCAAACCAGGATGGCAATGACACGCAGGATACGTCGCCCACCTTCAAGGTTCTTGAAGAGGGGGCCACGGTATTATCGCGCGAGGAGGTTGGGAAGCTGGCCCAGCGCCAGGCCCAGTTCATTCAGCACCTTCAGGCTGCGCTGGTTCGTATTGAAAATAAAACATATGGCGTTTGCCGGCAGACCGGCAAACTCATCGCCAAAGAGCGCCTGCGCGCTGTACCTCACGCTACCCTAAGCATCGAGGCAAA
>CAYQFT010000134.1:4332-9943 GCA_964416825.1 uncultured Porphyromonadaceae bacterium
GCACATTAGCAAATTAGCACATTGAACAATTATGAAATTGAGCATTCGTACTAAAGTTGTTATCCTGATCCTGGGTTGGCTGCTGTTCGACCAGATTGTCAAGATTGTGGTTAAGACGAACATGTCGCTGGGTGAGAGCATACCGGTGTTCGGGCAGTGGTTTATTATCCATTTTGTTGAGAACAACGGAATGGCGTTCGGGGTGAGCATGGGCGGGGTGGCAGGTAAGATTGCACTTACGCTTTTCCGTCTGGTTGCGGTAGCCGGACTGAGCTATTTTATTCATACGATGATCCGGAAAGAGGCGCCCACCGGATTTATCCTGGCGCTGGCGCTGATTACGGCCGGTGCGGCTGGAAACATTATTGACAGCGCTTTTTACGGCGTGATCTTTAATGAATCAGGCTTTGCCAACGGCATGGTTGCCAACAGCGGTATCGCTGAAATGTTCCCCAAGGAGGGCGGCTACGCCCCGTTCCTTCAGGGCAAGGTGGTTGATATGCTCTACTTCCCAATCATCCGCGGCAACTGGCCCGAGTGGTCGCCCATCAATGCCGGCGAATCCTTCGAGTTTTTCAGGCCGATATTTAACCTTGCGGATACGGCGATAACGTGCGGGGTATTTTGGGTACTTATCTTCCAGAGGAAAGCGCTCAGGGAGATATAATTGGTTAGCCTTCGGCTCACTAATTGGCTCTCTTCGCTCGCTAATTGGCTCGCCTGCGGCTCGCTAAATGGCCTCCCTGCGGTCGGCTAATTGGCCAGAGGGTAAGTTGGGTAAATAAAAATTTATTGGATTTCTCCTTTTCTTGTTGGTTGATGCATCTATAATCCATAACAAGACATTGAAAAGATGGATTACAAAGATGTTTACAGCCTGTCCATGCTTTTTAGCCAAAAAATCTGGGACATGGTCCAGGCCTGGCCATATTTTGCAAAGGACACAACAGGCAGGCAATTGGTCCGCTCCGCTGATTCAGTAAGTGCAAATATGAAAGAAGGATTTGGCAGGTATTTCTTCAAGGATCGAAATGTCTTTAACTATTACTCCCGTGGTTCTTTGTTTGAAACTCATTGCTGGCTGGAAAAGGCCTATGCACGAAAACTAATCGCACAGGAAGAATTTGAAGACATTTTAAAAGACCACGACCTGTTGCATGTGGAGATCAACAAAATGATCAAAAACACCCGTGATCAATCCTCTAATAAATAACTACGGTAACTCAATTGCCAATTAGCCGACCGCAGGGAGGCCAATTAGCTCGCGTTAGCGAGCCAATTAGTGAGCGAAGCGAACCAATTATTTAATGGAAAAACTCGTCGTCCCAATCTGCCCCTCCTCCAGGAACAGATCGATGTAGTACGTCCCGGCCTGGAGTTCTTCGCCGCCGAGCTCGTAGAAGATGCAGGCTTCGAGGGCGTTGCCTTCGTATTCCACTTCACGCATGGCGGAATAGGGAACGGTTTTGCTTTCGAGGGTGAAGGTTTCGGTGCCGGATTTCACCATCACGCGCTGGGAGGGATTGGCGATGCGAAGGTAGATCTTTCGCGGGCCGTGCTTGGCCACGGAGTTTTCGACAAGCGTAAAGCAGACCCGGATCTTGTCGACTTTCTTGTTCTTTTTCTGCACCACTCCGGCCTCGTTGATCGGCTCAGCCACAATATTATTGGCTTTCAGGATGGCGGCTTTTTCAACTTTTCCGGTGAGGTCTTTATTCTGATTTTCGAGCTCGCGGTTCACGTTCTTCGCTTCCTCAAACCGGTTCTTTACCTCCTGATTTTCGGCCCTGAGCCTGAGGTTTGCCTGGTTCAGGGAGTCAACCTGGACAATATAGGATTTCAGGATATCGCGCATGCTGCCTACCTGGGCTTCATAGATCTGGATCTTCTTGGCGTTGGAGGCCTTGATGGCCAGCAGGTCGGTGATCTTCTGCTTTTCCCGGTTCAACAGCACGTTCATGCTGTCGTTATTGGTTTTCAGCTTGTTGTAATCCTCGTATAAAACATTGAGTTCCGTGGTCAGCTTATCCTTCTGCATCTCAAGCGTCACGCGCATCTCCTCCGCTTCCTTTTTTCCGGCCGACAGCAGTGTCATCATATAAATAATGGCGCCAGCCAGAATAACAAAGATGGCTCCAAAAGCAATATTCAGTCCTTTACGATTCATTTTTCCAACTTGTTGATATACCTTGCAAAGGTAAATGAAATCACGAAGAAAACACATAGGGGCTCAAGGGCACAAGGGCACGGGGGCACAAGGGCACAAGGGCACGGGGGCACAAGGGCACAGGGGCACGAGGGCACGAGGGCACAAGGGCACGGGGGCACGGGGGCACAAGGGCACAAGGGGGCCGTTTGCCGGTCTTTCTTTAATCTTTCTTCTTTCTTCTTGTTTCTTTCTTTCGCCTTTCGCCTTTCGCCTTTCGCCTTGCTTTTCCTCCTGGGTTGCGCCCAGCAGGGTTCCCTGACCGGCGGCGCAAAGGACGAGAAGCCTCCGGTTTTGGTGAAGAGCGAACCGGGTAATTTTTCTACTCATTTTACAGCCAAAAAAGTTACTCTTACCTTTGATGAATACTTCGAGCTGAGGGGGATCGGCCAGAAGCTGGTGGTTTCCCCGCCGATGGATAAGAAGCCGGAGTTCAAGCTCAAGGGAAAAGAACTGGAGATTGTTTTCAAGGATTCGCTGCAGCCCAACCGCACGTATGCGCTGAACTTCGGCGATGCGCTGGTGGACCTGAACGAGGCCAACCCGCTGAAAAATTTTCAGTATGTGTTCTCCACCGGCAGCGAGATCGACTCGCTGGAGGCATCGGGCAAGGTGGTGCTGGCTTTCGACGGCAAGCCGGCCGAGGACGTGCTTGTGATGCTCTATGCAGGCACATCGGACTCTATGCCGATCAAGGAGATTCCGATTTATATCTCCCGAACCGACAAGGAGGGAAAGTTCACCCTGAGAAACATGGCAGCCGGATCCTATAAAATATTTGCCCTAAAGGATGCCAACAGCAACATGCTGTTCGATCAGCCCACGGAAGCGGTGGCTTTCCTGGACTCCCTGGTTGTGCCCTCGGTGGCGGCTCCCGAGCCGGCGAAGGTTGATTCGCTTGCCGTGCCGGATTCACTTCATGTAGCTGATTCACTTCTTGTTGCCGATCAGATAAAAGTTGCCGATTCCCTCAAGATTGCCGATCGACAGATTGTTGCGGATACGGTTGCGAGGGCGGATACGGTAAAAAGATCCGGCAAAATGAATGCTGCCGATTCCATTTCTTCGAAGCCGAAAACCCGGTACCTCCCTGACAACCTGGAACTGCGGCTCTTCACCGAGGCCCGGCCCAATCAGTATATCAGCGGCACCGACAGGGTCCGGCCTGAGCAGATCCGCTTCCGGCTAAATGAAAAGGTTGATTCACTCGGGATTGAATTCCTGGATCTGCCGGAAGACAGCATGCCTGTTAAGCTCGACTGGTATGATGCGGTGGATACGCTGGATATCTGGATCACCAATCCGGCGGTTGCCGCCCGGGATTCCATTGTTGCCTTTCTTACATATCGGGCTTATGATTCACTGGAACAGCCCTTTGCCAAGACTGATACGGTTAAATTCCGATATCGCCCCCCGGTAAAGGCGGCCAACACGCCCAAGAAAGATTTCACTTTTTCCGCCACGCCCGAGAAATCCAAAACGCTGGATCCCGGACAGAGACTGATCCTGACCTTTACCCTGCCCTTTTCGGAGACCGATACCAGCAAAATCAGACTCACCACCGGCAAGGATTCCCTGGCAAGGGCGATTGAATACAGGCTGGTTCCGGATACGCTCAAAGGACTGGTCCTTAACGGAATTCCTGTTGTCCAGGACCATCCGCGGATTGTCACGATTCAGGCTCCGCTACTGCCCGACTCATCCTACCGGCTGGCGATAAAGAAAGGCGCCTTTACGGGCATATCGGGTCAACTATCGGATTCGCTCGACATCAGTTTTAAGATCAGGAAACCGGAGGATTTCGGATCGGTTCGAATCAAGCTTCCTGCCCTTAGGGAACCTGCCATTCTGGAACTTCTTGGGGGGCAGAACAAGGTTGTGAGTTCGCAGCGGCTGGCACAGTCGGGTGAAGTGTTTTTCGGGATGCTACCTGCGGGCAAGTACAGTCTCCGACTGATTTTTGACACCAACAGCAACGGCGTGTGGGATACCGGAAGATACCTCCGCCACCTGCAGCCCGAGCGGGTAATTATTTTTACCAAAGAGCTGAATGTTAAGGCTAACTGGGAGGTCACCGAGACCTGGGAGTGGTAAATGGCTGAATTTTTATACATTCGACAACTAAATCAAATCCTTATAACATGAAAAAACAATTCCTTACTATGGTTCTTGGCCTGATGCTTACCGGTGGATGGGCCATGTCGCAGACCTTTACCATCCGGGGTGCAATTGACGGCGTAAAAACCGGCAAGGTTGAGCTTCAGATTCGCGAAGCCGGTAAAATGGCTACCAAATATTCCACCGGCCTGGCCGAAGACGGCACCTTTACCCTTTCGGGGAAAGTGGCTGAACCTGATATGTATTATCTTAAAATTGGTGACCTCAGGGGTATGATTGGTCTGTTTCTGGACAATTCCGATATCACGGTAAAGGCAAAATCAGATGCGCTGATGAATGCTGTGATAACCGGATCGGCCACTCACGATGCATACTCCAAATTCGCCCAGCTGTCGAAGGCTCAGAATGAAAAATTGCGCCCGATCTATGCTGCTTACACTGAGGCTGATAAGGCTAAGAACGAAGTGGAAAAAAAGAAGGCTGAAGCCCAGATGGATGAACTGGAGCCTATACAATTGGCTGAAAAAATGGCTCTGATCAAATCAATGGGTACCTCCCCGGTTGCACCGTTTATTGTCACCTCCATCGCCTCCTCCATTCAGGATCCGGCTCAGATGGAAGAACTGATCAATGGATTCGGACCCGGCATGGCTGATAACAAATATGTCAAGACCCTGAAAGAAGGTCTGGTGAAAGCTAAGCTGACCGCTGTTGGCGTTATGGCTCCGGAATTCACCCAGAATGATCCCGATGGCAAGCCGGTTAAGCTTTCCGATTTCAAAGGTAAATATGTGCTGGTTGATTTCTGGGCTGCATGGTGCGGTCCGTGCCGTGCCGAGAACCCGAACGTGGTAAAGGCCTACAATAAATTCAAAGCCAAGGGTTTCACCGTTCTGGGTGTTTCGCTTGACCGTGACAAAGACGCATGGCTGAAGGCTATTGCTGACGACAAGCTGACCTGGACGCATGTATCCGACATCAAGTATTGGGACAATGAGGTTGCCAGAATGTACGGCATCCGCTCCATTCCGGCTAATGTGCTTCTTGACAAGACCGGGAAGATCGTAGGGAAGAACCTCCGTGGCGAAGACCTCGAGAAGGCGCTGGCCAAATTAGTGAAGTAATTCAGGCTTTGAGCTTTTGGAGGCAGTAATTGACTCGCTGCGCTCGCTAATTGGCCTCCCTGCGGTCGGCTAAATGACTCGGCTAACGCCTCGCTAATTGGCGCTTCGCGCTAATTGGGCCAGGGCCTAATTAGTGAGCGCAGCGAACCAATTAGCGAGGCGT
>CAYQFT010000135.1:0-9863 GCA_964416825.1 uncultured Porphyromonadaceae bacterium
CGAAATAACCAGTAACCAGTAACCAGTAACCAGCAACCTCTCACTCCTTCACGCACCTCACCGAATACCCCCCTGTCTTCAGGTAGCTCCAGCGATAGACCCCCGTTGAATGATAGATCAGGGCCCGCCCAATTGCATGGGCTTCATCGGTATAGGTGGATGACCAGAATGTTGTTATGTCACCGATATAGTAATACTGCCCGTTGGGTTCCCTGAAGCCCGAAGGCAATGCGGTAAACCGGGAGGTGTTCTCACCGGTGCCGCCCGAATTCCAGTCCCACACGGCCTTCAGTTGTATGCCCACATCGCCGGTTTCCCGCCAGTTAGTGCTGTCAGCTTCGATCGGATCCATCCCCAGGTAGATCTCCAGCTTTTTCCAGTCCCCGTCTTCCGGCAGGCGCCATCCATACGGGCAGGCTTTAAGTGCTGCATCCCAGGTGTATAATCGGCCATATGTATCGCAGTTTTTGGACAGTCCCTTGTAACACCAGGAACCGCTGCTGTCCTTATCGGTATAATTCATATTCTCGATAAGCCAGCTTTGGGTTCCGATATTTACAAATGCATAGGTTTTGCCATCCCTGGAATCGGTAATCATCCCATCGGCTTCAACCTCAACTTCCCTTGGGATGCAGCCCCAGAGGGATACCATTAACAGCAAAGAGATGGCAGGAATATTTTGCATAATTTTAATCCTTTGTAAACAAATCACTTTCAAAAACGTACTTACTAAAAATAAACACTATTATGAGAAAAAGAAATCTATTGGTTCTATTGCCCGTTTTAGCCCTGACACTGGGCAGTTGCGCCAAAATCAAGGAAGCCCTTGTTGTAAAACAGGATGTTAACTTTACGATTGATATGCCGGTTTCGGTTTCGCAGCCCCTGAAATCAAATTTATTTGAAATTGATGAAAGAGTAGAGTTTGATCCAACAACTAACGCAGATGTTGCATCCCTGGCGCAAAAAATCCAGGGTGTTGAAATGAATAGCGTGACCATAACGGTATCGGAAATCTCTGATGCCCCGGTTACTCTTACGGATTGCAGACTTGTTTTCTATGAAAAACTAGATAATAATGAACTTAAGGGTATGGAGATCGTGATGGATGGGACATACCGGAATGGTGACACCAAAACCATAGAAGGTATTGACTTTGAATGGCTGGAAGCAATGCTGCTTTCCATGAATCCCTTTATCTTGATTTTGTATGGAAATACCGACAAGTCGCCAGTCAGTTTTACTCTCTCAGCAGTTCTTGATACTGAAGTCTCCGTGAGAATACTCGGCGAAGAATAATCTTTATTCTTTCTTTTTTAATCTTTCTTCTTACTAATTCGTCCTAAAACGAATTAGTATACCGGCTCCAGAGCTCCTCGCCCAGTTTCCAGTAGCGGTCCACGGCCCCAACGGCCATTTCGTTGCAGTAGCGGGTGAGGAGTTCTTTTATTTTTTCAGGGTCCGATTTATAGATAGCCAGCATTTCGTCCTCGAATGTTTTCTGGTTGGCAAAGGCTTTATCCTCAATCTCTTTCCAAACCCGCTCCACATCCTTGCTCATCGGCTGGTAGCGCAGCATGCAGAGCTGGCTCACCTGCCTGAAGGACCACCAGGCGCAGTCGCGCCTGAATTTCTCACGACCGTCAACCTGATAGGATTCGGGCATTTGCGATATCCCGCAATAGAAGGGGGTGTGCGGGGTAAGCAACGGATTGTCATATCCCAGCCAGACCACGCCGCCGATCGGGTCGGGAAGCCAATCCCTCGACTGGGTAACCTGTAAGTAGGTGGCCCTGGCACAACAGATGGTTCTTTCCCCGGGCACTTTCAGCAGGTTCCGGAGATCACCGGTCATAAACGGATTCGCCACAGGACTTTTAACCGCTTTTCCTTCCCGGTCGATGACCATCAGGCTGTTAGTCATGTCATAGGGTGTATTCTGATAATAGTCCCTGAACATCACCAGCAGGTCCTGAACTGAGAGTTTTTTCTCGGGCTTTACGGAAAGCGGGTAGTTCTCGCCATTCGGATCGAGCTTCAAGGATGGGGCGACCAAACTCAGAACCCTCCATTCGCGTCTCCGGCAACCCATGCTGCGCCGGTCGGCGTAAGCATAGCAGAATTCGAATGGTTCGCCGCTTTTCGGATCCCACCAGCCAAGCTCCTGGGCCAGACTGAAAACATTTTCCGATGCCATGTAGTGATCAGGATCCTTGAGGTTCAGGGTACGAATCCTTGAAGCATTGGCCGATACACCCACTTCATCATCAGGAATTCTGACGGCAGCCCAGACTGCCCCTATTTTGTCTTTTCCGGGTCCCAGAATTTCAAAATGCCAGGTCTCCTTCGGGTCAGCAAATGTAAAGCATTCACCCACATCGTTATACCCATATTTCTTAGTCAGTTCATCAATAATCCTGATAGCCTCCCGTGCGGTTTTGGCACGTTCCAGAGCCAGCCGGTATAGCTCGGGGCAGTCGATCAGGCCCTTTTCGGAATGCAGTTCGCGTTTCCCTCCAAAGGTGGTTTCCCCGATGGCCAGCTGAAATTCGTTCATCACCGGATAGGCCGTATTAATATAAGCGTAGGTGAGAGCGACCTGCGGGATAGTTCCTGCCTCAATGGCATCCGGGTCTATCGGACCCTTGGTTCCCTTGGGATCCAGGATGATGGGACAGGTTGCCCCTTTTTCATGGTTTTTCCGGGGAACTACATTGATCCATGTGCGGTCGGAACCGCTGTCGCAGGAATGCGACGTCATCGTCGATCCATCCACCGATGCTTTCTTTCCGACAATGATACTCGTACAATTATCATACTCCTGCTCCTGGCCTAAAACGGAGAGGTTAATCCCCAAAAGAAATACCAGGAGAAATGGACGGAATATATGTTTCTGACTTTTCATGGTGGTTGCTGGTTACTGGTTGCTGGTTGCTGGTTGCTTGTTGCTGGTTACTGGTTGCTGGTTAATGGTTGCCGGTTGCTGGGCCGGAGCACTTGTAATCCCCGCGAAAGCGGGGATCGCGTCCCATAAAGCGCAGTACGCAGAGGAACCGGTCCCCGCTTTCGCGGGGATGACAAGTGCTTTTATCGTCGGTCGTCGGTCATCTGTCGTCGGTCATTAAAACCCTCTTGCAAACATGGTAAAGAACAGGTCGCCCATTTCCCACCACTTGTCCATGGTTGCGCGGGCGAAATCATTGGTGTACTGGGTGAGCAGAAGTCTGTAGGCGGCTGGTTTTGGATTGCCGCGAGCGTCGAGTTCGGGAGCCTTGTCCTTATCGGCATTATAAAGCTCAAGAGCCATCTTGTCGATCATCGGAACCTCCCGAAGGCCTTTCTCCTGATATTCCATCACGGCATTGTCGATATACGGACGGGTGCGCCCCCACTTGATCTCCGCGAGCCGGTTGGTCCGGCGGTACTGCCAGCATCCTGAATCGGTCCGATACTGTTTCTGGCCGCAAACGGCCCAGCTTTCGGGGAGGCTGAGTGTGCCTGAATAGACCGGAATCCTTGGACTGCAGGCGGGATTGTCAAAGGAGAACCAGGCGATTCCGCCGATCTCGTCGGGCAGCCAGTCGCGGCACTGATTGATCTGGGAATAGGAGCATCCGCTGATGGCAATGGTCCGCTGGCTTTCAACCGTCCCCGGTTTCAGGGTGTTGATCAGGGTTCTCAGATCGCCGCCCATCCAGGGGTTTACTGCCGGACTTGTAACCAGTTCAGGTGTGCCCTGTTGGGTTTCCTGACCCCGGGCGCGGAACTGCTGGGGCGCTACCTTGAGGTTTTTCAGCGCATCAAGATCAGTGCCTTCATAGGTATTCCGGTAGTACTTGAAAACATCCGTGATATCTACTTTTTTATCAGGCTTAACCGAGAAGGGCAGCTCATCCATATCCGGAGTGAGTTTGAGCGAGGGTGCCATGGTGCTTAGAATGTAATATTCACGGGTGGAGTAGGGTTTCCGTCCGCTGTAGGCTTTCCAGAATTTAAACTCTTCCTTGCCGTCCCAGAATTCAAGGGTTCTGGCCAGGGAGTGTACGTTTTCGGATGCCATATAATAATCCGGTTTCGAAAGATCCAGTGTGCTGATCCTGGGTATGTTGGCCGAAACGCCCACGTGGTCGTCGGGAATCCTGACGGCAGCCCAGACGGCTCCCACCTCAAATACGCCGGCACCGAAGATCTCAAAATGCCAGACTTCTTTCTTGTCGGCAACCGTGAGGCATTCACCGGCATCGCCGTATCCGTATTTGGTTGCCAGATCACCCATCAGCTTAATGGCTTCACGGGCTGTGGTGCATCTTTCGAGGGCTATGGACTGCAGCTCCTCGATCTGGAACATTCCATCGTCATTCATCAGTTCCCGTCTGCCGCCTATAGTGGTTTCGCCCATGGCCAGCTGTTTTTCATTCATGGCCGGATAGCAGACGTTGAAATAGGAATAGGTTTCTGCAACCTGGGGGATCTCGCCTTTTTCGATGAGATTCCGCTTGTCGGTTGGGGTTTCGGTGAACATGTTTCCCCAGATCACCTTGCGCATGGCACCTTCAGTCCATTTTTTGTGGGGTACGATGTTCAGCCAGGTCCGGTAGTTTCCGTCGCAGCTGTGACTGGTGATTACCGATCCGTCGGTTGTAGCTTTTTTGCCGACCATGATGCTGGTGCATGAAGCTTCCGCTTCGCTGATCGGGATGAACTGGGCAAAGGACTGGGTTGCCAAAAGCAGGGCAACTGCTATGGCGAGGAATGAAATGTAGCTTTTCGGTTTCATATGGAAGAGGTTACTGGTTACTGGTTGCTGGTTGCTGGTTGCTGGTTGCTGGTTGCCGGTTGCCGGTTGCCGGTTACCCGTTGCCGGTTTATCGAGACGCATGTTTATGCGTCTCTACCTGGATCTCATATTTCGGAATTCGGAATTCTAAATTCGAATCTCTCAATTCTTTATTCATACTTCACTCTCAAAGGATTAGCCCCGGTCGGGTTTTTCAGGTAAAATCCGGTGGTATTTTTCACAATATCGGCATACCGGGGTACGCCGGTGCAGACCAATTCTTTGCCGGGATTGCTTTCGTTCCAGCTTTCGAAGGTCTGGAGGATGGTTGAGACATGCCGTCCTACGCGGATATCTATGGGCCAGCCGTTTTCATCGATGGGCGCATAGAGCAGCCCGTGCTTGCCTGCCTTAACCACGAATTCATCCTTGCCTTCAAGCAGCTGCTTGCGGCCCGTGATTCCGCGGGTTGCATCAAGAAAGGGTTCGGGGGCTTCAAACAAAAGGGAGATGGCATCCGAATGGTCGCCGATCTCACGATGCGAAAGGCCGTGAAGGTTCTTTGGCGAAAACTCGGTGCCTATGCTGAACCCTTCAAAATCGGTCAGCGTCATGGAGATCATGGTGGCCAGATCGAGCCCCTTTTCATGGGCTACAATCGTATTGATTACGGGATACTGAAGCTCCGCCTCATGAAGATCAATCACCACGTCAACCTTTTCATTCCGTATTAGTTCCATGAATGCAAAGGTTGTTTTTTCGGTGAGGGTGCCGTTCGGCCTGCCCGGCCAGGCCCTGTTAAGGTTTCTGACGTCCACGTAAGCCAGGTTCTGACGGCTGGGATAGTGGATATAGACCTCGGGATCCGGCCACTGGTCAAGCGGGCTCGACCAACGGTCGCCCATCCTGAATTTCTGGCCGCCCCAGGGGGTCTCTATTGTATAATCAGGAGGGTAGGCGCCGCCCGGACGGGTTACGAGGGTGCCGCTGCGGTTGGCCGACATCACGAGGATCAGCCGCCCCTTGGATATCATGCCATTTTCAGCAAGCAGCCAGGCGGCGAGCCTGCCGGCGGGTTCCTCGGGGTGCGAACCTGCAAGCACCAGCATGGTGCCGCCGGGTTCACTGCCTTCAAGTATGTATAGATTGCAGTCGTTAACAGTGCCCTTTATGCCCCCGAAATAGTCGCCCAGTTTTTTAACCTGTGTGACGCCATCGCTGAGTACAACCGCCTCCTTCAGATGGCGGTGCTGGTAAAAGCTGATTCCGGAGAAAACAAAAACAACCCCTCCGGCCAGCCCGATCAGGCTTTTTCTTAGTATATCGGATTTATTCATCGGGCTCTATTTTAACAGGAACAGTCGGAGAAGGAACGGCAGCAATATCACGATATAGATCACCTCTTTTTTCCATTCTTTGGTTTTAACCATGTTGTAGACAATTAAAACCACGATGAAGGCAATCAGTGCGTAGTAGAGAACCGATATGATGCTTGTCAGTGTATCCATGTCTTACCCTTTCTATAAACCGGTTAGAAAACCCAGGTCTTTGCTGTAAATCACCATCAGTGTGCCGATGATGCAGATGAAGATGGCGGGAACGATGCACATTTTCAGGAATTTGCCATAGCTGTCCTGTGCGCCCGCCACATCCACCGTGAGACGGCCGATGATGGCGGTTGGCGGAAGGGCATCGCCCAGCGGCCAGATCACCGACATGCCGGCGAGGGCTACGATCGGGTTCATCCCGATGGAATTGAACAGCAGGATGAGCGGCACACCGAAAACGGCCGCGGCTCCGTACATCAGGACTGATTCCGTTATCGGGAGGAAAAAGAACAGGCTGCCGATAACAAGGAAAACGGGCAGGGTGATAAAGGTGATCGCCAGCAGTCCCCGCACTCCCGTGAGGGTCATGATCTGAACCAGAATGCCGGCGCAGGTGAGGGTCCCGATCAGGGGAAGAAGCTGCTTAATCGTTTCTGCGGATATTTTAAAGAGGTTCAATTTCACGGGTGAGAGCAGCCAGGCGGCCAGTGCGGCCACCAGGAACATCAGGGGCATGCCCACCACCGGGGTGTCATGCGGCCATTTCCGGCCCAGGAAAATAAATCCGAAGAAGACGAGGAACGGAATGACTATCCTCAGCCAGTTCATTTTTTTTGGCGGCTCGGGCAGTTCGGCAAAGGCTTTTTCCACGTCTATCCGGTGACCTTTCCATCCCAGGTAAAAAATGGTAAAGAGAGCGCCAAGCACGCAGGGGATCAGCAGCGGCATAAAGAATCCCACGTAGGGCATGTTCACCCCGGCCGCCGTCATCATGGCCCAGAGGCTCACGGGCGGGGCCGCCGCACTCAGGCCTGCGATCAGGAAAATGATTGCCGCGGTGCGGATTTTGGTCACCCCCATATAGGTGAGGACCACCGAAACCATGCCTCCCATGATCAGAACCGTAACGCTTCCGGCACCGGTCAGGGCGCCTGGGATCAGCAGCAGAAACGCGATCAGAATCAGGAGAATAACCCTGCTTTTATAGAATGTTTTTATGATGGAACGAACCGCAAAAGCCACACCTCCCGATTCTTTCAGGATATTCATGAACAGGGTGGCGCAGATGAATATCAGGTTTATATCCAGATAGGTGATCGAGCCTTCGGCAACCTGACGGGCTGGAAACCAGTGCCCGGCCGACAGGGCTCCTGCCACTGCCGCAAGAAGCATGGCGAGCTCTGTTGAGAGCTTGAACCGCAGGGCGGCAATATATACCACAACCATTACGCCCAGAACGATGGCTGCTGAAGTGTACATGTTCACAGGACCCGCCTCCTATTTGCTGAATACCTTTTTCAGAGTCTCAAGCATGTCGTTGTTCAGCTCAAACAGAAGCAGCGGAACATTTTTCGACTTGGAAATCGTGGTGAACCGCTGGTCGCTGTCACCCTCTTTTTTCACGATCATGAAATCGGAAACCGGGCAAACGGCATCGATCGACATCTCATCGGAGTTGTCGCCCGCAGATGCGCCTTGTGAACGGCGCGACATGCCCTCGATATGGGAACCGATGATCTTGATCCCCTGCTTTTTAGCCTCGGCGATCAGGGCCTTGGTGCGGACAATCTCCTCATCGATGGAAACACCGGCGGCGCCCATTCCCTTGAGGCTGGCACCGGTTACAATCATCAGGGTTTTATAGGGCTTGCCTTCTTTCTTTTTTGCCACCAGGTCTTCGGCCTTGGCCAGGGCGTTGTATTCAAAGACAATCCCGAGCTTCTGCAGGAAAACCTTAGCCCGCACCGGACCGGGACTCTGGCCGCAGGAGGTAAGGAGGACCGGTTCTGAAGCCGTCTGGCCCACGGCAACCGGATGGTTAAATAGAAACAATGAACTGATAATCAATGTGATGCCAAAAGGAAGAAGTGGTTTCATAGCAATCTGTGTTTCAGTGTTTTTCAAAGGTAAAAAAGATATCATTCCAATAGCCTGTTACTCCCTGTTGTGGAGCAGACGGAAACGGAGGAGGATGAAGGCAAAGTATAATAAGAAGAAAGAAGAAAGAGGAAAGATTAAAGATGGGGGAAAGGCGAAAGGCGAAAGGCGAAAGAAAGAAGAAAGATCAAAGATTGATTGGGGTTGAATGGTTGCGGGATCCCAGGGGAGGTTGTATTGTTGGGCGAGGCCTTTTATATATAGGAGGTGGATTGCGGGGATTCCCTTGCCGAGCATGGAATGGATCATGCCTTGCTCTTCCGGTGCGGGCATTCTGGCCTTTTGAACAAGCCCGGGTTTTACCTTCAGGATTTCCGCGCTGGTGCCCAGGCTTGAATAGCTTCCGCCGGTGCTGATAAAAGCCTTGATGGACCCCGGCTTTCCATTGAAATAGATGGAATTTCTTATCCCGATATTTTCCGGGAGCACAGGGTTGTTTATCAGGCTTACGCCCGATTTTGTGATTTGACCCGTGAGCCTGGCAGCTATATCGTCTTCAAATCCGGATCCGGTGTCGTACTCTCCGCCAAGCGAAACCGCATCGGGATTATTCTGCAGGATTCCCTTCTCTCGCAGCACCTGCCAGATATGCCAGATGGTGAACTCCGGATTGGAGGCGCCCCAGGAGGAGGATCCGAGCGAGAGGATGACCCGGGGGTGCAGGTTCATGGCTTCGGCGGCGGCCAGCGATGCGAGCATCAGGGCAGGGAAGGAGCCTGAGCATCCGATGGCGATGGTATCACCCGGCCGGATCCCGGCCTCACTGAGCAACCCGACAACCAGCGCACCAAAATCAGGATTAATGGTGGTCCGTTTAGCTTCGAGGTCACCCATAGTGGTAGTTATTTCTGAGAGTTCAGGCCCGATAAGTCCCGTGACCCGGGGATCAGATACGGAATCGGTGTTGATCCGGTTCGTCCTGCAATAGTCTGAAATGATGTGTAAAGAACGGTCCATGAGCTCAGCGGCACGGATCATCTCAGGACTGGTTCCGTTTGAATTTCCGGTAAAGAGAAGGGTTGCAGCAAGCAGAACGAAGCTGATCAGCCCGTGGGTGAGCAGGAAGCGGCTGGAGGGTTTGATTGCTGGGGGCTTTCGCTGCATATCGGGCTAAAAGATCAGGAACCATAGTTTGCCGAGAAAGAACAGAGCGGCTACGGCTATTGAAGTTGCGGCTGCGGTAATGAGGATTCCCTGCCGTTCGCAGTGGCCGGCGATCAAACCGGGGATTACCCAGCCGATAACCATAAACTCCGCGGCTTCCGGTGATACAGCGGGAAGGAGCAGCCTGAACAGCGTGGAAAAGAGGGCACCGGTGAGGATCAGGAAAACAAACCGGCGCTGTCCGAACAGGATCAGCCAGCGTGAGGCCAGGCGATAGACCAGCAGTGTCAGCAATGCGGCTGCCAGGGTTCCGGCCAGCCGGAGGGGCTGATTTACAAACAGGACCAGGTAGCCCGGCACGATGATGCCTCCCGGATAAAAGCCGGTGGCCGCAACAAAGGCCAGGGTGAGAACCAGTCCGAGAAAAAAAAGTTCCAGTTCCATCAGCGGGAATCCTCCATGGTTATTTCAGTGCCTGCCTGACTCCAGTATTCAAC
>CAYQFT010000136.1:0-7668 GCA_964416825.1 uncultured Porphyromonadaceae bacterium
CTTGCAGGCTTTTAACCGCCACCTGATCCTTGCACCGGAAATTTACGGGAACCCATGGTTCCTGCGTGATGATGAGTATCCAAGGTTCGCACGGATTTTTAATCTGACCCGGAAGTACAAGGAAATACTGGTAGACGGGATCATTCTGCCCGAAGAAAAATATGGCGAAAAGGCTGTATCAAGGGGAGACAGCCAGACAAGGCTCATCACCTTGCGCAACCTCTCCTGGTTGCCGGTTACACGAACCATTAAGCTTGATGAAGAGATTGGCCTGTCAAAAGGCAGCACATTTGAAATCAGGCAGATGCACCCAACGGAACGGGTTATTGGCCGGTTCAGGAAAGGTCAGACCATTACCGTTGAAGTGCTGCCCTTCCGGTCTTGCCTTCTGATTGCCTCGAGTGCTGGTCAGTCAGGTCCTGTAGTAGAAGGCTGTGATTACGAAGTGGTACGTGATGTTACCGGAAAGCCGGTTATAATCAATCTGCTTGGCTTTCCCGGGGAGAAAAAGACCATTGTTGTAAAAGGATTGGCTAAAGGGAAATCCACAACCGTTCAATTCCCCGGCGAGCCCTTGAAAGAACAATACCACCGCAAGCTTGGCGACTTGAAAGCCGTTCCCGTACCGGCCGATGCGGAGGCTCTGTACGAGGCTACCTGTTATGCTGCGGATAATAATGCACTGGAGGCCCGGTCGCTGGTGCGGTCGGGGCCGACAGCCATTCCTCAGGTTCAGGCTGCGAGAGATGCATTCACGAATCAGGTACTTTTTATCGATCGGGGGCTTTGGGACCGGTATCTTTTTGATGGCGACCGGAATACTGCTTTTTATCCGGGGCGCCGGTGGGGAAGATCGGATATACGGATCAACGGAGGTTCTTTACGGCTGGATCTGGGGAAGATCACCAGGCTCGACAGCCTGAAAATTATTGTCGGGAGTGAGCAGGGGCTGCAGCCGTTCAAGTCATGGGAAGGTTTGCGTTTTGAGGTGTCAGCGGATCTGAAAAGCTGGAAATCCATTCTGGGTTTGGCGGGAAAGGAAATGACGCTTGCACTGGATCCTGCGAACCCCGTGCGGTTTATCCGCTTACCTGGATCACCTGAAAGAGTCTGTGAAATAGAAGGTTACTCAGGCGGCAGACAGGTCGACAGGAGCCTATGGAGGGCATCGAACCTGTTCAGCCAATACCGCTCCGTCATCGCAAAAGAAGCTTATGAAACCAGCTTCGTTTTGAACCAAATTCCTAAAGGGAGTTTTCTTGCCATTGCTTTAAATGGTAAACATGGCGAAGAGGGAGCCTATGCTGCCATCCGGGTGAATGGCAAGCCGGTTGGTGCTCCCGACAGGAGCATTTCCTACAAGAGCAATGCCTGGGAGTATCCGGTGCCGGGCACCGATTCCAACTACACGTATTATATCCCGTTAACCGCTGACATGATCGGAGCTAAAATCGATGTGGTTATATTGGTGATGAAAACCGGGGTATCGGAATTCAAGCCTGAAGCGTGGATAACAGCCTATCCGATTCCGTATGAGAAGATTGAATTGGAACTCAAAGATAAATAGACCTATGACCACTATCCGATTAATTTGCCTGATCTTTCTTGTAGTATCAGGAAACCCCATCTGGTCTCAGACTCCTGCAGAAAGTATGTTCCGGATTTCGAAAAACAGCCTGGAATGGGAGGGTGAGGGAGAAGTATTCAGGATTGAGCCGTTTGGGCAGAATACACTAAGGTTCCGGTCGACCAAAAGCCTTCATATTTCCGATGAGATCTGGAACATCCTGCCGCAGCCTGAGTTTAAGGCAGATATTAAAATATTGGAAGGGAAGGCTGTTATTACCAATGGCAATATCCGGGCGGAAATCCGGGAAAAGGACGGACTGGTCACCTATTTTAACCAGAAGAACGAAGTACTGCTGAAAGAAGCTTACCATCACCATGTTCCGAGGATCGCCCGCCAATATAAGGGACGGGGAAGCGACCATTTTGAGCTTGCCCTCACGTTTGATGCCGTCAAGACGGAGCATTTGTATGGCATGGGACAATATCCCAATGATTGTCTCGATCTTAAGGGATCTGTCCTGGAGCTTGCCCAGAAGAATACACAGATATCCATACCCTTCCTGCTATCGAGTCTGGGTTACGGGTTTATCTGGAACAATCCGTCGATCGGTCGGGCCGAGCTATCGATGACACAGACCAGCTTTTCAGCACAATACGCCCAGCAGATCGACTATTTCATTTTCACCGAAGGATCGCCCGCTGATCTGGTAAGGCATTACTCCGTTCTCACCGGCAAATCGCCCATGATGCCATCGTTTGCCACCGGACTGTGGCAATCGAAGCTGCGCTATTCATCTCAGGAAGAGCTGCTTTCGGTGGCACGGGAATATAAAAGGCGCAATCTGCCGATCTCGGTAATCGTTGCGGACTTTTTTCACTGGCCCCATACCGGCGACTGGCGGTTCGACCCTAAATTCTGGCCCGATCCGGCAGCCATGTTAAAGGAACTGGATGAAATGGGGATCAAGCTGCTGGTATCAGTGTGGCCGACCTCCATGTCGGAGAGCGAGAACTATTCAACCATGCTGAAAAAGAATTACCTGATACGGCCTGAGGTTGGTGTCAATGCCTTCCTGCCATTTGCCGGCTACCTCTCCTTTGTCGATGTTACCAATCCCGCTGCCCGCCAGTTTATGTGGGAAAAGGTTAAAAAGAATTATTATGACCTGGGCGTCAGAATGTTCTGGATGGACGAGGCGGAACCGGAAATCGATCCGCTGGATTATGAAAATGTACGCTATTACAGGGGGAACGGCCTGGAGATGTCGTCGATATACCCGTTCGAGTTTGCCCGGGCGCTATACGAAGGGCAAACAGCGGCCGGCCAGACGGATATTATAAACCTGATCCGGTGCGGATGGATCGGTATACAGCGTTATGGAACCGTTTTGTGGTCGGGCGACATATACGGAGATTTCGAAACCTTGCGCCGGCAGGTGAAAGCGGGTCTCAATATATCCCTGTGCGGAATCCCCTGGTGGAACACCGACATAGGTGGATTTTTCAAGTCGAAGGACACGCCCGAGCAGTTTCCTGAAGTGCTGGTGCGCTGGTTCCAGTACGGAACTTTCTGTCCGGTGATGCGCATGCACGGCAACAGGCAGCCTATAATACCGATTGAGGGAAGTCCAATGGGATCCGGCCAGCCCAATGAGGTATGGAGCTATGGCGATGAGACCTATAAAATCATGACGAGATACCTTCAGGTGCGCGAACAGCTCAAGCCTTATATTTTAAAGCACATGGAGATTGCCTCCAAAGAAGGTATCCCGATGATGCGGCCGCTCTTTTTTGATTTTCCGTCGGATGAAGTTAGCTATACCACCGAGGAAGAGTATATGTTCGGTCCCGATCTGCTTGTGGCACCCGTACTGGAATATCAGGCCAAAAGCAGGAAAATTTATTTCCCTGCCGGCGCCACATGGAAAGATGCACTAACCGGCAAGGTTTACAAGGGAGGGCAAACTATCGACTATCCGGTGACCCTTGACAACATACCGGTATTTGCTAAAAATGACTTCAATTTCAGAATAAATTGACGCTCTGCCGGGGAGCCCGGGGTAATACGAATTAACGACCAAAAACATCTAGCTGCGCTATTTTGGCCGTTAATTCGTATTACTCCGGGCTCCCCTTTGCCGACCCAAACATTGTAAAACCATGAAAAAGTCAATCTTAGGTATCTTCCTCATCTTCATAGCTTGGACCGGAGCATTCTCCCAATCGAAGGTTTTTCCTGGTGCCGATGAGAAGACGCCATCTCGTTCGCAGTATTTCACCTGGATCAACAACACCGGCGAGGGTGCCACGGAGGCGCAGACCTTTGCCAACCTTAACTTTTTCAGATGGTTGCACGACGAGTACGGCATGGTACTCGACATCTATGCGTTTGATGCAGGCAACATCGATAAAAAGGAGTATGTCGGCTCAACAAAGGTGACGCGGTTCGATATCCAGTTTCCCCGCGGATACCGGCCAATTGCGGAGCTGGCGGCCAAAACCGGCACACGGCTGGGTGTTTGGGATGCCCCCGACCGGTTCGGCGATACGCCGGATGAAGAAAAGCGGCACACCGAAAACATGGTATCACTTTGCCGTGATTACGGATTCGAGCTGTTCAAGTTCGATGCAATGGGAGGTGACCTTCGCGATGAAAAACAGGATGCCTTTATACGGATGATGACCGAGTGCCGGAAGTACAGTCCCAACCTGATTCTCCTGAACCACCGGGTGAACCTTGGCCCCGAGGCTGTCAAACAGGCAACTACATTCCTGTTCGGGGGTGATGAAACTTACATCGACGTGCACATGACCAATACCCAGACTGCAACGCACCACCGCGCCGGAGCGCTGAACAGGGAGCTGGTTCCCGGTTTGCAACGGTTGACAGAGGATCATGGTGTTTGTCTCTCTTCATGCCTGGACTACTGGGAGGACGACCTGATCCTGCAGGCGTTCAACCGTAACCTGATCCTTGCTCCCGAGATTTACGGAAACCCATGGTTCCTGCGGGATGACGAATATCCGAAGCTGGCCGGAATTTACAACCTGACAAGGAAATACAAGGATATTCTTGTCAATGGAATCATGCTCCCTGAGGAAAAGTACGGTGATAAGGCGGTTTCAAGGGGCGATGCCCAGACCAGGATCATCTCCCTCCGGAATTTGAGCTGGCTTCCGGTTAAGCGGACAATTAAGCTTGATGAGGAGATCGGTCTTGTGAAGGGTGCGATGGTTGAACTGCGGCAATATCACCCTACGGAGCGCCTTATCGGGAAGTTTAAGAAAGGTGAGATGGTTACCGTGGAGGTACTTCCTTTCCGGTCGTGTCTCCTGATCGCCTCATCCGTCAAACAGACGGCGTCCATGGTGGAAGGCTGCGACTATGAAGTAGTTCAGGATATTCCGGGTAAACCAATGAAAATCAATTTGCTGGGATTTCCGGGCGAAAAGAAAAGAGTCAAGATCAACGGTAAAACATCCGAAATCGAATTCGCGGGAAAGCCTTTAAAGGAAATGTATCACCGCAAGCTGGGCGACTTGAAACCGATTCCTGTACCTTCTGATGCGGAGGCTCTGTATGAAGCCACCTGTTTTGCGGCAGACAACAATGCACTGGAAGCCAGGTCATGGGTTCGATCGGGCCCGACTTCCATTCCGGAGGTGAGAGAGGCCCGTGATGCCTTTTTCAACCACAAGGTATTTATCGGCAGGGGATTGTGGGACCGCTACCTCTTCGATGGGGATCTGAATACCTCCTTTTATCCCGGTCGGCGATGGGGGAGCAGGGAAGTGCGGATCAACGGCGGTGCCCTGCGGCTGGACATGGGAACTGTTACTATACTCGATAGCCTCAGGATCCTTGTTGGAGATGCCCAGGGTCTTCAGCCCTTCAGGTACTGGGAGTCGGTGAGGATTGAAGTTTCAGCCGACCTGAAAAGCTGGACCGTGATCCCTGTTCTGGCCGGCAATGTGCTGATTGTACCGCTGGATCGACTGAATCCGGTGCGTTATGTCCGCCTTCCGGGCTCCCCCGAGCGGGTTCTTGAAATCGAAGGTTTCCTTGCCGGAAGGCAGGTCGACCGAAGCCGATGGCGCGCATCCAACCTTTTTAGCACCTACCGGCTGGCTGCCCCGAAAAATTCATTCGAGGCCAGTTTTGTCCTTGGCGAGATCGCGAAGGGGAGTTATCTGGCCATTGCCCTGAACGGAAAGCATGGCGACGAAGGTGCCTATGCGGCAATCCGGGTGAATGGAATGCCGGTTGGCGCCCCTGACAGAAGCCTGTCGTACAAGAGCAATGCCTGGGAATACCCGGTGCCGAAGACCGAATCAAACTATACCTATTATGTGCCGCTTACCCCTGATATGGTTGGTGCTAAAATAGATGCGGTGGTATTGGTATTGAAAAACGGGGTATCGGAATTCAGTCCGGAGGTGTGGGTTACGGCTTACCCGATACCCTGGGAGAAGAAGGAGATTCTGGTCAACCGGTAGGGGCGTGAGGAGTGGTGAGGGATAGTGAGGGATAGGGAGGATTAGTGAGGAAGGTTGAGGGGTGGTGGCATACGGAAAGGTCAGTCCTTCTGTTTTTGTGTCAGGATGGTTTTAATCTGATTCCAGCGGCACAACCAGGTATGATTTTGCAGGACAGTCTGATAGTTCCGTTCGATAAGGGGCAAATAATCAGAATAATTCATCAGGATGGAATCCAGCTGTTGAACCGGGTTGGTCATATCAATCTCAATAACAGGATTATAACCAAACAATTCAATTAATTCATGGGGAGCATGTCCTATAATCAGGCACTTAGAAATCATGGATTGCAGGTACCTTATGGTCATGGTCTCAATTGGACCCGACCGATCAGGATGCGTAATGCTTGATGGCACACAGATGGATACTTTCGCTCTTGCCAGCCCCTTGATAAGTGCTTCTCGCGTGGGAAAGATGATCTCTCCTTTGACCTTTTCATACAGATAAACCAGATTTTTTTCAATCGTAAAATTCAGAATTGAATCATGGTAGTTGTCATAGCGCCTCCCCAGAGCCAGCACATCTATATTTTTGTCTGCAATACTGCAAAATGTATACTCCTCAGCATTAATGCCTTCTGGTATCCAATGGAAATGGTTCAGGCCAGACTTAATTTTTAATGAGTTTGCTGCCATAGATGATGAAATAAATACAAAATCAATGGCAAAGAACTTCACGAATTGCACGATTCTATCATGATCCTTTGGCCAGGCGTCGAATAGATAGATACTCCTGAATCGAAAGGGAATGAGAAACGAGGGATAGCTTTTGGGTATATCCAAACCCATCATAGCTACCATGAAATGTTTCCTTCCCATAATCCTCGAAAAACCTTGAAATGGCTTCATTTGATAAACCGGCAAGTGGACATTTTTTATAACCCGATATAAAAGGTAGAGCAATCTGTGCTGAAATCGGGTGAATAGCTTGGCCGGCTGCACTAATGAATCTGATCCTATAGTTTTTTCTAACTCAAGAAGAGAGTCAAGGGAAACTGATTTCGGATCTGTTCTATCTGGAATTAATTGCATCTGGTCTTAAGTTTACTTCAAGCCTGCAAAGAAAGAACGAGATTTTAGTCTCTATCGTTTTTTGTAGTCCTAATCTTGTCAAGCCCCCAGAAAATAAGCGACAAAACCACGCCAACCACCGCGGCAAAAGCCATGCCTTTGAGCTCGACCGAGCCGAGGGTGATGCTGGCGCCGCTGATGCCGGCGACGAAGGTGACGGCTCCGAGGACCATGTTGCGGTTGCTGCTGAAGTCGACTTTCTGCTCCACGTACATCCGGAAGCCCTGAACGGCAATGACTCCATACAACAGGAGGGTGATTCCGCCCATTACCGGCGTGGGAATGGTTGAAATGGCAGCCGAGACTTTGCCGATGCAGGAGAACAGAATTGCGAGGATGGCGGCCCCGCGGATCACCCAGACGGAATAGACGCGGGTGATGGCCATCACCCCGATGTTTTCGCCGTAGGTGGTGTTTGGCGGGGATCCGGTGAAGCCTGATAAAACATTACTAACCCCATCGGCACCTTCTCGTGCTGCGCGACGTGCTGGTA
>CAYQFT010000136.1:7678-9834 GCA_964416825.1 uncultured Porphyromonadaceae bacterium
CCGTCAAGCAGAGAACGATGCAGCCCGGGTTTTTTCATCAGGTCGGATTCGGTGATTCGTCCGGTTACAATCAGGTGGCTGATATGCTCGGCGAGCACCACGATGCATGCCGGGGCCACGATGATGACGGCATTCAGGTCGAAGACAGGCGTCTGGAATTTTGGCAGGGCGAGCCAGGAGGCCTGACTGATGGCGGTGGTATCGACAAAGCCCATGATCAGGGCCAGTAGGTAACCGGCAACCACTGCGAACAATATCGGAATAACCTGAAGAAATCCCCTGAACAGGACCGAGCCGATAATACCGACTGCCAGGGTTGACAGCGAGATAATCAGGGTATTATGATCGATTATAAATGGTTTAACGACTTCCCCCACGGCGGTGGGCCAGGGGGCCAGTCCGGCTTGCCGGGCCGCAACCGGGGCCAGTTCAAGCCCGATGATGGCTACCACAGCCCCCATTACAACCGGCGGCATGGCTATATCGATCCAGGCGATGCCCCATTTCTTCACTACGAAGGAGATCAGGATAAAAAAGAGTCCGAAAAAGATGAAGCCCGTCTGGGCATGGCTGAAGCCGCCGTATTGATTGATAATCAGCAGGGCAGGGGCGATAAAGGCGAAACTGGAGCCGAGATAGGCGGGGATGCCGCCCCGGGTGATCCAGGTATAGATCAGGGTGCCTATACCGTTCATCAGCAGGGTGATAGCCGGATCCACACCAAGCAGGATCGGGACAAGGATCGTGGCGCCGAACATGGCGGTGAGGTGCTGGAAACTTAACGGAAGGGTGTCTAAAACAGGCAATCTTTCGTGAATGCCGATGATTCTTTGTGCCATGATAAATCTGTATCTTAGAAACCTATTGACTAACTAAACTTTCCGAATATGAAGTCAAATTTATCCATTCAGAAGTCATTATCCTATCTTATTCTGACAGCAATTCTGATACTATTCCCTGATCTGGCAACAGCACAGGTGAAGACCTGGGAAGGATCGATAACCATTCCTACTTATGGCTGGGAGAACGATGTCAATCCCAAGTTCTGGGGAATGGAAGGTGGAGCAAAGGGCTCAACCACAGTAAGGGCCTCCATTGTTTATCCTTATTATATGCAGGATCACCTTTCGAGAAAGCTGGAGGATGTCACTTACAGGGCTATTTATCTTGAAAATGAGTACCTGAAGATTACCTGTCTGCCGGAACTCGGCGGCCGGTTGCATTCGGTGTATGATAAGACCACCAACCAGGAGGTGTTTCATAAAAACAATGTGATTAAGCCGAGCATGATCGGAATGCGCGGGGCTTTCATCAGCGGGGGCGTGGAGTGGAATGCCGGGCCGCAGGTGCATACCGTGACGATCCTTTCGCCGGTGAATGTGATATCAGGAACCAATCCCGACGGGTCGGCTTATCTGGAAGTCAGCAACCTGGAGAAGAGTCTTCGGACCCAGTGGACCGTGCGGGTTACCCTGCATCCCGGCAAGGCTTATCTCGATGAGGAGATGCGGATTTATAACCCCACCGATGCCATGAATCCCTACTATTTCTGGAACTGCACGGCATTCCCTCAGCTGCCGGGAACCCGGTTTATCTACCCGATGAGCATGGGTACCGATCACTTCGGGGTAGAGTTCTTCAACTGGCCGGTGGATAAGGGAAATGATCTTTCGTGGACCAAAAATTATGCAGATGCTGCCTCGATTTTTGCGGTGGATTGCGGGTATGATTTCTTCGGGGCCTATGATGTGGACCTCGACCGGGGTGTGGTGCAGGTGGCCAACCACAATGAACACAGCGGGAAAAAGGCCTGGACGTGGGGTCAGGGTGAGTATGGCAGGATTTGTCAGATGGCCCTGACGGATACCGATGGCAACTATATTGAGGTTCAGAGCGGCCCGCTGCAGACTCAGTCGGATTATGGGATTCTGGCCCCGAAAGGCCAGGTCTCGTGGAAAGAGTACTGGTATCCGGTTCACGGTCTGGGCGATGGGTTTGAGTTTGCAAACCAGCAGGTGGCGTTCCAGACTGAGCGGAAGAATGGGCAGCTGACGGTGAGGGTGATTGGGACGGAGAGGTTTGCGGGGGCGAGAATGACAGTGTATCAAGTTAAGGGAGTTAAGGGAGTTAAGGGAGATAAGGGAGTTGAGGGAGTT
>CAYQFT010000137.1:0-9800 GCA_964416825.1 uncultured Porphyromonadaceae bacterium
CCTGATGTTGTTGTCAAACCTCTGCGGTATATCCTTGCAATTATCTCATTGATCTGTTCGCGTGGGGGGGCAATGTTTGCATTCATGATTTTACAAGTTATTCGACAGATGTTGAATCAGGATTTTAGCTCCGATGAGGACCAGGGTTACACCACCGATGATTCCAAGTTTATTCCCAAGGATGGGCCCCAGCTTGTTGCCGATTATGATACCAATAAAGCATATCACAAAGGTGATAATTCCAATCAAAATTATTGGAAGCCAGATAGTTATATCGAGGAAGGCAAAGCTTACCCCTACTGCCAGCGCATCGATGCTTGTTGCGATGGACAATATTAACAGTGTGGGGAAATGGAGGCAGTTTCTAACCGCCTCGTCTTTCCTGGAATTTGAAATGCTTTCCCAAATCATTCGGCCGCCAACCAGGAGCAGCAACCCGAAGGCAATCCAGTGATCAACCGGTTTTATGTACTGGCTGAAAGTTATCCCTGCAGCCCATCCAATGAGGGGCATGATGGCCTGGAAAAACCCAAATGAAAAAGCAATCCTGACTGCATGTCGGGTTCGTAACTGCTTGATCATGATTCCATTCGCCACTGATACAGCCAATGCATCCATGGACAGTCCGATTGCGATTCCGATAATAACAAGAATGTCCATTTATTTCAGGGTTTGGATGGCATGGTTATCCAGGTTAAAAAAACAGACCCGGTCGAATTGGGTTGTTAATTTATTGTGCAGTAGCGTTTTATTCAATTTTTCCATGGCCCTCGGCTCCGAATGGTCCGCAAAGATAATCAACCAGAGGGAATCCGGTTTTTGTTTTCGGTAAACTCCGATTTTCTTTTCCTTGGCCTCAAGGGTTGCTAAAACCTGATCATAACCAGTAGTGCTGCGTAAAATTCCGGAGGTCTCTGCCTCCTCAGACAGCATGCGAATCCTGGTGAGTTCAATTCCGATAAATGCCCCCTTTGCCATCCTGAGTTTAAAATCCGGAGATTCACTTTTTATCAGCCGCCCCTTTGGGAACAATGGATCCTGATTTTTGAAATCCCGGACGATCAGCCACTCCTGCTCAGTTTTATAGTCCATAAAACGAAGATACGGAAAAAGCTTAAGGAGGTTCAGACGGTTCAGTGGTACGAGGCGGTGGTCCGCAAGTCCGCTAATCCGGTTGAATCCACTGGTATTCCTTTGATACCGAGGCCAGGATTTCCAGGGCGAGATCCAGCCCGTACATGCCATTGGTCATAACAACTACTCCTTGTCCGGTGGTTATGGATGCCAACAGCAGGCAGTTGGCGCCGGGATTATTATGCCCGTGATGGATAAAAAACTGATTGTTTCCCTTCCCGAACCGGAAAACACCCAGACCTTGCCCGGTCAGACCTTCAAACTCGGCGGGATTGAGTTCACGTTCAATGGCGAACATCATTTCCACAGACTTTTTTGAAATGATTTTACTGGTTTTACCCTGTTTGGCGAGCATGATCTCGCAGGCAATCCGGGCCCAGTCCGACGGCGTGGTGACCATCCCGGCCTGCGCGAGCGGCCCTGAATTCAAACCGTCCGTGGGTGAAGGCACGCCGGTTTTACTGTGCGGCCTGATAATCCGGTCCTTGAACCTGGCCGGGAAGGGATATTCAATCAGGCTGGATGTTAGTTCGAGGGGATCGAAAATGTACTGCTGCACAATTTGGGTATAGGAGCTGTTCAGCAGATCTTCCAACACCAGCTGCATGATCATGTACCCGAAATTTGAATAGGAATGGACGGTTCCGGGTGTATATTCAAAAAAGACGGAATCACTCAGCACCGGCTTTTCGCCCTTGAGAAACTGCACCAGCGTTGGCTCGGTGCCTTCCTCATTTTCGGTCCCGCTGCCGGGCCGGTTGATGCCTGCCTGATGGGTGAGCAGCATCCTGAGCGTTACTTTTATTCCGGACGGATGTTCAGGCATTTTCCACGATTTCAGATAGGTGTTAACGTCGGTATCCAGATCCAGCTTCCCTTCTTCCACCATCCGGAGAACCGCAATAGCCATCAGGATTTTTGTGGTAGAACCCGATTGAAACATGGTTTCAGGCGTAACCAGTTTTTCTGTTCCGGCCTCCATAACCCCATACCCTTTGGCCCAGACAATTTTGAAATCATCAATCACCGCTACCCCGCAGCCCGGGATCACCCATTCTTTCATCCGCTGCTCAATCGTGAATTTCGGCAATGAATCGATCCGGACCGGGTCAATGACCTGCCAGGCGGTCAGTTTTTCTTTCCAGTTGTAAGGAACCAATCCATTTTCTACAGAAAGAATCCTTGAGGCATCCGACGTTTCCTTTGGCCCGCTGCATGAAGCCGATATCAATATCAGGCTGATGAGAGATATTTTTATCAGGTTTTTCATTTTACACATATTTTAAGGGCGCAAAATAATTATTCGGGCTGCCGGCTGCAATCCTACAAATGTCGTGTTTTAAGTTTTCATAGATTTGCCGGGAGCAGATCCGGTACAGAATTATTTATCGATGATAGGGATTTCGCATTTTTTATTGCTGTTTACGTTGGGCGTCGGCCAGATTGCGATTTATATAGCGATCCAGTCCTACAAGACGAACAGGCAGCCTTATCTTTTCTCCTATGTCCTGGTGCTTGTCGGTTTCAATGCCATCACCCTGGCCCATACGGTAGAGACTTTCCTCAAGGCAACCTTGCCTGAAACCTACCTGCTTGAGACAGGGGCCGCGCAGTATAACTGGATATATATTCTGCTGTCGCTGATCCGGCTGTTTATAATCTATCACATGGCCCGGTTTCTTTGGGGACTTTTCCAGAAGGAGTGGCCAAGGCAGATAAAGGTTTGGGCATGGGCGCTCAGCTGCGCATTCTGCCTGGTCCAGTCTGTGCGGTTTATCGGAAATGAATGGGGGAGGGCCATTCCGGAATATTCGTCCTTATTTATCCATGTGATTTTTTTCGTCATCCTGACCCTGCTTCTGGCTAAAGGAATCCAGTTTTCGGGAAAGATCAGAAACCGGCAACGCAGAAGTGCGCTCACGACCTTTATCTTTTTTCTTCTCCTGTTTAATATTCTTCTATTTCTGAACAGGATTGGCGGTTATGCTTCCTGGATCACACTCAACCTGCAAATGCTTGTCATTAGTATTCTGATGCTGGCATTCAACTCCTATCATGTTTTCTTTTTCGGACGGTTTCTGAGGGATTATCTCATTGCCTATCCTGCCCAGGGCTCCGGCTATGTGGATTCTCTGGCGGATCGATATCAGATTACAAAACGGGAAAGGGAGATTATCCTGTTGGTTTGTGAGGGAAAATCCAACAAGGAGATTGCCGCTGAGCTTTTTATTTCACCGGTCACTGTCAGGGACCATCTGGCCAACGTTTTTGCCAAAGTGCAGGTTAAAAGCCGGCTGCAGCTGGCCAATATGTTCAGGGGTAACGCCGAATAGGGAACGCAACCGCTGACTACTCTTTCCTGAACGATCCTGATATTTCTGAATCGGAATAAGTGATCTTGATGAAGTATGTTCCTGTGGGAAGATGAGTTATGTCGATTTTCTTGTTTGAAAAATGCGGAATATCTCTCATGCAGGCACCGGTAATGGCAAAGATTCGAAGCCGGGGATACTCTGTGCTTAGAGGAATATCCAGATTCAATTCGTGACCCGCCGGATTTGGATAGAGCCGAAGCGTATTTTTCAGGTCCGTGCCGGTAACCGCGCTGGATTCGGGAAACAGCCACATGTAAGCCTCCCTGAATTCAGATCTCCAGAATTGCTCATTGTGCTGGGCTCCCTGTACTACTTTTGAAATCAATTCATTTTCGCCATACCCGTATTTTCTCAGCGTATCCTGCATGGAAAGCATGTCAGGAACCATGGAACCACCTTCAGCTGAGCCGACAAGCTGGTATAAACGCATCGGATGCTGTTTTTGTGCATCCCTTACGAAGGTCCAAACCGAATCGGAAAACCAGTAGGATGGAGAAAAAATGCCGGCCTTTCCGAAGATATCAGGGCGGCTGAGCGCGCCAAACATCGAGATTAATCCTCCCATTGAACTGCCCATAATGCAGGTGGATTCAGGCCCTTTCTTTGTGCGATAAGCGGAATCTACAAAGGGTTTCAACGTATTTACAAGGAAATCAATGTATTTCTCCCCTTCACCTCCGCCATACTGATTGTTTTTCCAGGGAGAATATTCTGACATACGACTGCCGCCGCCATTGTCAACAGCTACCACAATGGGGACGTTCCGGCCCTGGGCAGCCAGAGCGTTAAGGGTTTCGTCGACCTGCCACTCACCGGCGAAGGCGGTGTAGGTGTCAAAAACATTCTGCCCATCCTGCATATAAATAACCGGGTACGGTTTGCCGGAATCCTTGTAATCCAGAGGAAGATAAATCCAGATTCTCCTCGTACGGCCAAATTGCGGCATATTGAACGCGGCCGACAGGATGAATACATTTTCAGCAGCTGTGGTTGTACCTCCGCTGCCCTGGTCAGCCCAGTTATGAATGGTTATCCTTACGGTATCGGGCGTACTGAAAGTATACTGGCGATTGGAAATTTCCTCCCCGGAAGCTCCTTTTTCAACGCTTGCCCATGAGCCCCGGGTAAATTTATATTGCATTCTTGTACCCGAAGCTCGTGCAGGTAATGTTATAAACCATTTGTCTGCCTGGTTTTTCTGCAGCGCCTGCGCGGAATTCCCCGGGTTCCAGCCGTTAAAATCCCCGGCAATATAGATCGGACCTGCTGCCGGCGTATTGGCCGGAATGGATTCCAGGAGAAATGTGACCTGGCATTGGACTGATAGAGAGACAGACAAAAGCAGTGCGATCAGTAATCCTGGTTTGATCATCGTAGGTTGAGTTAAATTCCTAACGTGTTAATGACCTTTTCTTTAAAGGTTGCTGAAACAGGCAATTGAATAGTTGTTGGGGAACTCAGCTGGATGATCAATCCCGATTTCTCTTTTTTTGCAACCTTGATGCGCAGGGTATTCACGAGATAGGATCGATGGCATCTGACAACCGGGAAAAGGGCAAGCTGCCCTTCCACACCTTTCATGCTGTTTCTGAGCAAGAAGCGCTCAAGCTTGTCGCTCTCCACAAAGTGGATGAAAACGTAATTCTCATTGGCCTCGATATACAGCAGATCATCGAGTTTCAGGGTAATCCTTACCTCTCCGTTTTCATCGGCAAAAGGTATGAACCTTGGCTTTTCCTCTTGTCCTTTATTCTGTAACAATTGATCGAAATGCTGTTTCTTATCCTGCCAGGCAAAGTAGAGGAGGCTGATCAGGTAGGGCATGAGGAGTATCAGGCTGGCATTCTCAATCGCTGTGTAATATACCTCAAACCAAAACCGGTCATCCTTAAGAAAAACCTTCTCGATCATCATGTAAAATCCGGTCATGGCCAGTACCTCCAGCATTATCATCAGGGAATACCCGGCGATGGTGATCGTCCGGCGCTTCCGGATCTGACTCATGATCACGCGGCTGATGATCACCACCAGCATTCCCAGAACCACAACGAAACCTGCATAAAAGGCAAACTGTCCCTGGTTAACCTCAAACCACTCCTGTGAGCCGAAAGGGTGGTAAATCAGGATAAATGCATAGGAAAACAGGGCCGTGAAAATGATCTGGATAACCGTATTGCGAGGGCGGATGAAAAAGTCGGGAATGGGTTTTCGGAAATTCATGATACAAAAGTAGGAAAAGGTATCGGGAAATGGGTGTGGGTGTGGGTGTGGGTGTGGGTGTAAGTGTGGGTGTAAGTGTGAGTGTGGGGGGAGATCCTGACTTTCGTCAGGATGACATCCATGCACCCTAAACCTTAAACCCAATACCCCGAACCAGCAACCAGCAACCAGCAACCAGAAACCAGCAACCAGTAACGTATTTCGTCCCTGTCCGTGACTTTTCGTCCCAAAATCAACCTCGTAATCACGCCAGCAGCGAGGTCGTCACCGGCCTGTTGACCGGTGAGAAATGGTGCCTTATTTTTACCGGAAATCAGGCATGAGTTTATGGACTACATTGATAATCAGAATTTATTAAAGGGGATTTTTAACCTTCATGATGAGGTGATCCGGATACCGGAATCGGGCACCCGGATTATGAACTGCAAATTCCGTTCTGTTGTTCGGCCAGCTGACCAGGAAGTGCCGGAAACCGGTGACGGTTTGATGCTGCACTATTATGAAGGAAATTCAGATTTTACCTATCCGGTATTCATGCCTGAGAACAGGGATCGCAGCGAAGGCGCAATTATTCTGCTTCATGGCCTGAACGAACGCTCATGGGGTAAATACCTTTACTGGGCCCAGAGTCTGGCTGAAAATACAGGCAAGGCAGTGATCCTGTTCCCGATCGCCTGGCATGTAAACCGCTCACCGGAATACTGGGCCGATCCGCGGTCCATGGTTACCGTGGCACAGGGACGTTCCGATCTGAATAACGGGAACGCATTTGCTTCTCCCTTTAATGCCGCCCTGAGCTCGAGACTCGATTTGCATCCCGAATGGTTCGTCACCTCAGGGCTGCAAACTTGCTATGACATTATTTCGCTGACCGAATCGATCAGGTCGGGCACTCATCCTCTATTTTCTGAAAATTCCTCAGTCGATTTTTTTGCCTATTCGGTAGGCGCCTTTCTTCTTGAAATAATTCTCATAGCGAATCCTGACGGTCTTTACAGCCAATCCAAAAGTTTCCTTTTCCTGGGCGGCAGTTCGTTTGAACAAATGAAGGGAATATCGAAATACATCATGGATAGCGAAGCTTTTAACAAACTGGAGGATGCTTTCATCCATCAAAATCCCCAGGAAGTAAAGAGCAAAATTCATATTCCACATTTATCACATTTCAACATCTTGTGGAGCTCTTTTATTACGATGCTTCGGATGGACCGTTTTCAGACCATACGGGATCGCTCTTTTTCCCGCCTGAGCACACAAATATCCGCGATCGGTTTGGCCAGGGACACCGTTATTCCAGGGAAATCCATACTCAAAACCTTATGGGGAGCCGGCAACCGCAACAGGATACCCGTGTCGATCCTGGACTTCCCATATCCCTATCAGCATGAAAACCCATTCCCGATGAACCAACCACAGATCCGTCTGGCTGTAAATCATTCATTCACTCACGTTTTTACTCAGGCCTCGCGGTTCCTGGTGGGATAAACCGGATTTGCTCCGGGGGTAAACGGGCGTGCACCGCACGCCCCTACGGGTACAAAATCTTTCGCCTTTCGCCTTTCGCCTTTCGCCTTGATTCCGTATTTTTCGGAATGCAAACACGAACTGCCAATTGCCATGCCAAGTTGGAGCGGATGAATAAAACCCTCCGGCATGAGGAGCCCGACCGGGTGCCGATCAGCGATATTTTCTGGGGAAGTTTTGTTGAAAGGTGGAGGAAGGACCTCGGACTGCCGCCGGAGACGGACATTTACCGGTACTACGACCTCGACTGGCAGGTTACCTGCCCTAACAGCGACCCGCACATAAAACCCTTTGAAGTCCTTGAAGAAACACCGGAACTGGTTACTGTCCGGACGGGTTTTGAGGCTGTTATCCGCAAAAAATTTGCGGATCCGATGCCGGCTTTCCTGAAATTCGATACCGACACCATTGAGAAGCTTACGGCTTTTCAGTTTGATGACCCCCTTGACCCGCGCCGGTATTACTCGGCCGGGGATAACCAGCTGGGCGGAATGGGCGACGGATATGCCCGCAACACTCCTGCCTGGACTGAAACGGTTAAATCCATTTATTCCGATTTTCCGGTTTACGGATCGGTGTGCGAAGGCCATGAACTTTTGTGGCGCATTATCGGACCCGAGAATGTAATGCTCTGGATGTTAATGTATCCCGATGAGTTCGGTGCCTTTATGAAACGTCTCGGGAAATTCCTCGAAGGGATTACCATCGGACAGATAGAGGCCGCCAACGGGATGCTCGATGGCATGGTTATATGGGGCGATGTGGCCTATGGACGTGACCTGTTGTTTTCCCCGGAATGCTGGCGAGAATACTTCAAGCCGATTGTTAAATCACTCACAGATATCTGTCATGCCCGCAACCTTCCGGTTATTTACCACGGCTGCGGCAATTCGCACCGGATCTTTCCTGATTTCATCGAGATCGGGATTGATTCCTATAATCCGATGGAAGTGAAGGCGGGGATGGATGTGGTCGCTTACCGGGAGGAATTCGGCCACTCGATCGGTTTTTGCGGAGGCTTTGATGTATTGAACTGGGCCAACGGCTCCAGGGAGGATCTCCGAAAAATGGTCTTCCATAACCTGAAGGCTGCCAGGGGCGGGGGATTTATATTCCAGTCGGACCATTCCGTTCCGTCCAATGTCTCCGGGCAGAATTATGATTACGTGGTGAAACTGGTTCGGGAGCACGGGCGGTACCCGTTGGTACTGTAGGCTTGTCCCCGTTGGGGCGCCCGGTGGGCGCCCGTACAACATATGTACCCTATCATTACGCGGGCGCCCACCGGGCGCCCCTACAGGAACGAAAAATACGTGCATGAATATATCTCCAAACAAAAACGTCGTACTCTCTCTGGTGGTGATCACCTCTTTTATCACCCCCTTTCTGGGTGCTTCCGTGAATATCGCGCTTCCCACCATGGGCGTGCATTTCGGCATGAATGCGGTGACCCTGAGCTGGGTGGCGATGTCTTATCTGTTATCTTCCGCAGTGTTCCTGGTTCCCATGGGAAGGCTGGCCGACATGGTTGGGCGGGTACGCATATTTATCTATGGTGCCCTTATCGTTTCCTTATCCTCCTTTGCCTGTGCCTGGGCTGTCAGCACAGAAATGCTGATTGCTTTCCGGATCATCCAGGGGATAGGCAGTGCCATGATGTTTGGCACCAATATGGCCATTGTGACTTCCGTTTTCCCACCGGAACAGCGCGGCAAGGCTATCGGAATAAATGTTACTGCGGTTTACCTTGGACTATCGGTTGCACCTGTGCTCGGCGGCCTTATGACGCAGCACATGGGGTGGGAAAGTATCTTTCTTTTTACCGGTCCGCTCGTGTTCATTGTTGCCGTCAGTGCGATTATGCTGCTGAAATTGAAAAAGCAGGACAGCACGGGGGACCATTTTGACTACCGGGGATCGCTCATCTATATTCTGTCCATGTCATCCTTGATGTACGGCCTCTCAAAGCTGCCCGATACCCTGGCCATAATTCTTGTGGCCCTGGGCCTGGTGGGGATGCTGGTTTTTACCAGGGTTGAACTTAAACTGGCATTTCCGGTTTTCAATATGAAACTTTTCCTGGGAAACCGCCTGTTTGCCATGTCAAACCTGGCAGCGCTCATCAATTATGCCACAACCTTTGCGGTGACCTTTATCCTGAGTCTTTACCTGCAGTATGTCAAGGAATTATCCCCGCGGGATGCCGGCCTTCTGTTGGTGGTTCAGCCTTTGTTTATGGCCCTTACCGCTTCGTTTTCAGGTAAACTCTCCGATAAGTACCCTTCTGGCATTCTGGCATCTATCGGTCTGGGCATCATTGCAGCAGGGCTGGTAATGCTCCTGACCTTGAACCGCGGTACCAGCCAGGGGTTTCTGATTGCCAGCCTTATAATACTGGGAATTGGATTCGGTTTGTTTTCATCACCGAACACCAATGCGATCATGGGTTCCGTGGAGCGGAAGGATCTGGGGATTGCATCGGCCACCGTGGCTACCATGAGGCTTACCGGCCAGATGCTAAGCATGGCAATCGCAACGCTCATCATT
>CAYQFT010000138.1:0-3429 GCA_964416825.1 uncultured Porphyromonadaceae bacterium
CACGGCTGCCAATGCCAACTATTATGAGGTGGAACAGGGAATGCACAGGGCGTTGATCAGTGAGGGAGTTGAGGGAGTTAAGGGAGTTGAGGGAGTTAAGGGAGTTGAGGGAGTTAAGGGAGTTGAGGGAGTTGAGGGAGTTAAGGAAGTTAAGGAAGTGAGGTAGGGGAGGAGTTCCTTGGGGGGCCTGATACTGTTTATGCCGGCGTAGGAGTAGGGGTTGGTTATGAACTCTTTTGGGATGGCGGATTCCCTGAGGGACCATTCATTGACCGTCGCAAACAGGATGGTCTCTTTTTTAACCGGATCGATGAGGAGGGCGGCATCGGCCAGTTCCAGACCGCATAAATAGAGAAAGTTGTTGTTCTGGATGAACGGATAATAATCCGGACGGGATGAGGCGCCCAGAATCAGGATGATTCCGTCATTACATTCCTTTATCAGTTTTTCGCGACGGGCGGCATATTCTGATTTGTCGAACTGGAGTCCCTGGGTAAAACCGTGCAGACCAGCAAAGAAGGTGAACAGGATAAGGATAATTCTTTTCATTATGTTAAGTTTGATAGGAGTTAAAAATACCGATAAACCTCATGCGTTGGAAATGTAAGACCAGATTATTCTTAAAGGCAATCCTGCTGATACCTTTGTGCATATGGATCTCAGGATGCTCAGGAGCGTCCGGACAGGTTATTTATGGATTCAATCAATATGTTGAGTATCATCCGGGAGCTTTACCCATCGTTATCTCAGTCCCTCACGGGGGAAGCGTCGTGCCCTTGTTTATACCTGACCGGACCTGTGCAAGCGTTACCACCGTTACGGATGCAAACACCCGGGAACTTGGCCTGCAAATCGACTCCAGCTTCTTTGCGCTGACGGGTTGTCATATTAACCTCATTCTTTGTAATTTAAAACGAACCAAGCTCGACTGCAACCGGGAAATCAACCAGGCGGCTTGTGGCAATACCTATGCTGAGAGGGCCTGGAATGAATATCACAGGTTCATTGATTCTGCCCTGCAGCTCAGCAGGGATCGCTACGGTCAGGCCTTTTACATCGACCTGCACGGTCATGGACACTCAAAACCACGGATCGAACTGGGCTACGGCCTTTCCGCCTCAATACTCCGAAATGGGGATGCTACTCTGAATACATCGGGAAATATCAAACTGAGCTCGATCGGGGACCTTGCTGCCGGCAACCTTAATCAGCTAAGCCATGCAGAACTAGTCAGAGGTGAATTCTCACTCGGGACACTTCTTGGAAACTCCGGATATCCCGCTGTGCCGAGTAACCAGATAAAGGCTCCTGATGAAGGGGACGACTATTATTCGGGTGGCTATAGTGTGGATATGCACACATGCATTAATCCCCAGCGTGAAGCAATCGGTGTTCAGATGGAATGCTACCGGGTGGGAATACGGGATACTTATGCAACCCGGAAATCGTTTGCGGATGCTTTCGCCGGTGTTCTTGCCGGATACCTCGCGCATCACCTGGGACTGGTTTTTAGTGAATGCAGCTCCGGGGTTCCGGAGAACGACCTGGCTCCGGAGTCTCTAACCCTTTTCCCATCCTTTTCCCAGAACGGGCAGCGAATCTTTATCAGGGGACTTGGAAACGGCGATTACCCCTACGAGCTTTACAGCGCCAGCGGGCAGAAACTGTGCAAGGGGCTACTGGATCCGTCGGGAAGTTTCACCATTCGCAGTGATCAGCAACCGGGGCTGTATATCGTGAAGGTCGAAGCCCGGCCGGGAAAACAGTATCCTTTCCGATTAATCATCAGTGAATAAATGGATAGTGACTTCAGATCGAAAATCAGCAATCCTGATATTGAAGAGATCGTTCGGTATCATGCTGAATATTACAACCAGACATACGGATTTAACCATGAATTCGGGGAATATGTCAGAAAGCCTCTGACCGAACTGGTAGACCGGGCATCCCCGAGGGAGCGAATCTGGCTCATCGGTGAGGAAGGCTCAGTTCAAGGATGTGTCGCACTGGCCGAAGTTTCGGCTGAAATCGGGCAACTTCGCTGGTATTATGTAGATGAGTCGGTAAGAGGCCGGGGACTGGGTAGCCGGTTGATGACGGAGCTCATCGTGTTTGCCCTGGAGCAGGGGTACAGACGGATCATACTCTGGACGGTAAGCCTGCTTGAGGAGGCCCGAAGGATGTATGAGCGGCACGGATTTGTTATTGAGGAGGAGCTGACCCATACGGTGTGGGGCATGGAACTGACTGAACAGAAGTATGTACTGATTTTGAAATAGAACCTGTATCTTGGATTACTCAATCAACTGATAAACTATGACACGAATAAAATTCAGCCCGGCAACTTTCTGCCTGTTGGCAGCAATAATGCTGATTCTCATCCCAGGTTTCGGAATTCAGGCTCAGGTCGCTGGCAGCATCCCCTCAATCATCGGGAGGATCAATCCGGCAGTCGGGTCAGCCCGGAAAGTCAGCCCGGATCATGAAGGTCTGCTTGATCAGGCTATCCTTGAAAACGTAGCGCTGAATGTCAGGACAGTGACCCGGAGTTCCCTTATCAGTGAAGCAGCCGGCCATGTTCACGTCAAAGTTATCGGAGCTGTCTATAACCAACTATCAGGCTTGATTAAAATGCCCCTTTTACCCGGGATCGATATCAGGACCCGGCAGTATACCAGCCGTACACCCGAATTGGCAAACGCATGGCAGGAGGGGCTGCGCAACGAATTCGCCAGGATGATGAAAATGGACGATCTGTTACTGCAAAAGGGAAAAATCGCCCTGAATCCGAAAGAGATCCGGGTGGAAGATAAAGGGGAATACACCCTCCGCGAGATGGAGATCAATTCAACTGAGGGCAGGCGGATGAAGGTTATTCTGACTACCCCGAAGGGTAAGGGGAAAAAATACCCGGCCGTGGTCTGTATCCACGGACATGGGGGGAAACCCTACAGCGTGTACGAGCCGAACATTTATAAAGGATTCGCAACCGAACTGGCGAAAAAGAAATTCGTAACCATCGCCACGGTGGTCAGCCAACACGAGATCTATGAAAAGGACCGCACCCTGATGGGCGAGCGGCTCTGGGACCTCATACGGTGCGTGGATTACCTGGAATCCTTGCCCCGGGTTGACCCGAAGCGGATCGGCTGCGGCGGTCTCTCCCTTGGCGGGGAGATGGCCATGTGGCTCGGTGCCATGGATACCCGTATCAAAGCTACCGTGAGCTCCGGCTTTCTCACGCGCATGGACCAGATGGAGAAGGGCCACTGCCTGTGCTGGAAATTCCCCGGCTTGCGCGAGCTTGTTGATTTTGCGGATATCTATTCCCTGATTGCCCCCCGCGCCCTTCAATGCCAGAACGGTCTGAAAGAACCGAAGGCTGATTTCACCGTTGAACTGGCAACCGAAGCCATGAAAGAGATCAGG
>CAYQFT010000138.1:3529-9513 GCA_964416825.1 uncultured Porphyromonadaceae bacterium
AACCAGCAACCCATGAAATCCAACCGCAGAACCTTCCTCAAAGTCTCCGGCATCGCCGGGATCGGCATTGCCGCAACCAGCCGCCTGATGGCTGCATCGCTCGAAAAGAAACATGTGCAGCGCTTTAATATGTCGGGCTTCGCCGCACCCCCGCTGGAAAAAGTGAGGATCGGAATCATCGGCATGGGCCAGCGCGGACCGGCGCATATGGCCACAATGAATCTGATCGAAGGAACCGAGATCAAGGCACTGTGCGATATCAGGCCTGAAAAAGTAAATGCGGCAAAGAAACGCCTGGAGGGAACCCGGCACAATCCGGATGTATACACCGGAGCCGAGGACTGGAAAAAGGTTTGTGAGCGGGAAGATATCGATCTGATTATCGTTACAACCCCCTGGTACATGCATACCATGATGTCGGTGTATGCCATGAAGCACGGCAAGCATGTGGCTTCTGAGGTGCCGGCTGCCGGAACCCTTGAGGAGTGCTGGCAGCTGGTTGAAACCGCGGAGCAAACCCGCAGGCATATCATGATGATGGAGAACTACTGCTACCTGCCCTTCCAGCTGCTCACGCTGAACCTGGCCCGGCAAGGGTTTTTCGGCGAGGTGGTGCATGGCGACTGCGCCTACAACACCAGCAAGATGGGGAACAATTTCTCCAAAAACATGTACTGGGATATGTGGTGGCTCAAGCAGTACGCCTCCAGAAAAGGAAACATTTATCCGACTCATGGACTGGGGCCGGTGAGCACCATCATGAACATCAACCGGGGCGATAAGTTTGAGTACCTGGTTTCGGTGGAGAGCAACGATTTTATGATGAAGGCCAGGGCACAGGAGCTGGCTGGCAAGGACGATTTCTTTAAACCTTTTGCGGAGAAGAGCTATCGGGGCAACATGAGCGTCACGACCATCCGGACCACCATGGGGCGCACCATCACCGTCCAGCATGATGCCACCTCGCCTTCGCCGCATAACCTGATACACGGGATCTATGGTACCAAAGGGACTGCATTATATGATCCCCAGCCGCCTAAACTGGCAAACGGCAACCATAACTGGGTTTCCCCGGAGGAGTTCAAGGCTATCGAAGAAAAATATACTCCAAAGATCACAACCCAGCTTACCGAACTGGCCCGCCAAACCGGAGCCGGCCATGGGGGTACCGACCTGATGGAGGACTGGAGGCTGATCGACTGCCTGCGCAACGGGCTGCCGCTGGATCAGGATGTATATGATGCAGCAGCCTGGAGTTCCATTCTGCCCCTGAGCCAATGGTCGGTCCTGAATCGGTCAAATTCCATTGATATCCCCGATTTTACTGCCGGAGCCTGGAAAACTAACAAGCCCAACATGGACATCAACCTGGAAAAAGGTGGAAACACAAAAATAATCGTCTAAATGTCAGGATCTTACAAGAATCCTTTTGTTGAATGTGGAATGTTGCCGGTGGATGTGGTTTTTCATCCTTCGTGGTGGTACCATCATGCCGGCATCAGTTTCGACCGGGATTTTTTCTACCATCCCCTGAAGAGGGTGGAATCGGAGCGGAAAATGGAAAAGGTTCTGTACGACCGCTTCGGGGAGTTCGGGCTCGGGGAGAATCGTGATCAGGACCTTCCGCTTGTCGGAGCCGTTCACAATGCTGCCGGCTATATCCTTTCGGAAATGCTAGGCTGCAGGATTCTCTATCAGGAGGACTCCGCCCCGCAGGTGATCCCGGCCGGGATGGATGAATTGAAAATCAACACGGATGCGGCTTTCAGCAGTGAGGCTTTTAAGCGGCTGACCTCCCTCCTGGATGCACTCAAAAAGAGTTACGGGTACCTCACCGGGGATATTAACTGGGGCGGCGTCCTTAATATCGCCCTCGACCTGACCGGTCAAAAGATATTTACCGACCTGTTCATTCAGCCTGATGAGGTCAGGCGGCAATTTCAGCTTCTGGCGGAGGTTATTGAAAGGTTTGTGACCGGCATTGCTGCGGAAACCGGAACGAGCTCCATCTCTGTAAACCGGAATGTCAGGCATATCAAACAGCCCGTTTTCCTGCATTCGGAGTGCTCCCATACCATGATATCCACAGAACAGTATGATGATTTCCTGCTGCCCATCGACCTTGCGTGGAGCCAGAAATTCAGGCCGTTCGGGATTCACTACTGCGGCAATGATCCCCACCGGTATGCGGCTTCGTTTGCCAGGATCCCCAACCTCGATTTTCTGGATGTGGGCTGGGGCGGCGATGTAAAAGAACTGCGGAAAAACCTGCCCCATACTTTTCTGAATATCAGGCTCGATCCGGTCACGCTCAACCAATACTCCGATACAGCTCTTGCCGAAACGATAACCCGACTGGCACACGAATCGGGTAACCCCTATCTGACCGGGGTTTGCTGCATCAATATGGATGACAAAACCGATGACAGCAAGGTCCGGACGATTTTTGAAACGGTAGCTCAGTTGCGCGAAGAGGCTTACTAATCAATCGTTTATTCTAACTTTGGTAATATACTTAGCCGATATTATTCATTAAAACCTATCTGCCATGAAGAAGACTATTGTGTTCATTCTGATTGCGCTCGCACTCGGAATGTCAAAACCTGTCCTTTGCCAGGTTGAAAACTCCTGGCCAGCTCAGTCAACGGGAATATCAATCTATGGATCAACCCTGGGGGGTTTGATCAACATTGTCAATATCAGCGTCGACCGCACCTTTGAGCGGGAGCGGGGATTTTCAGGCTTTTCAGCCGGACTAACGGGACTCTATTCAGCCTTGTCGGGTAATGGTACCGTGGGTGCGCATTTCACCTTTAATCATTTTACCGGCAAAGGCAATAATCATTTCGAATCCAGGCTGGGGCTTGTGATCACTGCTGAAAAAGTCGGCCAGTATTTTTTTGGGTCAAACGGTAAACATGGGCCCGGATTCGTGCCTGTCATTTCACTGGGATACCGGTATCAGAAACCGGGATCCCTGAATTTTTTCAGGATCGGAATCAATACTGCCGGAATTGGAATCGGCTTTGGGTTCATTTTATCCCGCTAAACACAGGGGCATACGCCAGACATAGAACGGGGATGTTGATTCGATTGCTGAACAACATTGTTTGCTTTTCTGATAAAGTGTATATTGTACCCTTATTCTAATTATCCTGACAATGAAAGCAAAACACCTTCTCCCTGTTTTATCCATGATCCTGATCGGCCTGTCAGCCGCTGTCTGGATCAGCTGCAGCACCCTGAAAACTGCATCCGGCGAGCGGAACCTCGCAAAAATTGCCACTTCTGATGGCTCCATGACCTTCGGAAACTGGATCGCCGCCATGAATGACGGTTTGACGCCGACTGACACCCTGCCTTTCCGGCCGCGTTCAGGACGCGGACCCCGTCGTCCGGCCCAAGCCCAGTGGGTGGAATATACCTGGCTCCAGCCGGTAAAGACAGATAAAATCGACGTTTTTCTTTGGGATTACAAGCAGGGATTTCCGCTGCCGCTGAAGTACAAGGTTCAATACTGGGACGGCAACGCGTATGTTCCCGTTAAGAATCCGAAAGGTATGGGGCTGGAAAACGGGAAATACAATACAACCAGCTTTGATGCGGTTTCCACCACCAAACTCAGGATAGAAGTGGATTCAGCGGCCTCCCTGGCTGCCAATGTGGTGGAATGGAAAGTGTTTCCGTCGGCTGATGCCCCAATTGTGCCTCCGGTAGTCACAGCCGGCGACGACCGGGTGGTGATAACCGGCGGGAAAACGTACCTCTCGGGCAGCGCCAAATCCGTAACAGGATTAACAGGCTGCAAGTGGAGCAAAGTTTCGGGTCCGGGACCTGTTGTGTTCGCCGATGCCAAATCGATGAAAACCACTGCAACGCTTACGGAACTGGGCAATTATGTCCTGATGTTCACGGCCATGGAAGGCAAGGAAAAATCAACTTCAACCATAAAAGTAAAAGTCCAGGCACCGCCGCCGGCTGAGCGGCTCGATGTGGTCTACACAAAAAAATATACGATCAACAGCCCCCTCTGGAACGACCGGGCAAAAATGATCATGGTCAACTGGATCCCCTGGTGTATCGACCAGATCAACCGCACCGACCTGAAAACCGGTCAGGGCGGGATGGACAATTTTATTGAGGCCGCCAAGGCGCTCAAGGGGCTGCCCCACGGCAAACATCTGGGTTATGTATTCTCCAACGCCTGGGTGCACCAGACGGTTGAGTCGATGAGTATTGCCCTGATGGTGGATCCGATGGGCGATCCGGAGATCATCAAAGCCCAGGAAAAGATGAGAGTGACCCTGGAAGACTGGATCCCGAAAATACTGGCCGCCCAGGAGCCCGACGGCTACCTGCAGACCGCCTTTACCCTGCGCGACACCACCCGTTGGAAATCCCGCTGGGCTCCGGAAACCCGCGGGAACCATGAAGGTTACGTGGCCGGGTACTTCATCGAATCAGCCATTAATCATTATACCCTCACCGACGGCAAGGACAAGCGGCTCTATGATGCTGCCAAAAAGCTGGCCGACTGCTGGGTGGCCAATATCGGGCCGGATAAAATCAAGTGGTTCGACGGACATCAGCAGATGGAACAGGGATTGGTGCGCTTCGGACGCTTCGTAAATGACATGGAGGGCGGGCACCACGGCGACAGCTACATTGCGCTGGCCAAGTTCCTGCTCGACAACCGCGACGGTGGCGATGAGTACGACCAGAGCCACGTGCCGGTTCAGCAGCAATACAAGGCAGTGGGTCATGCGGTACGCGCAGCCTATACCTATTCCGGGATGGCCGATGTTTCGGCGGAGACCGGGGACATCGATTATCAGAGTGCTACCATGTCACTCTGGGATAATATCATGGATAAGAAAATCTACATCACCGGCGGCATCGGCAGCGGCGAAACCTCAGAAGGGTTCGGACCCGACTATTCCCTGGGCAACCATGCCTATTGCGAAGCCTGCTCCAGCTGCGGCATGATCTTCTTCGACTGGAAGATGAACCTGGCGTATCATGATGCCAAATACGTCGATTGTTACGAGGAGACGATTTACAATGCACTGCTGGGTTCTCTCGATCTCGATGCCAAAAACTTCTTCTATGACAATGCCCTGGTTTCAGGGGAGTCACGCTACGACTGGCATGTGTGCCCCTGCTGCGTCGGAAACATTCCGAGAACTCTCTTGATGATCCCGACCTGGACCTATGTTAAGGGCACCGACGGAATTTATGTGAATATGTACATCGGGAGTAAAATCAATGTGGAACGGATAGTAGGAACCGATATCGAGATGGTTCAGGAGACCAACTACCCCTGGAGCGGAAAGGTTGCCATTACCGTGAACCCCAAACAGAGCAAGCAGTTTACGGTATATGTGAGGGTTCCCAACCGGACCACCAGCATACTCTATACCCCCGATAAGGAGGTTAACGGCCTGAAATCCCTGATGGTGAATGGGAAAGCCGTGGACTACAAGGTGGTCAACGGATATGCCCCGATCACCCGCACCTGGGCTGCCGGCGACAAAATCGAACTTGAAATTCCGATGGAAGTCCAGAAAGTAACTGCCAGTGAACATATTGTCGCCGACCGCGGCCGGGTAGCCTTGAAATATGGCCCGATGGTTTACAGCTTTGAAAAGGCCGATCAGCCCGATATTGACAAGCCGCTGGGCAACGGTCAGCTTTTCGCCGTATGGATGCCTGATCTCCTCCGCGGAGTCATGGCCATCAAGGGCAGCTGGGCCGACGGATCACCACTGATCGCCATCCCGAACTATGCCCGAAACAACCGCGAGGTAGCCGGGGAGAAAGATAGGAGGGAGATTACGTCGCAGGTGTGGGTGAAGAAGTAAGGCGAAAGGCGAAAGGCGAAAGACGAAAGAAAGATCAAAGATAGTAGGGACGCATATATGCGTCCTGCATACATGTGTCTTTCTCAAGATTAAAGATGGGCCCGGGGGTGACTTCGGGCCCAT
>CAYQFT010000139.1:0-9270 GCA_964416825.1 uncultured Porphyromonadaceae bacterium
ACAACCAATGGAACACCAACTACCCGCTCTGGATCGACGGATCCTGGAGCGCATCTGTGCGCCTCTGGCCGGTGGCTGCCGGTGAATCGGAAGAGGAGGCGCTCTTTACACCGGGCTGGGAGCAGCGCCAGAATTTGCTGACCGGTTATGCCAAAGCCGGACCGGGTAACCTGCCGGTAATGGAAACTGGGATAGCCTTGTCGCGCAAGGGCATACGGATCACCGCCTTTTGCCCCAACCCCGATGCGGAAAATGGCGTAACGGGTACGCTGGTGAGGGTTTGGGAACAAGCTGGGCAGTCGGGCGAAGTGGTGCTTACCCTGCCCGTGGAGCTCAAGGCAACGAAAGCCCAGCCGGTTAGCCTCCGTGGGGAGAAAATAGGCCGTACCCTGAAAGTGAAACGAGGCAAACTGACATTTAACCTGGGGCATTATGCTACTGCCAGTTTTGTGCTATATTAACGTCAAAAATAAGATATGCAGAACTTTATCCACATGGTTTTCTTCTGGCTGAAGGAGCCGGATAATCAAGAACATCGCGCAACTTTTGAAGCCTCTATCAAACGCTTCCTGACCGATTCAGCATATGCCGGCTCCTGGCATGTGGGCACACCCGCCGGCTCCGACCGGCCGGTTGTCGACAGCTCGTATACCTACTGCCTGATGGTCACCTTTGCTTCCCGTGAAATGCACGACCAATATCAGTCGGAACCGCCGCACCTCCGGTTTATCGCCGAGTGCAGCAAGTTATGGGAGCGGGTGCAGGTTTATGATTCCGTGGCGTAGGGGCGGACCCGTGGTCCGCCCTATTGGATGTGGCATACCCATGGTCCGCCCATCCTACCCTGTTAGCGTAAAATAATCGCCGGTATTTTTTCCTGGTCAACGAACGCATTGAATTCGGCGATCTTTATATCCAGTATTTCCCGCACCTCCTTCACGGCCCGGTCAATCTTTGCGGCCAGGTCCTCGTATACTACCCAGGCATTCACCGTGGGTTTGCTTTCGGCAGAGGCCACATTCGATCCCAGCCCGGCCATCTTGTCGTTCAGCATCACGGGAAAAGCCAGCACATCCTGGGGCGCCTTGGCTTTTTTGTTCATCAGGGTGGATTCCAGGCGGTCCAGGTCCTCCACCATGCTGCGGGTCAGCTCTTTCATTTTACCGCTGATAACCGTATCCTTAACCGATGCGATATAGGTTGTAACCTGATTCCGCACCTTGCGGATTTCGTTCACGGCGGCATGCGCCTCGGAAACCTTTCTATTGATCTTCTGAATCAGATCGAACTGCTCCTTCAGGTCGGCGTCACTGACGGCAACCCTTGGGTCTTTCAGGATTTCAAAGGTTTGTTCCGATATGACCTCCGTACCAACCAGCAGCCTAACTTTATAGGTGCCGGGGACCGCCTTGGCTCCGATGCCCGATCCGGCCCACATCACGTTGGTTCCTTCGATCGGGGTGGCATTCGGATAGCGCATGTTCCACAAAAAGGTGTTCATGCCGGCTTTTGCAGGGAGTAGCCCTGGTTTTTCGGCTTTTTTATCCGGATAAAAATCTTTAGAGACCGGCAGGGATTCGCCCTTGGCGTTTTTGACCGATGAATAGGTTATGATGGATTCGCCTCCCTGGGTTAAAAACTCCAGCTTGACCTCAGCAGCAGGCCGGTCCTTGAAATAGTACCTCAAAATCACGCCGTTCGGCGCATTAGTTCCCTGATCAACCAGGCCGGTAGCCTGGCCACCCTGCATCCGGTAGGCATGCCGTGGTTTAAACAAATGCGCGGCTGACTTAACGGCCCCATCCCTGATCTCATAGAGCGGTGTGATGTCGTCCAGTATCCAGAAAGAGCGGCCATGGGTGGCCACCACCAGGTCCTTTTCGCGTTTCTGCACCTGCAGGTCGCGGATGGGACTGATCGGCAGGTTAAGGTTGAGGCTCTGCCAGGAACCGCCATCGTTGAAAGAGACGTAAATGCCCCGCTCGGTGCCGGCATAGAGCAGGCCGGGCTTGTTCGGATCTTCACGTACCACCCGGCAATACTCATCGGCAGGAATCCCGCGGTTTATTTTTGTCCAGGTTTTTCCATAATCCGATGTTTTGAACAGGTAGGGAGTGCGATCTCCGAACATGTACTTGTTGGCTGCCAGATAAATCTTCCCTTTTGAGTGATCCGAAGAGTGTATCATGCTGATCATCGAAAACTCAGGCAGCTGGGCGGCCGGGATGGATACGTTAGTCCAGTTTTTTCCGTTGTCGGTGGAAACATGCACCAGGCCGTCATCGGAGCCTGCCCATAATACCCCCGCCTCAACCGGTGATTCGGCGAAAGTGAAAATGGTGGCATACACTTCCGCTCCGGTCATATCAAGGGTGATCGGCCCCCCGGTTTTTCCGGTGGTTTTAGGATCATTGCGTGTAAGATCGGGACTGATGATCTCCCAGGAGTGGCCTTCGTCGCGGGTAACATGAACATGCTGGGAGGTCACGTAGATTTTTGAGGCATCATGCGGCGAGAAAACGATCGGATAGGTCCACTGAAACCGGTATTTCTTGGCTGCGGCCGGAGATCCGATGTTGGACTCCGGATAGGGGGAAATGTCGCGGGTCTGTTCAGTTTTCTTATCATATCGGGTTAAGGACCCGTCATATTCTCCGCCGTACGTAATATTGGAATTCCTGGGATCGGCCTGGATATATCCTGCCTCACCTCCGGCCACCGGAAACCAGGAGTCGGGTCCGATGCCGGAACCATCGGTCCTCGATGCAATGCGGATGGATGAATTATCCTGCTGCGCACCGTACACATTATAGGGGAAATCATTGTCGAGCGAGACATGGTAAAACTGGGCCGTAGGAATATCGAGCTCGGTAAAGTAGGCGCCTCCGTTAAAGGTAACCTCGGCGCCGCCGTCGTCGCCGATGATGAAGTTTTCAGGATTCATGGGATTGATCCAGATATCATGCACATCGCCGTGGCGCACCGGAATGCGGCTGAAGGTTTTGCCGCCATCGGAGGATTTCCAGGCATTGACATTCAGAATAAAAACCCCGTTTTCATTTTTCGGGTCGGCTGCCACATGGTTGTAATACCAGGGGCGCTGCCAGAGATTCTTGTCTTCATTGATCAGGGTCCAATGGTCGCCGCCGTCATCGGAGCGGAACAGTCCGCCTTTAGCATTTTCGATGATGGCGTAAACCCGCTGCGAATTAGCCGGGGATACGGCGATGCCGATCTTGCCCAGCAACCCCACCGGCATGCCCGGCATTTCATTGAGGCACACCCAGCTATCCCCGCCGTCGACCGATTTGTACATTCCCGAGCCGGGACCGCCGGAGCTCATATTGTATCCATTCCGGTAGGCTTGCCACAGGGAGGCGTAAACAACCCGGGGGTTGTTGGGATCAAGCCGCACCACGGCGGCGCCGGTGCTGTCGTCTTTAAAGAGTACCCGCTTCCAGTTTTTACCCCCGTCGAGGCTGCGGAATACTCCGCGCTCGGGATTCGGATGGAAGGGATTACCCAGGGCCGACAGATAAACGATATCAGGATTGGTTGGATGAACCTCGATATTTGCGATGGCATCGGCTTTTTCGCAGCCTATGTGCTGCCAGGTTTTCCCAGCATCAGTTGATTTGTACATCCCGTCGCCGAAAGAAATGTTTGAACGGATATCGGCCTCTCCCATGCCCACGTATACGACGTTCGGATCAGAAGGAGCTACGGCGACAGCACCCACTGAGCTGGATTTAAACGTGCTGTCGGAAACCGCCAGCCAGTTGTTCCCGCCGTCAACCGATTTCCAGACCCCACCGCCGGTGGCCCCGAAATAATAGGTGAGGGGGTCGCTGGCCACGCCGGCAACCGCCAGGGAACGGCCGCCCCTGAACGGACCGATATTACGCCACGAGAGCCCGTTGAACAAACTATTGGATTGTGCCGATGCTGCGGGTACAAGGGAAGCCATAGCGAGAAAAGCCATAAACAGCTGCCGGAACAAAATGGGGGTTGAATACGTTTTCATATCGGAACAGGAATTAGGTTTATCTTCAGAACAATCTACTTGCAAACATGTTCATTTTTCCGGATTTCGCGTCACGCTTCACGGATCACGCTTCACGGATCACGCTTCACGAAAATAAAGTACCTTTGAGTAACAGAAAACACGAGAAGTTATGAAAAAAACTGGAAAACTCATAGCCGCCCTGGCCCTGGTGATAAGCATCACGGTAGCTGCGGGCGCACAGAATGCAGCAGATACCACATCGGTTCAGCATAAGGTTATCAAACAGAACGGCGTTGCCTTTGTAGGAAAGATCCTGTCGCAGGATGCACGGGAGATCCTTATGGAGACGAAAGAGATCGGGCTTGCTTTTATTCCCAAGCATGAGGTAAAAGAGATCATCAAAATTGAGCAGGGTGAAAAGCCGATCACAGGCGGTCTCTTTGCAACACGTTATTTCCTCACCACCAACGGGTTCTCCATCAAGAAGGGCGATAATTATGTTCAGTGGAATCTGTTCGGGCCCGATTTTCAGTTCGGTGTGGTGGACAATTTCAGCATGGGGATCATGACTTCGTGGGTGGGGATGCCGATTATCGGAACCACCAAATACAGCCATCAGATTGCTGACGGAATATATGGCGGCATTGGTTTTCTCGGAGGCACGGGTTCCTGGGCCTATCCGGAATACGGACTTTTGTTGCCGTACGGATTCCTGACGCTGGGCAACCGGATGAACAACATAAATTTCTCAGCCGGTTATGGAGCTCTTTTCATGGAGAGGAATGAATCGATTTATACCATTCAGAATATACCTACAGAATGGTCGACAAACAGTTACACCGTGACTGACGATACCCGCAATGATTCCGAGGGCCGGATGCTGATGTCGGTAGCCGGGATGTTCCGGATCAACAGCAAATTCAGCTTTGTTTTTGATTCCTTTATCATGTTCGCGGGTAAGGAGGAGACCTATCAGATCCTGAAGGAAGATTACAATGATATTAACAGGAAGGTAACCTATTCGCTGGGAACCGAAACCCGAAACAATAATCCCCTGATCGTGCTGGCACCCGGACTCCGGTTCCAGGCTACCGAAAACAGTTCGTTCCAGTTTGGGTTTACCGGCCTTCATTTTGACGGAGAGTTTGTGCCGGTTCCGATCCCGATGGTTCAGTGGTTCCGGAAGATCTGAACAAACCACCTGCCAGTTTTGTCATATTAATTTGCCCGCGTTTAGCAAACGATTGGGCATTTTATGAAATTTATGCAAATGAAGATCCACAAAATCATCCTTACGGGCCTGATTCTGGTCCTCTTTTTTTCACCTTCTGAGGCAGCATGGCTGGAGAACGTGCCTCAACGTCTTGTGCAGCCCGACGGGACCGTGCTGAATTGCCTGGCCTCAGGGGATGAGCGTTACAACTGGCTCCACGATGCCAACAACTATACGATTATGCAGGATCCCGAATCCGGGTTCTATGTTTATGCACAAAAATCGGGTTCTAAACTGGTTCCAACCCGGCTGGTTGCGGGGGTTTCAAATCCTTCGCTTGCCGGTTTGCAGCCCGGGCTGAACCTTGATCCGGAAGAGATCCGCAGGGTGGGACAGGACCGGTTCCGAACGCCGGCATTGAAGGGAACCTCCGGATATAACACGATCGGGACCCTCAACAACATTGTCATCTTCATCCGTTTTTCCGATCAGAGTGAGTATACCACCAATTCATCTGTATACAATTCCGCATTCAATGCGACCGGCAGTGTATCGATGATCCAGTATTTCCATGAGGTATCCAAATCCCAGCTGACGATCAATACGCAGATGTTTCCCGGAGCCGGTGGAGGCACGGTGGTCTCTTACCAGGATTCGCACCCCAGGGACTACTTCCGCAAGTACAATGTGACTACCAATCCCATTGGCTACCAGAATGATACCGAGAGCATGAACCGCGAGATGACCCTCCTGAAAGCCGCAACTGAAGCAGTAAAGGGAGAAATTGAAGGTGCTGGATTGGACTATGACAATGACAATGACGGGTATGTCGACAATATCTGTTACATCATCCAGGGCGCAACAGAGGGTTGGAGCGATCTGCTCTGGCCGCACATGTGGGCGCTTTATCCCGCACAATACGAAGTAAGAATATCAGGATTAAGGGTTTACGATTTTAATTTTCAGCTTTCGCAATCCTTTGGCGTTAGCGTGTTGTGCCATGAAATGTCGCATACCCTCGGTTTTCCCGACCTTTACCATTACACCAATACCGAGACCCGTCCGGTGGGCCCCTGGGATATCATGGCTTCCAATACCAGCCCGCCACAGCATCACAGCGTCTATACCAAGGAAAAATACGGACGGTGGTTCACCGGAATTCCGCAGATTACCACCAACGGGACCTATACGCTGGAACCTCTTTCAACGGATGCTTACGCAGGATACAGGATTTCCTCGCCCAACAGCACGTCGGAGTATTTTGTGCTTGAATACCGCAAAAGCACAGGAATGTTTGAATCCGGGCTGGTAGGATCCGGGCTCGTCATCTATCGGGTTAATCCTTCAATAAACGGCAATAGCAACGGGCCTCCCGACGAGGTTTATGTTTACCGGACCAACGGCACACCTACCAATGACGGATCCGTGGGAGCGGGCACTTTTTCATCGGAATCAGGAAAAACCTCTTTCAGTGCAGCCAGCAATCCGTCCTGTTTTCTGAGCGACGGATCTCCCGGCGGGATTGAAATAACGAATATCGGGTCGGCCGGGCCCACCATTTCCTTTACGGTTAATTTTGGATCCACCCCGCCGGCCCTGACTATCACACCTGATTTTCAGAATCTGGCCCATACGGGCGGTACCACGACGTTTGATGTATCCAACACCGGAGGCGGCACCATGGCCTGGACGGCTGAGGTAACCACCGGCGCTTCCTGGTTGCGAATCACCTCGGGAAGCAGCGGCAGCAATTCCGGAACCATCAGCCTCACCGCTGATGCCAACCCCGATAATGCCATCCGCACCGGTGTCATCACCGTGACGGCCACGGGTGCCACGGGGAGCCCGAAGACGGTTAATGTGGTGCAGGCGGCAAATTCGCCCGTGCTGGTGATCAGTCCAACCAGCCAGGCCTTTGATTTCCCCGGAGGCAGCTCCTCTTTTGCCGTGTCCAACAGCGGCGGAGGTACCATGGCCTGGACGGCTTCGGTTACCACCGGACCTTCGTGGCTCCATATCTCTTCAGGAAACAGCGGAAGCAATTCCGGTAACATAAATATAACGGCCGATGCCAACCCCGATAATGCCATCCGCACCGGGGTCATCACCGTGACTGCCTCAGGCGCCACGGGCAGCCCAAGGACCGTTACGGTTGTACAGGCTGCAAATGCTCCGGTTCTCGTAGTTAGTCCGGATAATCAAAACGTTGACTTTCCAGGCGGCAGTACCTCCTTTGCGGTTTCCAATACCGGCGGCGGAGCCATGGGCTGGACCGCCTCTGTTACCACTGGTGCTGCCTGGCTCCATATCACCTCAGGAAGCAGCGGCAGCAATTCGGGTACGATACAGGCAACCGCTGATGCGAACCCCGATAATGCCATCCGCACGGGGGTAATTACGATTGTGGCTGCCGGTGCTTCGGGCAGTCCCAGAACGGTTAATGTTGTGCAGGCCGCCAATCTTCCGGTCCTCACCCTTAATCCAGGCAACCAGAACATTCAGGCTGAAGGCGGAATCGCCGTGTTCACGGTTTCCAATACCGGCGGCGGCACGATGGCCTGGACGGCTGCCGTTACCACCGGGGCTTCCTGGATCAGGATCACTGCAGGAAGCAGCGGGAGTAATTCCGGAACGATCACGGTAACGGCCGATGCGAACAACGATAACGGCATCCGCACCGGGGTCATCACGGTTACGGCCCCGGGAGCCCTTGGAAGCCCAACCACGGTGACACTTGCGCAGGCGGCAAATTCACCCGTCCTGTATGTCAGCCCCGATAACCAAAGCATTGGGTTTGCCGGCGGAACAGCTTTATACTCGGTAACCAACACGGGCGGCGGTTCCATGGCCTGGACGGCGGTAGTTACCACCGGGTCTTCCTGGCTCCGGATCACATCGGGCAGCAGCGGAAGCAATTCCGGTACCATTGCGGTAAGTGCTGATCCGAACCCCGATAATTCGATTCGCACCGGGGTTGTCACGATTACCGCAACGGGTGCCACGGGCAGTCCGAAAACCGTTACCCTGGTGCAGGCAAATAATCCTCCTGTCCTGGTGGTAACCCCCGACAGCCGCCCGGTTGTTTTTACCGGCGGCCCGGCCTCCTTTGCAGTCTCCAACAACGGCGGAGGCAGCATGGTATGGATATCGGAGGTTACAACCGGCTCCTCCTGGCTCCGGATCACATCAGAAACCTCAGGGATCAATTCCGGAACAATAACGGTTACAGCCGATGCCAATCCGGATCATGCAACCCGTACGGGAGTGATTACCGTGACAGCCGGAGGCGCGCCGGGCAGCAGCCGGACAGTCACCATTCTGCAGGAAGCCAAACCGGTTGAAAGGCCCGATTTGGTCATCCGGAGTATTACCGCCATTCTTCCTGCCGTTACCTGGCCCGAGAATATCCGCATTTCGATCACCGTGGGCAATATCGGCGAAGGCGCCTCAGAATCAACCGAAATCCACTTTTACCTGTCGGAAACCGCAACCCTGGGAGTGCCAATAGCAGACCTGGGGCATACAGAATGTAACCCGATAGGCAACGGCCTGGAAATAACAAAAGAGGTTCTGATTCCTTTCGCTGAAGCACTGGTCCCCGGCACCTATTACCTGGTAGCCCTGGTCGATGCGCCCGGACTGAACAACGAACCGGATGAAACGAACAACACAGGATCCTGCCGGATCAGCGTACTGAACGGAATCCCGGCCGACTCCGGTACGAACCTGTTTTCCGTCTATCCCGTTCCGGCCACCGACCACCTGACCGTATCCTGGGAGAGCACGGGGGCTGTTGTTGAAAGGCTGATCATCACCAATCTGCTGGGCCAGCGCGTTTTTTCAGAAGCCACTCCGGGAGCCGGAACCCTAACCAAAACCATTGATGTATCGGGCTGGGTGAAAGGTTGTTATTGGGTAACCTTGCAGACGGGAAAAGAATCCATACATAGAATGGTCATTATAAATTAGTGGGGGCTGCGACGAAATAGGGCAGAGGGCAGAGGGCAGAAGGCAGAAATTAGTCTTAAGTCCTTAATCCTTAAGTAATAAG
>CAYQFT010000140.1:0-9084 GCA_964416825.1 uncultured Porphyromonadaceae bacterium
GTGCCCTTGTGCCCCTGTGCCCTTGTGCCCCTGTGCCCCTGTGCCCTTGTGCCCTGCCTCCCCCTTGTTCACTCCCCAGCAGGTGGCATAAAAACCAATCCTGATCCCGTTTCTTTCGATCAAATAATACGGTTTTTCTTGTGTTTCGGGCCGGATAACGCCGGAATACCCGATCCCGAGAGAATCCAGTACCCTGAGTGTTGCCCGTGCGCCATCCTCCCCCCGGTCAAAAGTGTGGTTATTGGCAAAAGATACCGCTGTCAGGGTATTTACCCTTTTTGTTTTACTGTAGAATGAGGTCAATAACTCAACCGGGGAATTGTATGACGGATGATCGGGAACGGGGAAAGAAACACGCCGCGACGGATCGACAGGCGTTTCCAGGTTTGCCAGTACCACATCATGGCGTTCCAGTTCAGCCAGCACCTCGGGCGACAGGAATCGTTCCCAGCCATACCAGATCCACATCAGGTCCCCGATAAAGGCCAGGCGTAATTCTCCGGACTCGGAATGTTCAGTCTTTAGCTGGCTAACAATCTCTTCCTGTTTTCTGAAATATTCCAAGATTTCCGGGCTGGTTTCGGGCCGTTTGGATATATATTTCCTGATATAGGGACCGGTATTGACGAAAGCTGACCAATAGGAACGTCCTTCGATTCGGGTCTTTTCGTAATTTTTTAGGCTATCCCGGTTGCGATCTTCCGGGTTTTGGCCCGCCAATTGTAAAACCAGCAGCATGGCCATAAGGATGACCGGAACGAAAACAAATCGTGGAGGTCTTGGAAGGCGCATTTTCTGTGAATCCTGAGCCCTAAAAATAGCGGATAAACTCTTACTTTTAACCAGATAAAACCAGTAATTCCCAACAATATGAAAAAAAATATTTTGTTTGTTTTTCTGTTCAGTTTATTGTCAATCAGTGCATTAATCGCGCAATCCGAAGAAGATCAGATCAAGCAGGTAATCCAGAAAGCCTATATCGAAGGCATCCATAACCTGGGCGACCCGGCAGAAATCGACAAAGGGTTTCACCCCTGCTTCGTGCTCCTGAGCATGGCCGATAACGGAACAACGGTTAATTTACTCCCGATTTACACCTGGAAAGAAACCACCCGGCTTGCCAAAGAAAAGAGTCCGAATGGCCCAGCTGTTAAAACCACGTGTGATTACCTGATGATCGACATAACGGGCTCCGCCGCCATGGCCAAAATCCAGCTTCGCCGGGAAGGCAAACTGATCTTCACCGACTATCTGCATCTGTATAAATTTAAAGACGGATGGAAGATTGTGGGGAAGGTTTTTCACAGGCACTGAGGAAGACGGAGAGACGGAGGAAGACTGAGAGACCGAGAGACTGTAAGATTGTAAGTCTGGAGTTGTAGAGACGCATACATGCGTCTATGCCCCCATGCCCCCATGCCCTTGTGCCCTTGTGCCCCTGTGCCCTTGTGCCCCTGTGCCCTTGTGCCCCCATGCCCTTGTGCCCCTGTGCCCCTGTGCCCCTGTGCCCCTGTGCCCCTGTGCCCTTGTGCCCCTGTGCCCTAAAGCACCTGCGTTGTTTTTACCACAGGGTAGCCTACTCCCCCCTTCTCAACCCCCATCTTCATCAGGTATCCATCGAAATAGTTCCAATACAATAATCCGTCATCCGATTGTGGTTCAAGCAGGTAGAAGGCAAGCCAGGCCAGGGGTTGTGCAAGATCAACATAAAAAGCATCGGCCGGTATGGTCTTCTTTATGGGCTTGAATTCTCCCTCAAGCGTGACCACTTTATGGCCACCATATCCTTCGCGCTGGTTTTGGGTGAATTTACTGATGACAAATTCTTCCCCCGTCACTTTAGCCTTTTTATCCAGGGCCTTAACCACGATCCCGTGCTCTCTGAGCTTTTCAGCGACGTTGGCAAGTTCGGCAGGGAAAATATAGGTGCGGGGCACTGTGCTGAGTTTGGTGGGCACGAAATGGTTGGAGTGTTTAACATTTTCTACGTACCCCAGTTTGCCGGTGGGACGATAACGCTGGCGGGTGCTCCCTTCCGGGGTATAAGGCTCAGTCTGCCGGATCAGCATGGTAACCGGTCCAGCCTCCTCCTCCAGTTTGTAGTTTACACCGCGCTGCAGAGTGCCTGCCTGAGCTTTGATCAGGTCAATCGTTTCCTGATCGGCTTTTGCCAGCATATCCTGAATCTCTTTGGCATGGCTGCCGGTATATTCAAGAACGGAAAGTATCAGGTAATAATTAGAAAGAACCCTTTTCTCGAAATGATCGTGTGGGAAGGCTTCACTAAGGATTCCCATCCGGTTGCGAAGGCCGACATAGTTCGCGATATATCGGGGCAAGTGATCGTATGCTGTGAAAGTAGCCTGTGTATTGGGCCGCATATTCAGATAACCGTGCCAGAAAATCGGCAGTCCGGAGCGGGTCATTACCCGCTGCATGGCATCTTTCAACAGAACATAGGTAAAGTTGGTAGGCTCGGGCATTGCAGCCGTTTGAAAGGATGGAGCAACATTGCAGATATATCCGTGCCAGGAACCATTATCAGTATGAAGATCCATGAAGAGCGCCGGATCCCATCTTACAAAAACGTTCTTCAGGAGTCCTTTCATTTCGGTGGCTTCAGCCTTCATGCCCTCCCGGTTCAGGTCGAGCCCTTCCCCATTCGGACGAACTCCGGCCAGCTTCGGACTCCCTTCCTGGGATGGCCGGTTCTCACCCAGTTTATCATTGCCATCCGGATTGTAATTCGGACAAAACATCACAATCTGATTGTCGAGCAGCCTCTTCAGCGGACCATAGGCGATCTCCCGCATTAGCTGCATCGAGGCTTCCTTGCCTTCCACCTCTCCGGAATGAATATTAGCCTGAATATAAATTACCGGCTTACCGGATTTCCGGGCCTCCTCGGGGGTTGAAACTCTTGGATTTGCCATGATCACCAGTTTCACCGGGTTGCCCAGTTTTGTGGTGCAGATGGTTTCCGTTGTAACCAGCGGACAAACCTTTTCCAGGACTTCAACGAAACTCAGGACATCCGCGTTGAGCGAGGTTTCCATGAAGCTGGTGCGCTCGGCGCGGGAATATAACGCATCAGGGATAACCTGGGCCGTTAAGGCGAAAGGCGAAAGGCGAAAGGCGAAAGAAAGAAGAAAGAAGAAAGAAGAAAGAGGAAAGATCCGGGAGTGAGTTTGTGTTTTCATAGTGGAAATCTTTGAATGCCAGAACAAATATCAGGGTCTATAATAGGGATTCCGATGTTATAAAGCAAATAACTATTTTTACCGGAATTAAACAAAACCCAATACCAACATGAGTCATAAATATGCTGTCGGGACCGATATTGGCGGGAGCCATATCTCTTGTGCCCTGATTGATCTTGAACATCAGATGATCCTTCCTGAGTCACGTGTTACCCTGCCTGTTGACAATACAGCTTCTGCCGATGTGATTCTCGGTGTCTGGGCCGAAGCGATTGGTGAGGCGATCCTCGGGATTGAAGTCGGGGAGATGGCAGGAATCGGTTTTGCCATGCCGGGGCCGTTCGATTATATGAAGGGAATCGCCCTGTTTGAGCGCGTTGAGAAATACCTGGGCCTGTATGGGGTGAATGTCACAGAGGGCATCCGGAAAAAACTCAAGCTCTCGCCAAAGCTCTCTTTCCGGTATATGAACGATGCCTCGGCTTTTGCTGTTGGCGAGGCCTGGCTCGGATCGGCCGAAGGAACCCGGAAGTCTGTTTCCATAACCCTGGGCACCGGCTTCGGATCGGCCTTCATTGATAGCGGATTGCCCGTGGTGGAACGGGAGGATACACCCCAGATGGGTTGTGTTTGGCACCTGCCTTTCAAAGAGGGAATCGCCGATGATTATTTTTCAACCCGCTGGTTTGTAAGGAATTACGCTGCGCTAACCGGCGTAACTATGCCAGGGGTGCGCGAGATCGCAGATATCGCGCGAAAGGATCCGAAGGTTGCGGCCCTGTTTGAGGAGTACGGCACCAATGCCGGGGCGTTCCTCGGGGAATGGCTCAATAAGTTCGAGGCGGAGGTTCTTGTGATCGGTGGAAACATGGCGGGTGCGGCCGACCTCTTTATGCCTGCCTTCCAGAAATCGCTCGATTCCATGAACTGCAAAACCCGGATCGCCTGGTCGGAACTCAAGGAAGACGCCGCCATCATCGGGAGCGCCCGATTACTCGACCCGGCTTACTGGACCAAGATCTATTCCTTAGTTGAAAAAATGAATTAATCCGATAAACCCAATATCATGTCAGCAGTAAAAGTCAATATGAAACAGATCCTTCCGGTGTTCATGTCGTTCATCGTTATGGGATTCGTAGATATCGTAGGAGTTTCCGCAGGGTATGCCCAGAAGGATTTCAACCTGACCGATTCGGTCGCCCAGCTGATCCCGTCCATGGCATTCGTCTGGTTTTTCCTCCTTTCCGTTCCAACGGGGCTCCTTCTCGATCGCTATGGAAAGAAGAAGATTCTCAACATCGGGATGGGTGTCACCGGCCTTGGCATGGCCCTGCCGATGGTCACCTACCTGTCGGAGTCACTCTATTCTTTTCCCCTGATGCTCGTGGCTTTCATCCTGCTGGGTATCGGTAATACCATCGTTCAGGTGTCGGCCAACCCGCTCCTTCACGACGTAACCCCGGTGGCGAAATTCAGCAGTTTCATGAGTCTTACCCAATTTGTCAAGGCGATCATTTCCCTAATCGGACCGATCATTGCCACCCTTATGGCCAGCTCTATGGGTGACTGGAAACTGGTTTTCGCCGTGTATGCCATAACCTCCTTCCTGGCCGTTTTCTGGCTCTATGTTACCAAAATTGATGAAACCAAAACCGATAAGAAACCCGCAACCTTCAGCTCCTGCTTCAAGCTGCTGGGCAACCCGCTCGTTCTCCTGATGGTTCTCGGCATCTTCCTGGTGGTTGGCTCCGATGTGGGAATGAACTCCAACATAGCCAACTACCTCCAAAAAAACTTTGATATCAGCCTTGAAGCGGCTTCCCGCGGCATCAGCATCTATTTTGCCGCCCTCATGATCAGCCGGTTCCTTGGAGCGGTCCTCCTGAACTTCTTCAAGCCGAAACCTTTCCTGATCCTGACTACTCTTCTCGCCATCGTTGGTGCGGTTGGCATGATCCTGGCGCCCACCGACCTGATGGGTAAAATCTGCATTTTCGTGGTAGGACTAGGAGCCGGCAACCTCTTCCCGCTGATCTTCTCCATTACCGTAAATAAACTCCCTGAGAGGGTCAACGAAATATCGGGCCTCATGATCATGGCCGTTTCCGGCGGTGCCATCATCCCGCCGCTGATGGGTCTCGTAAGCCAGAAAATGGGAGGCTCAGCCAGCATTTTCGTGGTGATCGGCTGTATGATTTATATCCTGATGGCCGGACTTTACGCGCGGAAAGCAGCGTAAACGACAGACGCCAGACGACAGACGACGGACGACGGACGGTACATCCGTCGTCGGTCATCCGTCATCCGTCTTTTACTGTCGTTATTGTATCTTTGGTAATAAATATACTACCATGAAAGCCCTGTTTACCCTGATGTTGGTGGTGGCCCTCAGCCTAGCCACATCGGTAACGGCGAATACCTATACTTCCATTACGGCACAGCAAGCCGATTCCCTGATCAAGGCCCACCAGGCTGCCGGAAACCTGGTAATACTTGATGTCAGACAGTCAGATGCTTTTACGGCGGAACGTATCGACAAGGCCATAAATCTTGATTATTTCGCTATGGATTTTGCCCAGGCCCTTGCCAAACTGGACAAGAATAAGGTGTATCTGGTTTACTGTGCAAGCGGCACCCGGAGCAATGCCACCATGAACAAGATGCGCGACCTGAACTTCAAAACAGTATTTAATATGTTGGGCGGGCTTCCGGCCTGGAAGGCTGCCGGGTTGCCAACGGTCAAGGGTGCCGGATCCGGCGTCGACACAGAATCCTTGCCGGCAATTACGGTCAAGCTCTACCCGAACCCGGTCACCGACCTGTCGGTGCTGGAAATTGAAGGGGATTTCGACGGCGAAGCGACCGTTGAGTTCCTGAATTCCATCGGCAGTGTCGTTCTGCGGAAAAAAATCCCGTCCAACAGCCTGCTGACGATCAACGGCCGGAATCTGAGTGCCGGATTGTACTTTTACCGGGTAATCCTTTCGGGGAAAATTGTGCGGTCGGGGAAATTCCAGGTGGGGGGATGATGGACGACAGACGACCGATGACCGATGACCGATGACCGATGATTTACAATTTGATAATATGCCAATGTGCCAATGACAGCTCCAGGGTACCGGCCGGCCTTAGCGCCGGCCTAACCAGCAACCAGTAACCAGTAACCCGCAACATGTCACCCAGGTCTCTACTTTGGCTTTTACTCCTCGCTTCGCTGAGTTTCCACTCTGCCTCCGGGGGAAATTTCCACAAAAACATCCGCGTTGCTCAGGCTGACACGCTGATCCGGAATCACGGAGGGAAAACCGACCTGGTCATCCTGGATGTGCGGACCCCGCGCGAATTCGATGCGGGTCGGATAAAAGGAGCCATCAACATCGATTTTTGGGGCCCCATGTTTGAAGAATCCGTATCGCTTCTCGACAAGAAACCGGTTTACCTGGTTTATTGCACGAGCGGGGTCAGAAGCGGAGGTGCGATGAAAAAAATGCGAAAGCTGGGATTCACCCGGATCTATAATATGAATGGCGGAATGTTTGGCTGGCGCGCAGCCGGCCTTCCGACCGAAACAAACCACAAATGAAGAAAGTACCCTTTTTTTCAGTCGTGCTCCTGGTTGGAGCCTGCGTGTTTGGATTGCTTCTGATCCAGAATTGCGACACGAATTCAACCGGCTTTTCCTGGAAAAGATCGGGGGAAAGTCATAGCCTGCTGTCAGGATCGGACACAGTTGGGTTCCTTACTCCGCTGCCGGTTGAAGGTCTTAGATCATCAGAAAAAATTATTCCGATAAGCGAAGGGGTATTCAGGATCACCCGAACCGTTAAGAACATTTCAGGACATAGTCTTGACAGCCTCCGCCTAACCTTAGATTTTGTGGTTCCGGGAAAGGCTGAGTGGCTTATGATTCCGTCGGTCAGCTACAACGGCAACGAATGGGGCAGGGGCCTTGAGCCCAAGGGATTTCAGAAGGACGGAGCCTGGTGGAGCTTCTCATTTTCCCGATCGGCTGTTCCGGGAGCCACCTATTCAGAGGGTCGCAAATGGGCGGTGGCCTTATGGGGCGACCTCGACGCTAAAGGCACGCCCTTCTCCTGCTCCCTTATGCCCGAACCCGCAAATACCACCCACCGGCTCATCTGGCCGGAGGAGGAGATGCCGCTCCGCTACAGCAACCGCGACCAGTATGCGCCGGGATTCCGGGACAATCTAACACTGAAAGAGGGGGAGACCGTGGTGATGAGCGCGGTTCTTGTGGTAACACCGGTCCTGCCCGATCATGCCGCAGTTAAAACCTTCCTGGGCAAAGCCTGGGAGATTATTCCGCATCCGGATCTTTCACGGCCGGAACCTCAGGAGGCCTGGAATCTGGCAACACGCTTTGTTAAAGAGAGCCTGTGGGCCGAGGAAGGAGTATTCAGGGGATTCAGCATCGGGCTGTGGCTCCGGGATGGAGGCTGGATCCAGCGGCCGGGATGGAAATATGAGATCGGCTGGGCAGGGCAGAATGCCAGCATCTCGATCTCGCTGCTTGAAGATTATCTCCGGAATGAGAACAAGGAATCCCTCGACAAGGGATTGCTTTGCCTGGATACGTGGGCGAAATATGCGCCCCAGCCCAACGGACTGATCCGTACGCACTTCGATTATATTATCGGAATTGAAAAAAGTGAAGAAGTGGTGGATGCGTGCAACCTCGGCCAGGCTGCTGCCGATTTCATTGTGGCATACGAAACCGCCAAAAAATGCGGGATTGACCGATCCAATTATAAAGATATTGCCCTGGGTATCTGTGATTTCATGGTTCGCGACCAGCAGGCTTCCGGTCAGTACGGCAAGGGCTGGAAACCCGATGGAACCTGCCTTTACCGCGATGGGAGCGTCGGCGCCTTTATCATTCCGGGCATGATGAGAGCCTATAATGCTACCGGTAACAATGCCTACCTGGCTTCCGCGAAAAGGGCCTATGATTTTTATTTCGATGATTTTGCACGGAATGGGTTTACTTCGGCCGGGGCGCTTGATACCTGGTGCATTGACAAGGAGTCGTCATTGCCGGTGTTGCGAGGAGCCCTGATGCTGTTTGAGGCCACGGGCGACTCCATCTATCTGGAAAAAGCCGAAAAAACCTCCTGGTACCTCTCCTCCTGGATGTGGCACTATTCCGTTCCGGTATCCGACAGTTCCGATTTTAAGAAGTACGGGTACGATACCTTCGGCGGAACAGCCGTTTCCACCCAGCATCATCATATCGATGCTTTCGGCATGTGGCTGGTTCCGGAGTGGCTGAAACTCGCAAAATATACCGGAAACCCGATATGGCGCGATAAGGCGCTCGCCACCTGGGATAATGGAAACCTTTGTGTGGCAGACGGGAAAACCGAATACCACGGGGTTATCCGTCCGGCCGGCTCCCAAACCGAAGCCTACTTCCAGACCCGCTGGAGCGGAAAACCCGGCTATTTTCACGACTGGCTTGTGAGCTGGATGTCGGCGCTGAGGATGGAAGTGCTGCGCAATACCGAAGACTGGGGAACGCTGAAATAAGGCACAAGGCGGAAGGCGCAAGGCACAAGTAAAGAAGAAGGAAGAAGTTAATAAGTTAGAAGTGTAGTTGGGCCGTCATCCTGCTACAAATAAAGTGTAGAAGACTGATAATCAGTTTTTTGAAAATAGTTTGGAAATTGCTCTCCTTGAAACTTTCTCCTTTACCCTTACTTGCGCCTTGTGCCTTGCGCCTTGCGCCTTGCGCCTTGTGCCTTGCGCCTTGCGCCTTGTGCCTTGCGCCGTGCGCCTTGCGCCTTCCAAATGCAGCTAGCTGCATTTGCTATTCCCGCAATCCTTACACGTCAAACACCCCTCGGAGTACATCAGATTCTCCCCG
>CAYQFT010000141.1:0-9043 GCA_964416825.1 uncultured Porphyromonadaceae bacterium
GCTCCGCGGCCTGATGAAATACCTGCGTACACAGGTGCTTAAGGCTGCTGAAAAGAAGGTGGTATGGCTGCGAAAAATGTACGCCGACCGACCGGACCTGGTGGAAAACGGAGACATCATTGCCGCCTATGTTGAGGACGTTCTCGGATTGGTGAGCACTTCCGCACATCTTTCGGATGCATGGGGATCGACACTGCTCTTTGAGGCGATCAAAGAAGATCCGGCTATAAAAGTGCCCGTGCTGAACGAGATCGCGAAGCAGGGCGGGGGAAAGACCTGGTTTTTTACCAATACCTCCTCCATTCCGATCAGCCGCTTAGACCAGGAGGCCGGGCTCGAGGGGGCAATTATCGGGTTTCATTTTTATAATCCGCCGGCTGTACAGAAGCTGGTTGAGCTGATTCCCGGAAGGAATACTCTGCCTGATCTGGTTGAATTTGCCCGGATGTATGCCAAAAATCTCCGGAAAGTGATCGTGCCTTCGAATGATTATGCCGGGTTTATCGGAAACGGACATTTCATGCGCGATGCGCTCTGGGCGATCCAAACAGCCGAGAAAATGGCTGAAACCATGCCGTTGCAGCAGGCGATCTGGGTGGTCAACCGTGTGAGCCAGGATTTTCTCCTCCGGCCGATGGGAATTTTTCAGCTGATTGACTATGTCGGGATTGATGTGGTGATATATATCATGCAGGTTATGAATCCCTTCCTGTCCGATGAAGAGCTGCACAGTCCGTTCCTCCATGCCCTTCTGGCAAAAGGGGTACGCGGCGGCCAGTTCTCCGACGGGTCCCAGAAAGAGGGATTTTTCCGCTATGAGAAGGGAAAACCGGCTGCCATGGTAAATCCGGAAACGGGAGGGTATGATCCGGTAGCACCTCTTGATGAGGCGGTTAAGGCTATGATCGGTTTGCTGCCCGTCGCGCTTACCTGGAAAGAGGTGAATTTTGCCCCCGACAAAGCGGCCCGGCTGGCTGAGTTCTATGCCCGGCTGAGGAGCCTGGATTCCTTTGGTGCCCGGCTGGCACTGGAGTACGGAAAGAAATCCCGCGGGATCGGAGAGCTTCTGATAGACAGCGGTGTGGCTCACTCGGCTGAAGATGTGAATACCGTTTTACAGACCGGGTTCTTCCATGCATACGGTCCGATTAATGAATATTTCAATTAGCCTGTTATGAGTAACCTGAGACGAAAAGTATATTTGACCGGCGGGTACAATACCATCTCGCTGGGAACCGGCCGGAAAGAGTTTAACCCCAAGAAGCCGAGGCCGGGCATTGAGCATTACATAAAGGAAGCCGGGGCTGGAACACTTACGCAAATCGGCGGGGCCGTGAATGTGGATGAGTGCGTGATCGGTAACTTCATGGCTGCCCGGTTTAACCGCCAGGCACACCTGGGCGGCTTTGCCCCGATGATCGACGAGGGTCTCCGGTACAAGCCGGCCACCAGTGTCGAGGGTGCCTGCGCCTCCGGCGGACTGGCGCTGACTGCCGGAATCCGCGCAGTTCTTGCCGAGTCGGCCGAGGTGGTGCTTGCTCTTGGCGTAGAGGTGCAAAATACCGTAAAAGCTATCTATGGAGCCGATATACTAGCCGGCGCCGGCTGGTATCCCGACAGGAAAGCGGGACATGCCTATTTCTTCCCGGGGCAGTTCAGCAACCGGGCCGGGGCTTATTTTGACAGGTACGGAAGGGAAACAACACGCCAGGGCATGGCGCGCTGGTTCAGGATCATGATCGAGAACGCACGACTGTGCCCGACAGCGCAGGAATACCATAACAGCGTCGGGGATCTCGATGCGCTGGGTTTGAGCGAGCCAGATGGCCGCTCCTTTGTGGATCATCTGAATGTATTTGATTGTTCGAAAGTTTCAGACGGCGCATCTGCCATTGCCATATTATCCGAAGCGGGCCTGAAAAAGGCGGGCATCTCCCGCGAACAGGCCGTTGAAGTGGTTGCCTGGGCGCAGGTTGAAGAGGACATTACAAAGCCGGCGGCTGACCTGACTGTTGTATCGACTATCAAAGAGGCTGTGAGGCAAGTTCTTGAGCGTGCAGGAATCACGATTGACCAGGTTGGTACCGTTGAAACGCACGACTGCTTTACCATTGCCGCGGTACTGGCCATTGAGGCCATGGGACTGGCAAAGCCCGGTCATGGTGGCGAGTTTATTCTTGCCGGACATACCGCCCGAACCGGCCGGATCCCGTTCAACACCACCGGCGGCCTGATCGGATGGGGCCACCCGACTGGCGCTACCGGCGTTCACCAGGCGGTCACCATCTGGGAACAGCTGACCGGCCGCGCCGGTGATTCGCAAATCAGAATAGATACCGATCGCCCTTATGGATTAACCGTGAATATGGGCGGCGATGATAAAACCGTTGTAGCAATCTTGTATAAATAGACTAAAGAAATGGACTTTACTTTCTCCGAAGAACAACTGATGATCCGCGATGCAGCCCGCGATTTTGCCCGCCGGGAGCTCCTGCCTGAAATTAACCACCGTGATAAACATGCCATTTTTCCGGAGCAGCAGGTAAAGGCCCTGGCCGAACTTGGGTTCATGGGAATGATGGTGAGCCCGGAATATGATGGCGGAGGGATGGATACGATCTCCTACGTGCTGGCCATGGAGGAGATCAGCAAGGTAGATGCTGCGGCCGGGGTCATCATGTCGGTTAATAACTCGTTGGTTTGCTGGGGACTGGAGAAGTACGGCACGGAGGAGCAGAAGCAGAAATACCTGAAGCCGCTGGCCAGGGGCGAAAAGCTGGGAGCCTTCCTGCTCTCGGAACCGGAAGCCGGTTCGGATGCCACTTCGCAGAGGACCACGGCAGTGGACATGGGCGACCATTATCTGGTGAACGGCACAAAGAACTGGATTACCAATGCCAATTGCGCATCGGTATACCTCGTGATTGCACAAACCGACCGGGAGAAGGGACATCATGGAATCAATGCGCTGATTGTAGAGAAGAATACTCCGGGAATAAGCCTCGGGCCGCATGAGGAGAAGATGGGGATGCGTAGTTCCGACACCCATTCAGTGATGTTTACCGATGTGGTGGTACCCAAGGTGAACCGGATCGGAGAGGATGGTTTTGGCTTTAAGTTCGCCATGCGCACGCTCGATGGCGGGCGCATCGGGATCGCCTCACAGGCGCTGGGCATCGCATCAGGTGCTTTTGAAAGGGCGCTGCAATATTCAAAAGAGCGAAAAGCTTTCGGCAAGCCGATCAGCCAGCACCAGGCCATCGCCTTTAAATTGTCTGATATGGCCGTGAAGGTTGAGGCGGCCCGCTACTTCTGCCTGAAAGCCGCGTGGCTCAAGGATCAGAACCAGAATTACGGCATTGCCAGCGCCATGGCCAAGCAGTATGCAGCCGATTCGGCCATGGAGGTGACCACAGAGGCGGTCCAGATTCATGGCGGATACGGCTATGTGGCTGATTATCATGTTGAAAGACTGATGCGTGAAGCCAAGCTGACTCAGATTTACGAAGGAACCTCAGAGATACAGAAAATAGTCATTTCCAGATCTTTACTCTCGGAATAGCCCGTAATGAAAGAAGAAGGAGTCCTTTACCAGCCGGTCAACCCGGTGCGGATCATCACCGCCTCGTCGCTGTTCGACGGGCATGATGCCACCATCAATATCATGCGCAGGATCATCCAGCAATCCGGGGTGGAAGTGATACATCTCGGCCATAACCGGTCGGTTGCGGAGATCGTGGAAAGCGCCATCCAGGAAGATGTTCAGGCAGTCGCCATCACCAGTTACCAGGGCGGCCACATGGAGTTCTTCGAGTATATGCGGGAGCTGCTCGATCAAAACGGTGCCTCCCATATCCGGATATTCGGTGGCGGGGGCGGCGTAATCCTTCCGGAAGAAATTTATCAGCTTGAAAAGAAGGGAATTACAAAAATATTCTCACCTGATGACGGCCGGGTACTGGGACTCATCGGAATGATCAGCCTTCTGGTCAAACAGTCGGATTACCCACTGGGAAATAGTCCGGTATCCCCTGAAAAAATCAGTTCTGGTAATTACAATGCCCTGGCTTCCATGATCTCTTCGATCGAGAATCATTCCGATGTAGCCGCACCGGTACTGAACCAGATCCGGGAGCAGAACAATTGCATGCGGCCGCCGATCCTGGGTGTAACCGGAACCGGCGGAGCAGGGAAGTCATCGCTGGTTGATGAGCTGGTGCGCCGGTTCAAGCTGGCCCGGCCCGATCTGAAACTCGCCATCTTGTCGGTGGATCCTACCAAGCGCCGCACGGGCGGAGCCCTTCTGGGCGACCGCATCCGGATGAACTCCATTCATCAGCCCGGAATCTTTATGCGGTCCATGGCTACCCGGCAGTCACACCTGGCGCTCCCTGCGCATATTTCCGATGTGCTCTGTGTATCGGGCTATGCAGGATTTGATCTTATCATCCTCGAAACTTCCGGTATCGGCCAGTCGGACTCCGAAGTAACCGATTATGCCGATGTTTCACTCTATGTGATGACACCTGAATATGGCGCTGCCACTCAGCTGGAGAAGATCGATATGCTCGATTTTTCCGATCTTGTAGCCCTCAATAAGTTCGATAAACCTGGAGCGCTGGATGCCCTGCGGGACGTGAAGAAACAGTTCCAGCGGAACAGGGGACAGTTTGACAAGGACCCGTCCTCGATGCCGGTCTATGGAACGATCGCCTCGCAGTTTAATGATCCTGGCGTTAATGCACTGTTTGAAGCAGTTGTAAATCAGTTGCTTGTAAAGACCTCAAAGGATTTCACTTCCGGATCGCCGCTCCCTGCATCGGATTCAAAAATGGAGATCATTCCGGGTAAAAGGGTACGGTATCTGTCGGAAATCGCCGAATCTATCAGAAATTACAATAAAAATGCAGAGTCGCAGGCTGAGAAAGCAAGGCGGTGGTATGTGCTGCATGAGGCGGCGCGCATTATTGCTGAAAGGCATCCGGCTGCGCCTGAGCTGGGCGAACTGAAGAAACAGTCCGAGGCGGCGAGGAAGCAGGTGGACGGGGATGTGCAAACCTGGCTGGAGCAATGGGAAGATAAGAAGAAGGCACTGGAGGGTCCGGTTTATACGTTTACCGTACGCGGCTCCGATGTTCAGATCTCAACCCATACCGAATCCCTGTCACACATCAGGATACCCAAGGTGAGCCTGCCAAAAACCCGCGACTGGGGCGACCTGGTGCGCTGGGCGATGCTAGAGAACCTGCCCGGGGAGTTTCCCTATGCTGCGGGTGTTTATCCGTTCAAGCGCGAAATGGAGGACCCAACCCGCATGTTTGCCGGAGAGGGCGGTCCGGAGCGGACGAACCGGAGATTTCATTACCTCTCGGCCGGGCAGAAAGGGAAAAGGCTTTCAACAGCCTATGATTCAGTGACTTTGTATGGACAGGATCCCGGAATCAGAAAAGATATTTATGGAAAGGTGGGCAACAGCGGGGTATCCGTCTGCACCCTTGACGATTCCAAACGGCTCTATTCCGGATTCGACCTGCTCGATCCGCGTACATCGGTTTCCATGACCATCAATGGTCCCGCTCCGATCCTGGCTGCCTTTTTTGTCAACACGGCCATCGACCAGGCTTGTGAGAAGGAGATTATCCGGCTTGGGTTAACAGAGGAAGTGAAGAAGAAAGTCAGGAGTAAATATAAGAAGTCGGGAGTGGGGGTGCCGGTTTACAGGGGCGAGCTCCCGGAGGGACATGATGGGTCGGGGCTGCTGCTGCTGGGAATAACCGGCGACGAGGTGCTGCCGCCCGATGTGTACCAACGAATCCGGCAGGAGACCCTGCACACCCTCCGGGGTACATTGCAGGCCGACATCCTGAAGGAGGATCAGGCCCAGAATACCTGTCTTTTTTCAACCGACTTTTCACTCAAGCTGATGGGTGATGTGCAGGAGTTTTTTATCCGGGAAAAGGTGCGGAACTTCTATTCGGTTTCCATCTCGGGATATCATATCGCGGAAGCCGGGGCCAACCCGGTAACGCAGCTCGCGCTGACTTTGTCCAATGGCTTTACCTATGTAGAATATTACCTCGCGAGGGGAATGAAGATCGATGAATTTGCCCCGAACCTCTCCTTTTTCTTCTCAAACGGCCTTGATCCCGAGTTCTCGGTGATTGGGCGCGTGGCCCGGATCATCTGGGCCAAGGCAATCCGTTACCGGTATGGAGGCAACGAGCGTTCGCAAATGCTGAAATATCATATCCAGACCTCAGGACGTTCTCTGCATGCCCAGGAGATCGATTTTAACGATATCCGGACCACCCTCCAGGCGCTGTACGCTATCTATGATAATTGCAACTCCTTGCATACCAATGCTTATGACGAGGCGATAACCACACCGACCGAAGAATCCGTGCGCAGAGCCATTGCCATCCAGCTGATTATCAATCATGAACTGGGTCTGGCCCGTAACCAGAATCCGCTCCAGGGTTCCTTCATCATCGAGGAATTGACTCAGCTGGTTGAAGAGGCGGTGCTGGTGGAATTTGACCGGATCTCGGAACGGGGCGGGGTGCTGGGAGCCATGGAGCGCAATTACCAGCGGAACCAGATCCAGGAGGAATCGTTGTACTATGAACGGATGAAAAACTCCGGCGAGCTCCCGATCATGGGTGTGAATACCTTTCTTTCAAGCAAGGGTTCTCCCATTGTCCGGCCGGGTGAAGTGATCCGGGCCACCGAGGATGAGAAGAAAAAGCAGTTGGAATCCCTGGAAGGCTATCAGGCTGTCAATGCTGAGAACTCCGAGGAATGGCTTCATCGGGTCCGTCAGGCAGCCATTCATCAGACCAATGTTTTTGAAGTCCTTGTGGATGCGTGCAAATACTGTTCGCTCGGGCAGATCACCCAGGCGCTGTTTGAGGTGGGAGGGGCGTACCGGAGGAACTTGTGAGGAATGGTGAGGAATGGTGAGGAATGGTGAGGGATGGTGAGGGATGGTGAGGTATGGTGAGGTATGGTGAGGTATGGTGAGGTATGGTGAGGAGCCTCACACCTTAACAACCCCTCACAACCTCTTAACAACCCCTCACAACCCCTCTCCCCCGCAGTACTAACCTTCGTACTCCTGCACCGCAATCTCTCCTTGTAATATATAATATCCGTTAAGGGCGAGGGTTTCGACGTCGTCTTCGCTGGCGTAGGTGTGGACCGGGGCGATGCGGCGGATGCGTGACTGGAGTTCTTCCATAAAGACAGTGCTGTGGACGAGTCCGCCGGTGAGCAGGATGGCATCGACATCACCGCTGAGGACGGTAAACATGCTTCCAACGGTTTTGGCCACCTGATAGGCCATTGCTTTCAGGTAAAATACCGCTTTTTCGTCTCCGTTGAGTGCCATATGTTCTGCTGAATAGCCGTCATGCACCCCCAGGTAGGAATAGAGGCCCCCATGGATCGTGATCATGTCGTACAGCACCTCGCGGGTGTATTTCCCGCTGAAGCAGAGGTTCATCAGGTCTCCGATCGGAACCTGTCCGGCCCTTGAGGGCGAGAAGGGACCGTCGCCGTCGAGGCCCTGATTGGCATCAATTACCCGTCCCTTGTGGTGGGCGCCGATGGTAATTCCGTTGCCCATCTGACCGACTATCAGGTTAAGTTCTTCGTATTTTTTCTGAACGGTTTTTGCGTATTTTCTTGCGACCGCTTTCTGCTCCAGTGCGTGAAATACCGATCTGCGCTGGAATTCGGCATGACCCGAAACCCGGGCGATATCATCAAACTCGTCCACCACCACCGGGTCTGCCACAAAGGCCGATGCTCCGCGGATCATTTTCGCCAATTCTGCAGCAACCAGTCCGCCGAGGTTAACCACGTCTTCCCCGGAAACGCCTGACCGCAGGTCCTCAACCATTTTCTCGTTAACGCGGTAAACCCCGGCCTGAACCGGATGAACCAGTCCGCCGCGGCTGATCACCACCTTGATGTCGTCTACAGGAAGATGGTTTTCAACCATCTCCTTATAGATCTGTTCCGATCGCATACCGCATTCTCCTGCGTAATCCGGAGTTTGCCTCCTGGCCTCTTCGGTATGCATGATTTTCTTCAGAAAGATGAGCTGCTGATTACGGAATAGTCCAATGTTGGTGAAGGGTACGCGGGGATGGATAGCGAGTATCAGATTGCCCGGGAAAGCGTTGTAAGAGTCCATAGAACCATCATATTTTACGCGTGAAAATATAAAAATTTGGAACCAAAAGGCCGTAACGTGGGTTTTATTAAGACATTTGTGAATTATTAAAAAACGATGCAGCTAAAATTATTCGGAACCATAATTCTGCTTTCGGGCAGCCTGTTGATACTCCCGGCCCAGGAAGTGAAGGACCCCGATGTATTCCGCACGGTGTTTAACGAAGCGCTTACCAGTTACGAAGCTTATCACAATCTTGAATGGCTGTGTAAAAACACCAAAGGGCGCATCTGTGGCCGGCCCGAGGCCGCTGCCGCCGTTGAATTCACCCGCCAGGTTATGGAAAAGATGGGACTCGACTCGGTCTGGCTCCAGCCGGTGATGGTGAAAAGCTGGGACCGCGGCGAGCCGGAAAAGGCACGGATCATTTCATTAAGGTTTGGAACACTTGATGTTCCATCCTGTGCATTGGGCTGGTCGGTTGGAACCGGATCAGCTGGGGTATCGGCAAATGTGGTTGAGGTTAAGTCCGCTGCTGAATGGAAGAAAATGACCCGCAAGGAGGTGGAAGGCAGGATCGTGTTTTTTAATCAGCCGATGAAGGCCACACATCTTGGGACTTTCTCCGCTTACGGGGAGGCCGTGTGGCAGCGCACCAACGGGCCCGCTGAGGCAGCCCTGATGGGTGCTGCTGCGGTTGTGGTCCGATCGATGACTATCGAGATTGACGATTTTCCGCATACCGGCGTAACACGGGCAGCGGAGGGTGTCACTACGGTGCCGGCAATAGCCATCTCCACACGTGCAGCGGAAACGCTGAGCCAGTGGCTGAAAGGCGATCCTTCGCTCAATTTCTATTTCCGGACC
>CAYQFT010000142.1:0-4689 GCA_964416825.1 uncultured Porphyromonadaceae bacterium
CTCCCCCTCTCCCGCGACCGCAGGGAGCGCGGGAGAGGGGGCCGGGGGGTGAGGTGGATCGCGTCACAGAAGGGGCCGGGGGGTGAGGTGGATCGCGTTATAAAGGGCCGGGGAGATGACTATTTGACTCTCGCAAACTCCAGATCCTGAAAATCATAACTGAAATCCGTCAGCGGCGACATGGGCTTCATTTTTATCCCCGATGCTTTGCCGTCGTATCCGGTCTGGAACAGCACAAAGGCATCGGCATCCAGGCTCCGGTCGTTCCATTTGGCAATGTAGGTGAGTCCCTGATAATAAAGCAGTTCTCCTGCCAACCCAGGCGACCGTTTTGATCTGAACCACAATTTACCCTGATTTTCTTCTATCGTAATCTCCCCGAACCAGGGATCCCGATACGTCCCGGTAATCAGTGCCGGATCAGGATGGTTCATACCCGCTGCTTGCTGCTTCTCCACCTGTGCCCAAGCCTCACGGGTACCCTGATCCGCCCCTTCCTCACTCTTCTTAACTCTCTCACTTAATATATTAATCCACTCCATCCCCGTCACTCCGAGGTACCCGTCCTTGATCTGGTTGGCAACGGCCGTGAATGCCGCTCCCACCTGCTGATTGGTCAGAACAATTATCCCCAGGTTCAGCTCGGGATACATCGTGATCTGTGTAACCATCCCGGCCAGGCCGCCGGTGTGGGAAACCTCGAGATAGCCCTTGACATCGGCCAGCCGGAAGCCCAGACCGTAGGCGGCAAAATGCGTGTTATAGGGTGGGGCGGTATTCACACCGATCAGGGTTTGCGGGGTCCATAAATCTTTATGCACCTGTTTGCTGATCAGAGTTTTGTTTTCTTTTCCATACACCCCTTTGTTCAGCAGGGTGCTAACCCACTCGCTGAGATCGTACACACTGGAATAGATCCCGCCGGCGGCATTCATCAGTTCTCCGGTGGTTCTCGGAATAACCTGCACCTTGCCGTCCACAGACCCATGCGGTGCAATCACATTGGAAGTATCTTTCAGCCGGTTGTAGGAGGGCGCTGTCTCTTTCATCTCCAGCGGGTTGAGGATCCGCTGCTGGATGAAATCTTCCCAGCTCAATCCCGATATTTTAGCAACTACCTCACCGGCAACGATATACAGATTGTTGTCATAATCATATTTCGACCGGAAAGGGGATACCTGCTTCAGGTATCTCAGGTTATGAATAATATCGGCACGGGTAAAATCACTCCCGTCGGGCCAGATCATCAGGTCGCCTGCACCCAGGCCCATGCCGCTCCGGTGGGTGAGCAGATCGCGGATCGTGAAATCCTGCGTAACATAGGGATCATACAACCGGAACTCCGGCAGGTAATCCACCACCTTGTCGTCCCAGCGCAGTTTCTTTTCATCCACGAGCATGCCCAGTGCGGCTGCCGTGAACGCCTTGGAATTCGAGGCGATCCCGAACAGGGTATGCTCGTTCACCGGCTCGCCGCTCTTCAGCGACCGCACCCCGTACCCTTTGGCCAGCACCACTTTCCCGTCCTTCACAATGCCTACGGCAATCCCCGGTACATCAAAGGTTTTCAGCGCAGTGGCCACCAGCTTGTCGATAGCCGCTTCAGTCATGGGCTGCGCGAAAGCCGGCAGCTGAACGGCATACATCAGGATAAAAAACAGAAGAAAAGTTGCGCGGTTTTTCATAGCATTCGGGGTATTATCAGGCCAAAGATATAGCAATCGTTTCCGTTTTTTCGATACTTTTAACCCTAACCCTGATACCCGATACCTGATACCCGATTTCTGAAGTAAGAAAGATGAAGAATGAATGCAGAGTTCCGAATTCCGAAGTTGAAGATTCAGGTTCTTCGGTTCCATCGGAGACATCAGTAACCCCGGCCTTCAGGCCGGGGATGCTAGCGAGTTCCGATCATGCTATTGTCATCCCCGCGAAAGCGGGGACCGCAACCCCAAAACACACATTTATGAAAAAGCTCCTCCCCCTCCTCCTCGCCCTGGCCCTCTTCTCCTGCCAGCAGAAGCCGAAAAGCAACTATGTAAAAATCAATCCGGGCGATTCCCCCGAGGCCATCATCAAAAAAGCCTCGATGGTCGCCCCCTCCGCCCGCCAGCTGGCCTGGCAGGACCTGGAGTTCACGGCCTTCGTTCATTTTGGGATGAACACCTTCACCAACCGGGAGTGGGGCGAGGGAACCGAGGATCCCACCTGGTTCAACCCGACCGATTTCGATGCCCAACAATGGGTGAAAACCGCACAGGATGCCGGGATGAAGATGATCATTGCGCTTGGCAAGCACCACGATGGTTTCTGCTACTGGCCCTCGGCCTACACCGAACATTCGGTCAAGTCATCGCCCTGGCGGGATGGAAAAGGCGACCTGATTGGCGAGGTGTCGAAAGCCTGCCACGAAGCAGGAATGAAGTTCGGAGTCTATCTCTCTCCCTGGGACCGGCACGAAAAGAGTTATGGAACGGATGCTTACAACGATCATTTCGTGAACCAGCTCACCGAGCTGCTAACGAATTATGGCGCTGTGGATGAGGTTTGGTTCGATGGCGCATGCGGCGAAGGTCCGAACGGCAAAAAGCAAGTCTACGACTGGCTCCGGTATTACAACACGATCCGCAAGCTGCAGCCCCAGGCCACTATCGCGGTGATGGGGCCGGATGTCCGCTGGGTGGGTACAGAATCGGGCTACGGCCGGCCAACTGAATGGTCGGTAGTACCCTATGGAGTTACCAATACCGATGCGGTTGCAGCCAATTCCCAGCAGAAGCCAACGGATGGAGTCTTTATTCCCACCGGCGACATGATGCAGCAGGATCTCGGCAGTCGCAGCAAGATTGTTCAGGCTCCGGCCCTGATCTGGTACCCGTCGGAAGTCGACGTGTCCATCCGTCCAGGCTGGTTTTATCATGCCGCAGAGGACGAACGGGTGAAAACGCCTGAAAAACTTCTCGATATCTGGTTTGCCTCGGTGGGCCAGAACTCCCTTCTTCTCTTGAACCTGCCTCCCGACCAGCGGGGACGGATCCACGAGAATGATGTGAAAGCCCTTACGGAATTCAGGGCGGTGCGCGATGCCATCTTTGAAGAAAATATGGCTCAAGGCTCAAGGCTCAAGGCAAGTTCGACGGCGCCAGGTTTTAAGGCGGGAAATGTTTTGATACCCGGGCGTGAGAAATCGTGGATGGCGAAAAAGGGCGAAACTACCGGCTGGCTTGAGTTTGAGCTGCCTGCGGTTAAAACTTTCGACTGTCTGCAGATCCGGGAGAATATTGAGTATGGTCAGCGGATCGAGCAGTTCTCCCTGGAGATCTGGAAAGAGAACCGCTGGCGCGAGGTGACACGCGCCACCACAGCGGGCGCCTGCCGCCTGATCCGCTTTTTGCCGGTAACGACCGACAAGGTCCGGATCCGCATCATCCAGGCCCGGAACACCCCGTCGATCGCGTTTATCGGACTTCATAAACGTCTCCCGGAACTCACCTTGAAACCCGAATCGGGGGCCTTCCTGGATACCGTGCAGGTTTCCATCAGCAGCGACGTGGAATCGAACACGGTTTACTACACCCTCGATGGGACGGAACCAACTGAACAATCATCAAAATACACCGGACCCTTTAACATCAGTCAATCCGCCCGCATTCGCGCCATTGCCACAGATTCGCGCGGAGTGAAAAGTTTCATCCGGGAAGCCAACCTGGTCAAGGCTACCTATTCGATCCGGTTCGCCAATCCGCCCAGTACAAAATATCCGCCCAAAAATCAGATCATTCTTCTCGACGGACGGAAATCCGATCCCGATTTTGCCAACGGCGACTGGCTGGGCTGGGAGGGGACCGACATGGTGGTTGAAATCGATCTGGGCGAACCCAAAAACTTTAAGGGATTGAAAGCCGATTTTCTTAACGCCACCGGCAGCTGGATATTCCTGCCAACCTCCGTTCAGTTCGACTATTCCGATAACGGCCGCAGCTGGCAGAGTGCCGGTACGGCAATCAATCCGACCGCCTGGGATAAAAACACGAAGGCACGCGAAGAGTTTGGGGTAGATAAAACATTCAGGGCGAGATACATCCGGGTAAAGGCCATCAGCCCGAAAACCTGTCCCGCCGGGCATGCCGGGGTGGGGAATCCCTGCTGGATGTTTGCCGATGAGATAAACCTAGGGGGGCTGTAGAGACGCATAATAATGCGTCTCTACACCGCATCTGGCCGGTGAACGTCGTAGAGACGGATTATTATCCGTCTCTACAGGATTTTCGGCAGAAAAATTATCAACCCCACCGCCGCGGCCGCAATCGCCAGGATCAGCACCCCGGCGGCACCCAGGTCCTTGATCTTGCCGATGACCGGGTCATATTCGGGATCGATTTTATCGGAAATCCGCTCGATGATCGTGTTAAGAATTTCAGCCGAGATAACGGCGCCGATACAGATAGCAATTAATGACCATTCGATCGGACTGATCCTGAAAAAAATGCCGGCAGGAATTACAACCGCAATGGCTGCCAGGTAAATCCAGGAGTTGTGCTCTTCCCGGAACAGCAGCGCAAGACCTCTGAAGGCATATTTAAAACTCCGTAACCGGGCGGGAATGGAAAACTTTTTGGCAGACATGATTATCTTTATTGGTGCTTCAACCTTTACAAATTTGATTAAAAATCTGATGAAAACCACATT
>CAYQFT010000142.1:4789-9023 GCA_964416825.1 uncultured Porphyromonadaceae bacterium
ACCCCTCACCATTTCTCACAATTATTCTTGCCGTTTTCCTGATGTCCTGCGGAATGTCAACCGACAAAGGTCCGGCAAAGGAAAATAACCTGATGTTTCCGGAACTGGCTAAGACCTGGGACGAAGGCCTCCCGCTCGGCAACGGCTGGCTGGGCGCACTGGTGTGGCAAAAAGAGGGTGCCGTTCGCTTCTCGCTCGACCGGGCCGATCTCTGGGATCTCCGTCCTGTTCCGGAGCTGAGTCTGCCCGAATGGAATTTTAAGTGGGTTATGCAGAAATGGCTCGAAAAGGATTACGGAAAGGTTCAGGAACTGTTTGATTATAGGGCTTATGACAATGCAGTAACTCCCACCAAAATCCCGGGTGCAGCTCTGGAGTTTTCATGGAATACGTCGGGCGACCGGGCAAAATCGGAATTAATTCTCGCCGATGCAAAGGCTGTTGTTACCTGGCCCGATGGAGTCAGTCTCGAAACATTTATACAGGCGACAGAACCGGTCGGGTATTTCCGGTTTACAAACGTTCCTGAAGAATTTGCCCTGAAGCTGGTGCCACCTGTATATCAGGATCAGAACGGGATCGGAAAGGTTGATGTGGTAGGCGGGCAGGATCTCAGGCGCCTGGGTTACCAGCAGGGGAAGGTGGTTGAATCGCCCGGAAAGCTGGTTTACCGGCAGGAAGGCTCCCTTGGGTTTTATTATATCGTATCGGTGGAATGGGTGAAAAAGGGTAATGAGATCACCGGAAAATGGTCGATCTCCTCCTTGCTTTCCGACCAGAAGGGGCAGCCTGATGCCGCTGAGGCTACGGCTTCAGCATCGGCCTACAATACTGCCTTTGGCAGCCATAAAAAGTGGTGGTCAGATTTCTGGTCTAAGTCGGAAATCAGGGTACCCGATCCGCTTCTGCAAAAGCAATGGTATCTCGAACAATATAAATTCGGTTCCGCCGCCCGCGCCGATGCGCCGCCAATTTCCCTGCAGGCGGTCTGGACAGCCGACAATGGGAAGCTGCCTCCCTGGAAAGGGGATTTCCATAACGACCTGAACACGCAGCTCTCTTATTGGCCGGCCTATTCCGGCAATCATCTCGATCTCGAGGAGGGGTACCTCAACTGGCTATGGGAGATCAGGCCGGTATGTGAAAAATATACCCGCGACTATTTTGGCACAGGCGGACTGAATGTGCCGGGTGTGGCCACCCTCCTGGGCGAGCCCATGGGGGGATGGATCCAGTATTCTTTCGGCCCCACGGTTTCCGCCTGGCTGAGCCAGCATTTTTACCTGCACTGGCGGTATACCTTGGATCGAAAATTCCTGGAGGAACGGGCGTATCCCTATCTCTCCGGAGTTGCGCAGTTCCTGGATGAGTTCTCTGTGCGGGATACCACAGGACTGAGAAAGCTACCCCTGAGTTCCTCCCCGGAGATCCATGATAACTCTCCGCAAGCCTGGTTTACCCAAACCACGAATTTTGATCTGGGGATGATCCGGTTTGTGTTCGGCAAAGCTTCCGAACTGGCTGCCGAGCTGGGAAAAGCCAGCGAAGCCGAAAAGTGGAGCAGGATACTGGGCGAATGGCCTCAGCTAGCCTCCGATTTTACCGGACTGAACTTTGCCCCGGGCCATCCCTATGCGGAGAGCCACCGGCACTTTTCACACCTGGTCGCCTGGCATCCTCTCAGCGTGATCGACTGGTCGGACGGTAAGGAAACCCAATCGACCATTTCGAATACCCTTAGAACCATGGAAAAAATCGGGCCGGCCTGGTGGTGCGGCTACTCCTACAGCTGGCTCGGAAACCTCTATGCCCGGGCCTTTGACGGGGAAAAGGCCGCCTCTGCCCTCACAGATTTTGCCAACTGTTTTGTGCTGCCGAATAGCTTTCACGTGAACGGAGATCAGACCAAATCAGGAAAATCAAATTTTACCTACCGGCCATTTACACTTGAGGGGAACTTTGCTTTTGCCTCCGGATTGCAGGAGATGCTCATCCAGTCGCATACAGGGGTTATCAGGGTTTTTCCTGCGGTCCCGGCAGCCTGGAAGGATGTTTCTTTCAGGAATCTGCGAACGGAAGGGGCATTTTTGGTTTCAGCCCGCAAAGAATACGGAAAGATCGTTGAGGTGGTGATCCGGTCTGAGAAGGGAGGCACCTGTAAACTGGCCGATCCCGGGGATCCGGATAAAATTCTTGATTATAAGGTGAATGCGGGCGGAAAGATTACCTGGCAGGTAAAACAAAACTGAAAGAGCTTCCTGCACCCTTTTTGCTGTCAACCCAGATCCGGCCCTTGTGCCGTCTGACGAATTCACCGCAAATCTTGAGACCGAGTCCGGTACCGGTCTCTTTGTTTGTGCCTTTTGACGTAAAATGGGTCTCTTTTTTGAACAGGCGATCGGCTAATTCCGGATCGATTCCGGTCCCGGGATCGGTAATTGTCACCTGGGTTTCATTTACAGTCGCGGTTGCATTTATCCTGATGACCGACCCCTCCGGACTGAACTTGATGGCATTAGATACCAGATTCCTGATGATGGACCGAAGCATATTGGCATCGGCATAAATCTCAATTTCGGCAGGGATGCTGATTTCCAGATTCTGGCTTTTATTGCTCAGGGAATCCTCATACAAATGGGCAATATCCGTGGCAAGATTAAGTAAACTCAACTCCTCCGGCTGGAACGAGACCTGCCCGTTCTCTGCCCGAGACCAATCCAGGAGGTTGTCAAGCAGTTCCTGAATGCGACTGACCGAGTTAGAAAGCCCTTCGATTCTCCTGGTGTGGGCCCGTGGTTCCCCATTGTGATGTGCTTCTTCGTTCATCACGGAGATCAGGCTCGCCAAGCCCGATATCGGGTTCTTAAGGTCATGGGCAATCAGGGAGAAAAACTTATCCCGGGTCTTGTTCATGCGGACTTTAATCTTGTAATTCTGAAATAGTACGAGGCTAATAGGGATCATCCCAATGAGCGCAAAAACCAGAATTATAATGATCATCCGCTGTTGGTTGGAATCTTTCAGCCGCTTTATTTCATTCAGCCGAACAGCTTTTGCTGCTGTAATTTCTTTCATTCTGAACCGGTAGGACTGCTCCTGTCCTGCCATGTTTAACGAGTCTTCAATGACCAATAGGCTATCTTTCAGCAAGGTGGCTTCGAGAATCGAACTGTAGGCTTTTTTTGCCATCCCCTGTTCAGCATACACCTCCGCCAGAGAAAGCAGGTTTTCATGCAGTAACTGAAATGCATTGGCTTTCCTGCTGTTTTCGTTCGACAGATTCAGATACCGTATGGCCAGATCGGGATGTCGGGTGGAAACTTCAAGCCCCATGGTCTGATACACGGATGCGATCTGTCGCGGATCAGCGGATTTTTCGGCTGCGCTAAGGGCCAGATCAAGGTACTGCCGGGTTTCTTTCTGTTTTTGCTGAGTCGCATACGCATTGGAAATGTTTTGATAAACAAGCGATAAGTCGCTCCATTTCTGATGCTTGATATGGTGCACAACCGATTTGTTGTAATAGGAGATCACGGAATCAAGCTGATTGCGCAGTACGAAAACATTGGCAATATTATGATAGAATTTCAGCAGCATTACCGAATCATTTCCGCTGGATTTCAGCCCTTCCTGGTAATAGACGAGCGCCTTATCATAATCACCCAGCTGGTAATTCACGTTTCCAAGTCCGTTGAGTGCATTCAGCTTTCCCGGCAGATACTGGTTCGATTCAGATTCTACACGCAAATCCGTAAATACCTGTGCGGCCTGCATCTGATTGCCGCATTTCCAGTAATACGTTCCGATATACCAGTAAAGCTCAGTTTCCGATCGGATATCCATCAGGGTCTTAGCCTTGCTGATGGCTGCAGGAACATATTGTGGAATCAGAAATTCATTATTGGTCTGGTAAACCTCGCGACATAAATCAAGTGTTGTGCTGACATAGGTACTGTCAGGCACTGAATCCCTGTCGAGAATCTTACAAAGGATGTCGACTGCACTTTGCGGGAATAGTTGAAGTGCCCCGCAAAGGAGTAATAGTATCAGCCAAATTTTTTTCATGCGTAAATTCCGACAGTAAATGTACGGAACTTGATAATTCAGGCGGGTAACTATTTGACGAAGGTGGGCTGGGACAAAAAGGGGCTGGGACAAAAGGCAAACGGCAGAGGGCAGAGGGCAGAGGGCAGAAGGCAGAAATTAGTTTTAAGGGATAGGAAATAAGAATGAA
>CAYQFT010000143.1:0-9018 GCA_964416825.1 uncultured Porphyromonadaceae bacterium
GGGCACAGGGGCACAAGGGCACAAGGGCACAAGGGCTCAAGGGCACAAGGGCACAGGGGCACAAGGGCACAGGGGCACAAGGGCATAGGGGCATGGGGGCATAGGGGCATGGGGTTTCGCTTCACGCATCACGATTCACGCTTCACGGGGTCAGTAAGTTGGGCGAGGCGGAATCTGGATATATCCGGCTCCATTGCCATACGCGAAAAGCACCTATCAACCAAAATCCGTATATTTACGCCACCAACCCGATCACCATGCGCACCCGTACTTATCATAAAATCTTTACCCTCTTTATTCTTTCTTTCGCCTTTTTTCTTTCGCCTTTCGCCTTGCGCAGCCAGGATAGACCCAAGATCGGCCTCGTCCTCTCAGGCGGCGGCGCTGCCGGCCTTGGCCATATCGGGGTCATAAAGGTCATTGAAGAGGCGGGTATTCCGATAGACTTTGTAGCCGGAACCAGCATGGGTTCCATTGTAGGAGCCATGTATGCCATGGGGATGAGCCCTGCGGAAATGGAAAAGGTTGTGAAGGAGATGGATTGGGAGAGCCTGCTCACGGATATGATCCCGCGCAATGACATGTCGCTGGAGTATAAGGAACAGCTCGAAAAATATTTTTACGATTTCCCCGTGAGCCGCAGCGGCGTTCAGCTGCCAACCGGGCTGGTGGCTGGGACAAACATCTCAAACATGCTTACCGGTCTCACCTGGCCAGCATACAATATCAGGCTTTTCAACCAACTGCCCAGGCCTTTTCTCTGCATTGGCGCCGATGTGGTACAGGGACAGGAGGTTGTGCTCACCAGCGGGATCCTGGCAGATGCCCTGCGGGCCAGCATGGCCATACCCACGGCTTTCACGCCGGTGGAGATGCACGGAAACCTGCTGATCGACGGAGGATTTATCAATAACTTTCCGGCCGATCATCTGAAAAAAATGGGCGCCGACATCATTATCGGGGTGGATGTGCAGCGCGACCTGCTCAAAAAGAATGAACTCCGGTCGGTTATATCTATCTTAAAGCAAATCAGTTCATTAACCCGGGAGGACATCAATGCCCGAAACCGGCTGCTGTGCGATATCCTGATACGCCCGGATACCCCCGGGGCCAGTACCCTGACCTTCGGAATTGCCGACTCGATCGTTCGGGATGGCGAGCGGTGTGCGCGCGAACAGTGGGAAGTGCTGGCCGCTTTGGGTGAAAACCTGCGCAGGTACAGCGGGGGGAAAGAGAAAGCAATCGTTCCGCTGCCCGCCATAGATTCCGTTTATGTTCGTGAGATCGCCTTTACCGGGCTCAGCCAGATCAGCCCCGACTTCGTGCAGTCAAAGATGAACCTGCCGTTTCCCGCATGGCTCAGGCCCGGAGACATTTACCGGGCACTCCAGCGGGCTTATGGAACCAATGAGTTTACCAGGATCACCTATCAGCTCGACCCGGTTTCGGATGGAGTGCGGCTCACGGTGAGGGCTGATGAGAAAAAACAAAACCTGATTCATGTCGGTTTTCATTTCGACAATCTCTTCAACGCCTCCCTGATGGCCCGTGCGGATTTCAGGGATCTTTGGAAACAGGGTGACCAGCTCGGGGTCGATATTAACCTCGGCGAAAATCCAGGGCTTAAAGCATCCTATTACTTTCTTTATCATAACAAACAGCAGTATGGAGTCACTGCAGAATTCAACAGGCTCCAGGCATATCAATATAACGAGGGACGTAAAATTGGAAGTTATATTTATCGTGACGGGCTGCTTGACCTGGTGATGCGGTCGACCTACCGGGACCGATTTGCCGTAACCCTCGGGGTACAGGGCGAAATGGCCTGGAATTCTCCTAATGTCGGCGACTGGCAGATACAGGCTTCAAATTCGCAGATGGTCAACTTTTATGCCCGATTTATCAAAGACGACTTTAACCGGGTGCCCTATCCTACCCGCGGCGAAAAAGCAGAACTTCTCGTTAAGGAAGTGAATAATTTTACATCCGACGGGAACATTCCGGCCATTATTTTCGATATCCGGTACCGCCGTGCTTTCGAACTTTCGCCCCGTCTCAGCTTTCAGCCTTCGCTCCTGGCCTCATTTGCCTTCGGCGATTCTATACCCTATCCCTATCGTTCCTACGTGGGCGGCCTTGGATACTATCATAAGAGCGTAATTCCCTTTGTCGGGAATGAATACATGGGGCGTGCCGCGAACCATGCGATCGTGGCAAGAGCCGACATCCAATATCGGATTAAAGGCAACCATTACATTACGCTAAAGACCAATATCGGCAAGACCTTTGATGAGTTCAGCCAGTTCAGTGAGGCCGCCTCCACCCTTGTCGGCTCCGGACTGACCTACGGGTACACAAGCCCGGTAGGCCCCGTGGAGGTAACCCTGATGGGATCCAATGACAGCAAGAGGCCGATGCTATTTGTGAATCTGGGGTACTGGATCCGGTGAAAGATGACGGATGACCGCAGACGGCAGACCGCAGAAGGAAGAAAGACGATTTTACAAATTTTAACAATTGAATTGAGCGAAAAGATTTAGTTTTGGATATTCAATCAACTTAAAAGAAGGAGTGTTATGAAAAGATTTACTCTTGTATTTGCGATTTTATGTATAGCCGGTATCAGCTTCGGACAGGTTACGAAGCAGGGTACCCCGGCGCCGGTTAAGCAGGATCCGGTTAATATCCAGGCGGATCAGTCTTCTTTCAAAGCAAGTGGGGACATTTTCTGGTCAACCACTTTCAATTGGGGGAACGTTGAGACCAAAGCATGGGAATTGCCTGCAGGATGGGAAATTAAGGACAATACCGATTTCGGTAACCCATGGATGTGGCGTTCGCCTTATGATACTCTTGGGGGATGTTGCACATGGCAGGGTCCATCCAGCGGTTTTTTGACTCCGCTCGACGGTTTCATCACCCTTCCGGCCGATGAATACAACCGCCGCGACGGTGTGGGTACCTCCAATGTAATGGACACCTACATTCAGACCCCTCCGATCGATTGCTCCTCAAAATCATCCGTTGTGGTTAAGTTTAAACAGCTCTTCCGCCTTTGCTGCGGCACCAACAACCTTAAGATGATGGTTACGAACGACGCAGGAGTGCATTGGGCAGAATATGACTGCTTGTTCGGTCTCTCCAACAACCGCGTTACCGACACACGCTACCAGACCGTTGAATTCAACATTTCCGACGTGGCAGCCGGTTTACCGAATGTTCAGATCCGATTCTACCAAACGGGTAATACCCACTACTTCTGGATGATTGACGACCTGAACCTTTCCGAAGCTTACCAGAACGATCTTGTTTTGGAAAACTACTGGCAGGATTTCAACGGTGGCTTCGATGACAGAATCGGGCACATCAACTACTGGCCGAAAACGCAAATGGGTCAGGTTTCTGCAACAGGCGGCAATGTAGGCGACTACTCCTTCCGCGGTGCTTTCCTGAACAACGGGATGGCCGATCAGGAAGATGCCAAGCTGCAGGTTACTGTTCTTCATAACGGCACACAGGTATGGCAGGACGTTTCTGACGTTTCTACCATCTGGCCCCTTGAGCGTGACTCGGCTACCGTCAATACGGTTTTCCTTGCTGCTGAATATGGCGACTACGCTTTCCAGTTTAAAGGGCTCTCCGATAATAACGAAGAGGTTCCCCTGAACAACTCGGTAACCAAAGGATTTACAGTTACCGACACCCTGTTCCACCGTGCCGACTTCTCGGCAGAATCTGCCAGTAATACCGGCGGCTGGGTAGGCGGCGGTAACGGCGGTGACATGGTCGGCGTTTTCTATGACGTTTTCAACCCCTGCGAAATCAACGCCATCACAGCTTACATCAGCGGCGTAACCATTTCACAGGTTCCCCAGTTCCAGTATGTTCTCCTGAAAGACCAGGGCGAAGACGGCCTGGTTGAATACATGGCTACCGAAGTTATTGATGCAACCTTGGCCATGCGTAACACCTGGGTGACCCTTGAGATTCAGAAAGACGGCGAAACCGAATTCCTGGAACCGGGCAGCTATGTCGCCTGCGTTCGTTTTTGGGGAACCGTGGCCGGCGATGAAAACGGAACAAACGGTATGAGCATCGGCTGGGACATGGACAACACAGCCAACGGCTATACCTATAACTACCAGTCTGTAGGCGGCGGCTGGTTCAATACCGGCAAAATGAACCTTATCGGGATTGGAATCAACGCAACCGGCGCACCGACTCAGGCAGCAGTTACCTTCAATGTTGACATGAACAAGCTGATCAGCACCAGTGAATTCAATCCCGCTTCCGACAAGGTTGAAGTGAGTGGCCTTACACAGGGTAAGGTTGCCATGACCGACGTTGACGCTGACGGCATTTTCACCGGTACGCTGGACGCAATGCCGGTTGGAAAATGGATCGAGTACAGCTACACGATCAACGGAACTGCGGAAGGAAAACCGATGGCTCTTCCTGTAACGCATAAAAGAAGAGTTACCTATTTCAATACGTTCGCCGATGTTTTCAATTTCGGCCGGACGGCTACCTCATTCAATTGCGACATGACCGACGAGATTGCTGCCGGAAGGTTTATTCCCGGTACCGATACACTCGAAGTAAACGGTGAAGGAAATACCTGGAAAACCAAAGCTACCCTGACTGATCCTGATGGTGATAAAATTTATACGGTTGACGTTACCAGTGCCAAGTTCGGCATGGAACTCCGGTATAAATACAGCATCAACGACGATAAGGAAGCTTATCCGCTAACCGGAGATCCTTACAGGAAACTGATGGTCAGATACCAGAACAAGCTTAACGACAAGTATAATGCACAGAGTACTTCAGGCATTAACTCACTCGACCTGGCTACTTCGGTAAGTGTTTATCCGAATCCGAGCAATGGCAAATTCAACGTTTCAATCAGAAACCAGGTTCCGGCAACCATGGACATTTCTGTCCTCAACATGCAGGGCCAGGTAGTCTACAACAAACGGATTGCCGATGTTACCGAACATAACGAAATCATTGACAACCAACTGGGCAAAGGTGTTTACTTCATCCGCATCAACAACGGATTCGAAGTGACCACACAGAAGGTTGTAGTTCAGTAAAAGGTTGCCGGTTTCCGGTTACCAGTTGCCGGTTATAGGTAACCGGAAACCGGTAACTGGTAACTTCCTAAAGAAGCTGCCAGGGGCGAGAACCCTGGCAGCTTTCTTTTTTCCCTAGAACCGGAACACCACCCCCAGGCTGGGCATCAGCGGTAGTTGATTCACGCGGGTCTGGGTGACCCGGTCGAAGTAGAAAACATTCTTACGGTTGTAAATATTCAGGATGCTCGCGCCCAGCTCAATCGTCTGTCCCTCAGGGAATTTCCAGATGCGGTTAACCGATACGTCAAGTCGGTGATAGGCAGGAAGTCGGCCTTCATTGACCGGTCCGTACAGGATCGCCAGATCGCCCTGCGACCAGGGATCCAGCAAAAAGGTGCCGTCATCGGTTTTAAACTCCTCGTAAAACCCTGCCGTTTGGGTAAAGGGAAATCCCGAGCCGATCTGCCATCTGATTTTAGCCACCCATCCGCGGGTTTTTCCAAAGCGGTAGCTGCCCAGCAGATTCAGGTTGTGGCGCCGGTCAAAATGCGGCACATATCTCATGTACTCATCCCGCCGGGTAACATAGGCAAATGAATAGGCGCCCCAGAACGAGTAATCGGCGGCCGCATAGTCCACCAGGAAATCGATTCCATAGGCCCAGCCCGATTCATATATAAAAGTACTGGCCAGATATTCAGGAACTTCCGGGTTATACCCCTCATCCACATAGATCTGGTGCGGATTATGATTGATCAGGCGGTAAAAATCCTTCACATAGGCTTCAATGGACAGTTTCAGGTTTTTCTGGTCGAACCAGCTTAAACCGGCTACTCCATGCCATGCCTGTTGCGTGGGCTTGTAGATCCTTTGGCCATGAAAATAATCCTGTACCGTTTCGGTTCCCGTGTAAAAACCCTGAAAAACCTGGACCACATCCTGCTCCGCGGTTGTTGTGGAGAGGTTTTGGGAATACATACCACCGGCCAGATTCAGGCTCAGATTTTCCGAAATATTGAACCGGGCTTTCATCCGGGGCTCCGGCATCAGGGTAAAAATGTTTGAATAAATTCTGAGGTGCAATCCGGGCTCAAGAATCCATCGGGGCAGAATGAACTTGCTCTGGAAAAGGATGGTCGCATCACTGGTGTAAACGTTGTCAATAATATGCATTTCATCATACCGGATATAGGAATACTCGGTATGGATGGCAGTAAACTCGGCGGCCCAAACCAGCTCAAAGCGGTCGAGCACATGAATGCCCTTGATGCTCATATCCAGGTTATCGTAGATGGTGCCTTTGGGCGTTGTGGTAGGATCCACAAAGTCGGCCGCGTACCGGCTCATTGCCAGACGATTGATGAACAGGAAGTTGCTCTGCGGCGGAGACACGATAAACCCGAATCCGCCTCCCGTAGTGTTCCAGCGGGTGCGGATGGCATTGTGGTAATTTACGGCATCGGAATAGTGCAATCCGAAAATGTCAAACTGATTGCCGCCCTTTTCCATGAAAGAGATCTTGCCGTAGAAGTCGTTGTACCGGTAAGGCAGCCCGAGGGAATCAAGCCAGGGATATAACACGGGTGCCGTGGCCCTGAGAATGGAACCCTTGGTTGATAACACATAGGAGATGGAACCCTTGCTTTCTGCAGTCAGCGGCTTGATCGGACCTTCGAGCAGCAGTCCGTAGCCGATGTTCGACTGACTGGCCGTGCCCTGAAAATCAGTACGGTTGCCGGGCCGCGTGCGGATGTCCATGATGGAGGAAACCCTCCCTCCGTACTGAGCCCCGTAGGCAGCCGAATACACATCCACGCTTTGCAGGATCTCGGTGTCAAATACCGACATGAACCCGATGGAGTGAAAGGGATTGATGATGGTCATCCCGTCCATGAGCACCTTGTTGTGTACCGGCGCGCCGCCCCTTACATAGAGCTGGCCACCCCGGTCGCCGGTATAGATCACGCCCGGCAGTGTCTGCAGCACCTGGGCCAGGTCGCTGGTTACCCCAAGAGTGGGCGTTCTCTTCATCGATTCAACTGTCATGCGCTGAACACCAATTGGAGTCATTCTCTCCCACCGCTTCCGCGATGCCGTTATAGTGGCAGCATCCAGCTCGTAACTCTTCTTGTCGAGGAAAACAACCACCCGGTCCAGCTGACCGGCCGATGCCTTAATCGTTTGCTTCGACTCCTCATAGCCCACGCACCGGACCACCAGTGTGTAGGAGCCCGGTGGAATCTTCCGTATCAGGAAAAAACCGTACTCATTGGTTACCGCACCCAGCGAGGTGCCAAAAAGCGCGACGCTGGCCAGCGGGATAACAAAGCCGGTCTCCTTTTCATAGATATACCCCTTAAGTTCAGCGTTGACACCTTCCAAAAGATTCTGAGAATACCCCGATACTCCACAAACGAGCAGCAAAGCACCGACTATCACATTCCACTTTCCACTATTCCACATCACGAACCTCCCTGATTAGTGTTGAAAACGCAACGCTGCCAGGGGACTCAAGGCTCCGGTCCGTGACAAACAGGTCCTTTCGGAACTTCAGGAAAGCAGTTCTGGGATATACCGAAAGAGAGTCCATGAACTCCTGATCAGGAAGGATACCCATGCAGCCCGCATAACTGCAGGCGGCAAAAAACCCGATTCCATTGTTCACGTTATTCAGGAAATTCTTCCGGTTATCATTGAATTTGGCGCCAAATTCCGTATAGCTGCGGAGATTCTGATCGCCTCCCCAGACCGACACTTCAAAGCAGATCAGCTGCCGGAAGCTGACCAGCGGAAAATCCGGAATCACCGTTTCAAAAACATTATAGGTATACCGCTTGTTCATGGAGCGGTTATACTCGTTCCCGAAATTTTCCCGTATCGGGTTGTATACCGGCGGCTTGTCAACGTATCGCGGCCTGAAAACATGGGATGCCTGCTTCCTGAGCGTATCGCCGTTTGCGTATACCTCGATATAATGAATGGTAAACCTGATAAGATAGACATAGACCCGCGGCACCTCCTTGAACCGGATGTTAAACGGATTCACCGTGTCGCTGAAATTATACCGGATCCACGACCAGGTTGGGGCGCCCAGTTCCGGCTCCGGCACCGGCACGATTTTGGACGTAACCAGGTCGCCGTTTTCCGGATTCGTGATCACCAGCTTGTAGTCCATATCCAGGTATGGGGTGATCCGGGTTTCAAAAACATCATTCCGGGTGTTGAGAAAAACCCCGGGTTCCTTGGAATATCGGACCGCCTCCAGCGGATAGGTGGCATAATAATTCTGATGCCACTCCTGGATCGAAACCTGCAGGTTTTCCGGTGCGGAAAATTCGGAAGAATCCAGGCTGATATCCGTGACCGAGGCATCGGTGATCGAGGTCAGCCTCACCTTAACCTGCTGGAGCGTGCTTGAACTGTTCAGCAGGCCAAATACCACATACGTTTTTTCCTGCCCCTCCTTGAACAGGTCGATCTCATTACCGCAGGCAGACAAGAGAAACAACAAGGGTAATAATCTGACAATTAATGGGTTGGTTCTCATATCAGGTTACAGGGTTTCTTTAACACATCGTACCGAAAAAGCAAAGCGCCGGTTATCCACCAGCCTGAAAGCATCGCCCACACGTTCATCCGTCTGGTAGAACCTCACGCGTATGGCATACTCATCCGACAGGGTTGAGGTCCAGAAAGTGGCCGTTTGTCCGGGGAAATGATAATCCCGGTCCGAGAATTTTCCATCGTGATCGCAGTAACCCACGGGAACCACGTCAAACCCGGTGCTCCCGGTCGTTCGCAGCAGCCTCCAGATGGCGCCCTCGGCCAGGTAATTATCATGCTCCACCCTGCGGTCGGTGAGGAATTTCTCCCCCCTGATCCAGTAGGGAGCATAGTGCCGCACCCCCGCACACCGGAAAACCGCAAACAGATCCTTCCA
>CAYQFT010000144.1:0-9002 GCA_964416825.1 uncultured Porphyromonadaceae bacterium
AACCGATCTACCTGTTAATCAAGTAGATCGGTTTTGTGTTTTGGGGGAGTTGGCAAGTATTTGGCAAGTTTTGCTGGGAAGTGGGCTATGCGAACTTCTGATTCCGGCAACTATACCCTCCGAATTTGTGAAACAGGTTTACCAGCCATACGGGTTCTAATGGATTTGATCACTTCCGGGTTAATCGTACTTTCCTGTTCAAGATCATAATCATCCTGAAGCCCCAGCCAAAATTTTGCTGTTGTTCCAAAATAGGCGCTCAGCCTCAGAGCAGTGTCGGCCGTGATTCTCCTGTTACCTTTGATGATCTGGGATATCCGGGTCTGAGGTATATCAATATCTTTTGATAGCCTATAGGCTGAGATGTTCATCGGGATGAGGAACTCTTCTAACAAGATCTCTCCGGGATGTATGTTTTTGAGCTTTTCCATTGCAGTTTTATTAATGATAATCGACAATCTCAGCGTCAGTAACCTGACTCGTTTTCCATCTGAATATTATTCTCCATTGATCATTGACCCGTATACTATAGAACCCTTTCAGGTTGCCGGCAAGTTTCTCTAATCGGTTTGACGGCGGGACTTTCAGGTCATGCAGCGTTTGAGCGTTGTTGAGCATCCTGAGTTTTCGCCTGGCAACCTGCTGTATTTCAATAGGTATCTTATGCGATTGAATACCTTTCCAAATAATTTCTGTCTCTCTTGAACCGAATGAAATGATCATGCTATCGCATTAAGATACTAACGTCAAAGATAAGTAAAATAATACGCAAACAAAACGGATATTGATTTTTTATGGTTATGGAAAAATCGTTCAAAAAATAAACCACCGGCGGACTTTTCTAATAACCCTGTGCCGATCCTGTTAATTACTGACCAGCGAAATTTCGTTGATTCCGTCTGGCGGTTCATGTCGGTTGCCTGCTCAATGGAGATGCCGGTTGGTGGATAATTTGCTTAACTCAATTTCATAGTCAAACTGCAAATCCTCATGTAAGGTCGATAGTGTTTTTTTGATCACTTCAATCTGACGTTTGTATAGATTGGTAAGGGTGGCATTCCCGTTAATGGATGGCTTCATCTTTTTAAGTTCGCCGCAAAAACAAAGCAATAATTCCACCTCTGTTTCTTTTTTCTTTGAATACTGGATGTACTTCCTGGTAGTAGTCAATATCTTACGCACACTTTTCTTGATAAAATAGAAGTTCCGTCTGTTTACCTCTTGAAATCGTTCCTCAATTTCTTTTTTTACGTTCTCTACATAGGCCGGCTCATCGGAGGCTTCATACAAGAGGTAAGTCAATAGTTCCTTATTCTCCTTTTTAAATTTTGCCAGATGCAAACACAGGTCCAATAGTTCACCTTTTGAACGGTAGCTTAATTCCTGCTTGAGCTCACTGACAGAGGCTGCTTTCACGGATCAGGTTTTAATATTGTTTGAACCATCTTCATGCCTGACGATTTCTTTTGTAAATATCACCTATTTTGGAAGAAACGGAAACGGTGACCAGTCCCCGCCGAATGAGGTTGACCAATCACTGCCGGGTTGGATAAGACAACATTAATGTGAAGTTAGAAGCCTGATGGCTGGTATGGTACAGGTGATCGACTCTTTCCGGCGTCCATTGATCAACTGGTTCGGCGCAAGGTGGTAAAAAAGCCCGGCGAGGACTGGTATTCATGTCGGCGTGTCTAGTTAACAGAACCTTTCAGTACAGGAAGCCAAAAAGCCAGAGCGGGATCTTGTTCTCGCGAGCATAGTCAATATCATCGGCGGCAATCCATGCATTTTCGAGGCCGGCTATTTGCTTTCGGGTTTTGTTTTTTCCTCCAATTTCAAAGATATATTTATTGTTCACCAGGAAATCACCCTGTGTTGACGCTGTTACAGAATGGAAGACCTGAAGCTGGTTAACAAAGAAGGTTTCCCTGATAGTTCCCATGTTTAATTGGTTGCTGGCCAGGGCGAAGGCCAGGTTGGGGTTGTTCAGGTATACCTTTTCTGGCTTGTTCATGCGGCTGATCCCTTGGGCTGCCGGTTGAAGCAGAATTAGCAAATCCGCATTTCCGAGCAGATACAGATAGCGGATCAGGGTTTCACGGCTGACCCCAACCTGCTGACTGAGTTTTACAATGTTTGGTTTGTAGGGGACAATCTCCGATAAAATCGAGATTAGTTTTTTTAAATAATGCACGGCTGTATAATCAATATTCTGAACAGACGGTAAGTCGCTCTCAATGACCTGGTTTAGTGTCTGCTTGAGCCTCGTATGAAAATCGGGTTCACTTTCTTTGAAAAAAGGATAATATCCGGATTGAAGATACTCCTCGAACAGTTTAACAGGTTTAATTTTATCGAGGATGGGGGGAGCTTTTACCGAAGCATTTTTTAAAAGGTCTTCCAATTCAAAAACAGGGAAATGAATTCCGTATTTTAATTCGATGAATTCCCTGAATGATAGTCCTGGTAAATTGTACAAGATCGCTCTGCGGCTCAGATCAGCTTTCCCTTTATAAATATCCAGGGCAGAAGAACCCGTTAACACGATTTTAAGATCGGGGAAATAGTCATAGCTGTTTTTTATCTCCTGCGACCAGTTTTTGTATTTGTGCACTTCATCCAGAAAAAGATATCTTCCACCTCGTCTGGCAAAATCAGCAGCAAAATCAACAAGTGAATTTTTTGAAAAAAACAGATCATCCAGGTTCACGTAAATTACCTCATCAGGTGCAGTGTTCAGGTGCTCCCGGATATATTGCAGAAGCAGGGTGGTTTTCCCAACGCCCCGGGCGCCGCTGATGGCTATCAACCGGTTGTTCCAGTTGACCTTTTCCCACAGGAATCTTTTAAAACTAGTGTCAATCGAGTTTATTCGGGATGAAGAATATTGAAATAATTTGTCCATTTTGCCAGATAGTTTTTACAAAAATAGCAATAATATGCCAAGTCTATCTTGCAATATCGTAAATTCAGTATAGAGCAGAAACCTCTCTGTTTTTCTTATTTGGCAGCCTTTACCAGCAACTGCAAGTTAACCAGCACCTTGAAGGAAATTGAAGGCTTGTTTATCTGGTTCACCGTTCCCACGTAATAGGTATCGGTTCCAGGGCAATACCAGTCGAAAGCGCCGGAGTGACCCGAGTGCCCATACAGGGCGGGGAGGGCCTGGAAAGCGGTGAAATATTTAGGCAGTCCGAATTTCATCATCCCATTCCCGTATTTCAGGGGCGGGAAAATATTCAGCCACGACTGACTAACCGTTACGTATGATTTTGGGAAAAGGGTGCCGTCCATAAAAGCCCTGATAAAGATGAGCGACTCACGCGTGGTCGACACAATGCCTCCGTCTGCCGTAAAGGATGTCATAGCCTTGGGGATGTCCAGTTTTCCGGCATTGAAATACATCGTTGCAGGTTTACGGTCGGTGGGGGAAGCGTAAATATAGGTTTGGGTTAGGTTAAGTTTGCTGTAGATCAGATCTTGAAATACATCATTCAGGGGCTTACCATAGATATAGCTGGCGATTTTCCCGAGGAGCTGGTAATTCAGATCGGAATAAAATGCTTTGCCGGGTGCGCCGGGTGCAAAGTGCGGTTTTATCTTTTTCGAGAGGATCAGGATGTCCTCGAAGGTGAATGTAAGGTCGTTACCTTTTTTTAATTCTGTGAACAGGGATTTGCCATTGGGCCCTTTATCCTGCAGATAATCAGGCAACCCGGACGTGTGTGACAGGAGTTGCCGGATGGTTATCGCGGATCCGTAGTCCACCCCCTTGTATACATGCAGCCCTTTGATGACGGAGGGATCGAGGTACCGGGAGATGGGATCATCGAGCCTGATTTTTCCAGCAACTTCCGACATGAACATGACTGCCGATACATACAGTTTCGTGGTGCTGGCAATGAAATAGCTGCTGGTATCAGACAAATCTCCGCCAGCCACATACATTGTTTGGTCCCCTTGGGAGACGGCCAGGGTAATGCCGAAAACATTTTTATTGTCAATGGATTTTGAAACCAGCTTTTCGACAAGGCTACGGTCGGGCAGTTGGCCGAGCGAGGAGAGTGCGGGAACGATCAGCGATACCATCAGAATAAGTTTTTCATTTTTAGTACATTATTTCGAGGGCGAAAATAGTAACCTGATTCCGGAGGATTGATTACCCTATGGTAATTTCACTTAATTCTTTGTCCCCGTATCCGGCTCAAACTCTGGGGAGTAATGCCGAGGTAGGATGCAATATGTTTCTGGGCGACCCGGGTTTCAATTTCAGGAAATTTTGCAACCAGATCCAGAAGCCTTTGTTTCGATTATCTCGCAGCTATTGGCAAACTCCGCCCAGGCTTCAATGGGGGCATCGTAAAATTCCCTGAAGGAATCGCGAAGTAATTCGGCCAGGTTAATTGACATAATCAGGAAGGATTAGTTACCGTTATCGGTCGGATCCGTTTACTTTTAGCTTTCAGTTTTCCATCAACAAAAACCTGCAATCCTTTTCCCCTTGCGTATTTCTTCCCGGATTTGTCCCACACGATCGTGAGTGTATGTCCCTGGTACGGAACCTTATCAAGACAGAACCATTCCCAGCTCTCTGGGATCAGAGGGTTCACGGTTATCTTGTTACCGAGCGACGGACGAAGGCCGACCAAGCCTGTGATTATGATATCGTTAAAGGTGGAGTGATTGTAATAGATACCCCGTTCACGGAAGCCATGATTATATCCCTGCACCTCCATCCGGGTGCGGGCCAGCCAGTCGCCGTTGAAGGGATTCAGGTTCTCATCGATCCAGAGGTCATTGCTGGTGAGGGTATCTCCATCGGGAGGGATTTGGCGGAAGCGGTGTGACCCGGCATAGATTTTCAGCACTTCAAAGAAGTCTTTTTCGGTGATGGTTTCCTGTGGATAATTGTTCAGCACGTTGGCCAGCGCCGTTAGGGTCTGGGAGGTGGCGAAGGGCCAGCTTGGGCCGTTCCACTGGCATTCGTGTCCTTCGTAGCTCACGCGGAAGCCGGGATGCCGCTGCTCAGCCGTGGTGGGGCCGAACGGTGCGTAAAACCCTTTGGGATCCATCAGCTGCGCCCAGGCAACCTCGTACCCCTGATTGGCGGGCGGCAACTCCACGTACCAGGGTACAAACCCCAGCAACTCGCGGGCGCTGCTCAGCGAATCGGTCACATGAGCAGAATCGGAATAGGCTTTCTCCGGTATGACCTTGAAAAACCGGGCATCACGGTCCCAGAGTTTGTTGAGCGTCAGCTGCCTGATCCGTTCGGCTTCGGCGCTGAACCGGGCGGCCAGCGCGGTATCGCCGGTCATGCGGGCTATCTCGGCGATGGCCCGTGCATCGGCAAACATATAGGAATTGAGGGTGGGGCGCTTGCCCGTTCCGCCGATGGCCACTTCCATGCCGTCCTGTCCGTCGTTTTGCCAGAACAGGCCGTCAGGGGTACGACGGCGCCTTTCCCACTCCCTGAAATTCTCAACCAGTCCGGGCAAACTTTTAGCCAGAAAATCCCTGTCGGGATGAACCATATGGTATTGCAGGAAGCTTTCGGCAATCGGGAAACTGTAAACATACGGATCGCCGCCGCCCTCAAGCCAAAACCGGCCATAATCCCGCAGGATTTCAGTATTGCGGAGCCACCGGCCTTCGCGGAAGTGGTGCATGGCGGGACAGGATATTGAATTGTATTTCCTCGCCCAGGGAACATTCGGCATGAACTCAGTAATCACATATCCATCAGGTGTTTGCTTGATGTGTTTGCGAAAAGTCCACCACCGGTAGTAATATACCTCCTCGAGCTCCGGGTCTGGACATTCAAAGATCGGAATGTTCGCCGACAGGAAAGTCCAGGTATCGGCGTTCCGGATCATCCGGGTGCCGGGAACCACATCGACATGCAGTTCAGCCGTATCCTGACTGTTGAACCGGTCGATGTAGTCTTTGAACCGGGAGCTGTTTATTTCCGGTGGCCCGGGCTGGCAGCCTGCAGTCAGAAGTGCGAGGAGCAGAAGGACCTGTAGTCTTTTGAAAGTCATAGGATAGAATTTGATGTCATTGGGGTCTCACTTTTTATTCACCGTTTCCGGATAGGGTTTCACCCTTGCCCGGATTGCCCAGGCTTCCCAGGCGTCGGCCAGCTCCCGGGCCTTTTCCGGATAGATATCGATCAGGTTATTCACTTCGGTGCGGTCGGTTTCCATATTGTACAATTCCCAGGGGCCCTCTGCTCCCTGAGCTACCAGTTTCCATGTTTCAGCCCTGACGGCACGATTGCGCTCGTGCTCAAAAAAGAGCATCCGGTTGGGGAGCTGATCTTTCTCAAAAACCGGCCGGAGGCTCATGCCTTCCAGCGGAATGAGTTTAACGTCCTTATATTCATCAGGATAGGTTGCCTTGCCCAAATCAATGCAGGTAGCCATGATATCGACCAGGTGACCGGGAGTCTTTCTCCAGCCGTTCTTCTCCCGGATACCCGCGGGCCAGTGAACGATCAGGGGTGTGGAAATACCCCCTTCATGAGCCCAGGTTTTAAAAAGCCTGAATGGGGTATTTGAGACGTTAGCCCATTCCAGCCCATAGGCAATGTAGGATTCCGGACCGCCAGGCATCACATCCCGGCCCATCATCACAGGGGCATTGTTCCGGGTTACATTCGGGATCATGCGGGTCTGGAAATCATCCGGTCCCAGGGAGTCGGCGATCGGCTTGCGCTCCTTCCGGCCATAATCCTCGTGGCATCCGCCGTTGTCCTGAAGAAACATGATGATCGTATTATCCAGTTCCCCTTTTCTTTTCAGCTCTGCCAGGATCCGTCCGATACCCTGATCCATATTGTCGATCATGGCGGCATAAACCTCCATGCACCTGGCTTCCCAGGCCTTGTTCTCAATTTCAGACCATCCCTTACCTGCGAGGGGGCTCATTTCCCAGGCATCGGGGAAAATTCCCAGTTCCTTCATCCTGGCAGCCCGGGTTTTCCGGATGGCTTCATAACCCACGTCATATTTCCCCCTGTATTTTTCGATATCCTTTTGCAGGGCATGCATGGGCCAGTGCGCTGCCGTGTAGGCCACATAAAGGAAGAACGGACTGTCGGTATCATGCTCCCGGATGTAGCGTGTGGCATGATCCGATATCGCATCCGTGAAATAGTAGGTTTCCGGGGTATATTCCGGATCGTTGAGCGGGGATATATATTGGTTGTCGCGAGCCAGACTGACCGGGTCATAATAGCTTCCGGCCCCTGATATCATTCCGTAAAACCGGTCGAAACCCCGTTGCAGCGGCCAGTTCACCTGGCTGAAATTTTTAGGCCGATATGGAGTAACGTGCCATTTTCCAGCCATGTATGTGTTGTACCCCGATGTTTTCAGTGCTTCGGCAATCGTCATGCATTCCTGGTTCAGGTCGCCCCGGTAGCCGGCCGTTCCCCTGTCGGAAACCATTTCCCCGATGCCCGCCTGATGTGAATAGAGGCCGGTGAGCAGGCTTGCCCGGGTTGGGCAGCACCTTCCGGTATTGTAAAACTGGGTAAACCGCAGCCCATTGTCCGCCAGTGCATCGAGGTTGGGGGTTTGGATCTCCCCCCCGTAACACCCGATATCCGAATAGCCCATATCGTCGGAGAGGATCACAATGATGTTGGGCCGTTTGTCAGCCAGGGACGACCCGCACTGAAAAAGCAGCAAGGGCGAGGCGGCGAGTAATACCACTTTTTTCATTTAGTGCTCAATTTAGTTAAAGTCCCTCAAAAAGCAATCATGGCGTTCCGTGGTAGTATGATGATGGATATACGGCAACCATTCTTTAACGCAGCGTTAACACATTTTCAAGTCGGAAGGGTGTAACGATTCAGGCTCCTACTCGTTTTAAAAGTGAAACCGAAAGCTTAGCTGGTACCTGAATCTAATTTAAATTCAAACCTATTGCCATGATAGCCAACCTTATAAAAACTGCACTTCGGAATATTCTCAAGAAGTTTGGTTTTAGCCTGCTGAACATCCTGGGACTTACACTGGGCATTGCCAGTGCCCTGTTTCTGATTATGTACGTCGCCGATGAATTGAGTTTCGACCGGTATCATAAGAAGGCCGACCGGATCGTCAGAGTGCAGTCGCACATCAAGGAAACCGACGATGAATTCACCTGGATCATAGCACAAGTTCCGTTCGGGCCCCAGGTGGCGAGTGACTATCCTGAGGTTGAGGGGTTTAGCCGTCTTTACACGCAAGGACCGGCTACGTATAAGGCCGAGGACGGCAAGGAATTCAAGGAAGACAATGTTTATGTTGCCGACTCTGCCTTCTTCGATATTTTTACCTACCGGATTCTTGAAGGCAGTGCCGATAAAGCTCTGAAACATCCAGGCGACCTGGTTGTCACCAGGAGCATGGCACGCCGCTATTTTGGGAAGGGATCTGCTGTGGGCAAGACTCTGCGTTCCGGCGACCGTTTGTTTACCGTTACCGCTGTAATGGAGGATGTTCCCAAAAATTCACATGTCACGTTTGATGCCCTTATTTCAAGAGTCACATTTGATGCCCAGGCTGGCACCTGGGGAAATTTCGGGGTTTTTACCTACCTGTTGCTGAGGGAGGGTACTGATATCGCCGGATTCCAGGAAAAGCTTAAAGGCATGTATGCCAAATACATGGCTTCAATCTTTGAAAACATCGGAATCAAGGTTACCTACGAACTGACTCCGATCACGCGGATCCATCTGCATTCAGGCAGTGCACAGGAACCCGTGCCTCCCGGAAATATCCAGTATGTATATATTTTCGGATTGGTATCCTTTTTCCTGATACTGATCGCATCGCTCAATTATATCAACCTTGCAACCGCAAGGGCAACCCGTCGTGCCAAGGAAGTCAGCCTGAGAAAGGTTGTGGGGTCGGGAAGGGGCCTGCTGATCGGCCAGTTTCTGGCGGAATCGATCCTGATCACCCTCTTTTCCCTGATTCTCGGGATTATACTGATCTCCTTGCTCCTGCCGG
>CAYQFT010000145.1:0-8990 GCA_964416825.1 uncultured Porphyromonadaceae bacterium
GTGCAACCCTATTATGAGGATATCAAGGCCTTTTACAACAGTAAGGTCGGGGCAAACATTGACCCGGGAAACCTTTATGGAACCATGTCCGCGCATATTGGCATGGCACGGCTAGCCAACACTTTCAACGATCTGGCCCAGGTCAATGCCGCTACCGGCCATCTCTCCGGCTTCCTTAACCTGGGCCTTGACATCCATTATGTGGATTCCATGGCCTTTTACGGCAAACAGGGATGGAACGCGCCATACCCGGATGAATATAACGGGCGGCGTGATGGTTTTACCTACAGGGGCTTTATTTTTCTAAACCTCAGCCCGGAAATCGGCAGGTACCTGAAGGATACCTTGTTTACGGAAGCTACACAAAGGCATAACGAGGGCCTGGTCCGCTTCCCTCTGTGGTGGCTTGCCGAGTCACCTTATTTTGTAAGATGGACCGGCGATGAAGGGATCGGCATCCCCAGCGAGATCTTCGGCATGATCACCCCTGTTGAACGATGGGTGATCAACCGCGACGCCGCATCCATGGCATCGTATATGCAAAGCACCCCCATCGGTGTCGCCGACTGCTACTGGATAGAGGGACTGGTTTACGCCATAGAATCGAATGGGTCCGATCAGTGGGTTGATGAAAGAATCACACCGTTTGTTTTGGACATCACCTCTGTCCTCCCCAATACAGTCTCACTTGACCAAACTATTCCTGCAGGTTCAGATACCTGTATCGCCGCCCTGTTCTCCATTGTGACCGGAGGGAACGGCAGCCAGTTCACTGTTGAGAATGGCGCGACCGCCGAACTTATTGGTGGCCTGAATGTTTTACTGAAAGACGGGACGACAGTAAACCCTGGCGGATATCTCCACGCACAGATCAGCACCGGTGGCGGGTATTGCAGCCAGCAGCCTGTAGCTTTCAGAGCCACAGGAGATGATACAGACCCGGAAGAACAAGCGAATCGCACCATGCCGGGGGATAAAAATTGGTTCAGGGTTTACCCCAATCCCACCACCGGAATTTTCACTGTCGAATTTACAAAGGCTGATCCTTTATCAAACCTCACCATCGACATCTTCGATATGCTGGGCAGGCACATAATGCATACGAAGCTTGACGGCCAACGCCAGATTGAACAGGATATGGCCGGGTTGCCCCCCGGGGTATACCTGGTCAAACTCAGGGGCAACGACCGACTTGGAAACGTTAAAATAATCAGACAATAGCATGGAAAAACCGCACATGATGCGTGATAGCAACTCCGGGAGAACGCGATTTTTAAATGACCCGGAAAATGATCGGAAAAACAAAGATCACGACCGCTGCATAGAGGAAATACACCGGAAGATACCTGCAAATAACCATTTCCACCCTGTCGAGTGGTTTTCCTTTAAAACCGGCAAGGAAAAGTCCGGGTAAAATCAGCAAAATATTCACTAAAAACAGGATGTTGGAGAGCAGCACAACGGTGCGGTTCGGGGTAAATCCATCCGACAGACGGGAAATGATCGCCGAAAGTGCGTAAAGGTCAATGATGAGCGTGACCACCGCCAGCAGAAACAGTACGATGACATTCAGCTTGCGAATATTCGATTTGTCAAGCTCTGAGAGGGAAAAGACAATAATGGCCATCACCGCGAGCAGCAACAGGTTGAAAATGATCAGGAAATCACGGTTTTTTGAAAGATCGATGCCGGAAACCGCGATGGCAACCAGGTAAACAGAGGTTGTGATAAATACCAGCGGGGTGAAAATCCGGGCGATGATGGGTGTGATCCTGCTGGTGATGTCGGGGTACTGTCCGGTGAGCCAGGCAGCCACAACGGGGAAAACCGCCAGGCCGATGATGCCTATATTTTCCATGTAAAACTGCCCGATATCCATGCCAATTACTGCGAAGAGTCCGATCGTCATACCCGACAGCATGGCGCCGGTTATGCATAACAAACCATACATGATGACCAGCTCGCCGTTATAACGGATGAAGGCTGAAACTCGCGAGGTATCTGCATATTTGAGAGAAACCCACGCCATTCCGAACATGAACCACACGAACACCGGTGCATGGATAAATGCCAGAATGGTGGTGTCGTTCAGTTTTTCGGGGAGCAGGTTCAGATAAACCGCCAGCACCAAGACCGGAATGGCCAGAACAAGGATGTTTTTCACCCCGGTGATCCCGTTTTTCAGGATAAACCAGGCTGTAAGGCCGGCGAATACAATCACAGTAAGATTACGCGACCAATAGACCTCTGGTTCAAGCTTACCGAAGAGCAGGTGTGCCTTTACCAGCAGGGCAACTACCAGAGAAATTACCGCAACCAGCCAAAGATCTGCTTTCAGCATCGGCAGGTTTTGTCCGGTAGTCTCTTTTCTCAACCTGATCTGCCAGAACCTTACCAGGTCTGTTTCAATGCCAGCCGAAGCTTCGGGAAAAGCAAGACTAAATTCACTTTTATCTTTCCTGAACAACTTCTCAAGCGCATCGGGGTCGCCGATGTTTTCGATGATCTGCTGTTTCATACCGGCCTGGTTAAGATTTTCACTTACAATAAACTCATGCGGAGTAAAATAATTGTAAGAAACGAATCTTTTCAGGCTAAAAATATGCGGCAGATGTGCTATTCAGGAATGTTGTACAGCGTGCAAATCTCTTTGTACGACATGCTTTTCAGCTCCTGCTCGCTCTTGTACCCCGGTGTAGCTGATTTTAAGGCATGGATGGTGCCGGGGATGGCGATAAACCGGAATTTATTACCGGAGGCGAGCGGCGGGGCAAACATGTCGGAGGTGAACTCAATGCTTCCGTACTCGTGGATCAGGAAACTCCAGTTTGCACCAACGGCATAGGCCGGCAAGGGGCGTATTGAAGTGCCACCATAAACATCATCGGCCAGCCAGGCATAGGCAAGCACGACACCGTTCTCTACAATATCCTGGGTGAGATCGGGGGCACTGGCAGCAAAGTACCAGTCGCCTGAATTGCCCGACCAGGCCACGGGTGAAAACCACTCTGAATAATAAACTGTGGCATCCTGTCCGTCGGCACCCGGGGGGCCTTGCGGTCCGTCTTTCTGGCATCCTGCAAAAATAATGGCCATAACGGCTGCGAGTAAAAATAAAATTCCTTTTCCTGTTTTCATGGTATCGGTTTTAAAGGTGGTAACCTGGTTTTACCGGGAGGGGTAATCCCGTTTTCAATGCAAAAGTAAGACAGTTGTCCCCGGAAAATGTTACATAATTATTATTTATTTTATCATGAAAATTATAATTAAATTGGCATTCGATTGATAACATAAGATGACGTGATGATTAATGGTGCGGGCAATGCACCGGGGAGATTGGGGTTGATAATTCATAACAGGTTCAGATACAGTTTTATAATTAAAAATAATTTATACCAAAAGTGTTAAATCATGAAAAACACGAGCCATGTCACCCGCATTATCAATAGTAAGGAAAGACGTTTTAAAAAGTTCCTGCTGATCCTGGTTAGCTTCATTCTCCTGATCCCTGGCCGTTCTGCTGCACAGGGTGACTGTCTCCTGTTCAACGGCACTGACCAGTTTGTTATCACCCCGGCAAATATTCCCGCGTCCGGCGATTTTACAGTTTGTGTCTGGGCGCAGCATGATGCATCGCAAACCGGTAACTTCATCGAAATACTCTCGCAGGGAACATCGGGAAATGCATTTTACATTGGCATGGAAACAGGAGGTAAAATACGGGCCGGCGACTTGTGGGCTTCAACCAGTGTTGATTTTCCTACAGACAATGCCTGGCACCAATATACGGTGACAAAGACAGCCACCAATGCCTGGCTATACCTTGACGGCATCCTGGTCGAAACGCATGGCAGCACGATCGGGAACCCCGTTGGCACTGAATTCTGGGTTGCCAGGCAATACCCGGGCTTTGACGAATACTTCATGGGAAGCATTGATGAGATCAGCATCTGGAACCGTGCCCTCGGGGCCTGTGAGGTTGCCGGATTGTACAATAAAACCTTATCAGGAAATGAAACAGGCCTTATACATTACTACAATTTCGACGGGGTTTCCGGTAGCAACCTGCCGGACATTAAAGGACTCAACGACGGAACATTGGTGAATGCTCCATTCTGGAACGCGTCAGGTGCGGGCATCATAGCCCCCGATCCTGATATGGCAGTTTCCACAACAGGATCCTCAAACCTGGCATTGACATCCGCCACCGTCGGCGGGAGTATCGATCATGCAGGGTCCGGCAATATTACCGTACGGGGGATTGCCTACGGTACCGGCACCTGCCCGAATACGGCCGGCACCAAAACCACCGAAACAGGTTCATTCGGTACCGGTGCTTTTTCTGCGAACCTGACCGGGCTGACTGCGCACACCACCTACCGGGCCCGTGCCTACACCACCAACAGTACAGGAACCACCTACGGGGATGAGATTACCTTTAACAGCAATACCCAGCCGCAGGTTTTTGATCCCGGCGCAGTGCTTACGGTTCCGGATGCCACCTCCTATGTCGTCGTTCCGGATGACGCAAACCTGAGGGTGCAGCAGCAGACTGTAAGTTTGTGGGTTAAACCCAACGGGATTTCTCCATCATCCTGGCAACCCCTCTTCATGAAAACGGACGACGCCGGCGGCAGCCTGTCCCGCACTTTTTCGCTCTGGATCGTACCCAATACGCTGAAAATACACTATTCCATTACCATCAACGGGGTAAACAAATCTTTTTCAACTGCCGATGAACTCGCACTGAACCAATGGAGCCATGTTGCGGGCACGTATAACGGATCCACGATGATCATTTACATTAACGGTGTATCAAAAGCAACCATCAGCGCGTCAGGCACAGTTTACACAAACAGCAACCATACCATGTTCATCGGGGGCCTTCCCAACGGGCAGGTGAACGGATACGGAGCCTTCAAAGGGAGCCTGGCGGATGCGCGTGTTTACAATACGGCCCTCAGCCAGGTGCAGATCCAGTCGACCATGCGAACCACCCTGGCCGGCAATGAACCGAACCTGATGTACAATACCCGGTTTCTGAAAAACAGCAGCGGGCAGATCATCGATGCGGTCAACAGTTCCCTGCTGGGCACCCTGGCCGGAAATGCCACGGTAAATGAACAGATCACCATCAATTACAACACGACACATACGTTTGCCACTTCGGAATTCGAGGTGAATTATATGTATTACGACGCTGACGGAGATAATTTTGCAGGCATTCAGATCATCACCCTGCCTGGCAATGGCACACTAACCCTGGGCGGAACACCGGTCGTGGTGAACGATCTTATTCCTTCTGCCAGCATCGGAAACCTTGTATACACGCCTTTTACCAACTGGGGCGGACTTGAACTGTTCACCTGGAAGGCGTATGACGCCTACAATGCGTTATCCAATACGGAAGATTTTCAGATCACGGTTAAGAAACCCGTTACCGTGACTACCCAGGATGCAACCGGCATAACCGTTTCATCGGCAACCTTAAACGGAAATGCAACCAACCTGGGATACCCCAATCCGACCCAGCACGGACATTGCTGGGGGACATTGCCAAACCCGACAACATCGGACAGTAAAACAACTCTAGGAGCCAGAAGTTCGACGGGGGAGTTTACCTCTTCCGCGACCGGCCTGGCTTCCGGGACGACCTATTATGCCCGGGCTTATGCCACCAACTCGGCAGGAACCAGTTACGGCGACCAGGTGAGTTTTTCAACGCTGGCCATCCCCGGCGCACCGACCAGCATTTCGGGAACCACCTCTATCTGCAACGGGTTTTCAACCACCCTTACTGCCAACGGTGCTATCGGGACTGTTTACTGGTACACCGGAAGTTGCGGCGGAACTGAAGTGGCAACCGGAAACCCGGTAACCGTCGCCCCGGGCACGAGCACCACGTATTTTGCACGCAATTATAACAACAGCGTTTTCAGTGCGGGATGCGCAAGTGCTTTAATTACCGTTAACCCGCCTTCGTATACCGGCACCCCGCCAACTGTCGCCAGCCTTCAGGCCACCGGTGCCGACCTGAAATGGTATAACACCGAAACCGGGGGAACCGCTCTGCCGGTTTCGACGCAGCTGGTAAACGGGAACCATTATTATGCCAGCCAAACTGTAAACGGATGCGAAAGTACCTCGAGGTTTGAAGTAACGGCGGCCATAGATCCAACACCCTGCAAACCTGCCGGAACAGCCACACAGTCATTTAGTGCGGGGGCCACAGTTGCCAGCCTGGCCGCAACCGGCCAGAACATACGCTGGTACGATGCGTTATCCGGGGGAACCGCCCTGCCTGCCGCCACGCCTTTGGTAAACGGAACCCACTATTGGGCCACACAAACCATCGACTGCACCGAAAGTGCCGCACGGTTCGAGGTAACGGTGACGATTACCGGCGGACCGTAACCAAAGGTGAAAATCGGTTATGCTTCAACGATTTTTCGCAAAACTTTATAATCCGTTTTGCCGGTGCCCAGTACCGGAATTTCATCCAGTTCAACAATGCGTCTGATCCGGGCGATGGGGGCTACGCCGTTTTGTGCCAGGTGGTCGTTAACTTCATCGAGGCTGATGCCCAGGGTGGTGAACAGCACAATCTGGGCAGGAGAGGTTTTGTCGGATCCTTCCACGGCCAGCACCTGCTTTTCGGGGTCATTGTATTTTTCCAGCAGGATTTTTTCGATGAACGGGAGGCTGATCATCTCCCCGGCAATTTTAATGAAGCGCTTCAGTCGTCCTGTTATGAAGAGGTAACCGTCTGCATCCAGGTACCCGAGATCACCGGTTTTATAGTAGGTTTTCCCGTCGATCTCTTCGAATGGATTAAGCGCATCTTCCCCTAAATAACCGTGAAACACATTTTCGCCCCGTACATAGATCATGCCCGGCTGTCCGGGCTGAACCGGGTTCCCGGTTGCCAGGTCGAGGATCAGGTGTTCCACCCCCGGGATAAATTTTCCGACGCTGTTCATTTTCTGGCGGTCGACGGGGTTGGCGCAAAGGATCGGTGAACATTCCGTGATGCCATAGCCTTCGATCAGCGTGGCCCCGGTGGTCATGCTGTCGAAAAGCTCTTTCAGCACCAGGGGCATGGCTTCGGCGCCGGAGATCACATAACGCACAGATTTGAAATAGTAGGCGGATCCGGCTGCCATCATCATCTTTAAAAAGCCGGGGGTTCCTACCAGCAGGTTTGCCCGGGTGTGTTTAAGAATTTTCAGCACCTCCCGTGCGTCGGTCGGATTGGGGGTATAGGCCACCCGGATCCCTGAAACCAGCGGCAGGGCCACCAGTGCTGCAAAACCAAAGCTGTGGAACGGCGGGAGAAAGCCGAGAAAGATGGTCTTCTTTTCAATCCTGATTAACTTGAATGTGCCATTCAGGTCGCTTGTGATGTTGCGGTGCGTCAGGGGAACCGCCTTGGGCATGGCTTCGCTTCCGGAGGTAAACAGGATGACGGCGGTGTTGTCAACCTGTTTGTAACCGAGCAGCAGTTTCGGGAACCTGGAAACAATCAACCCTCTTATTTTCAATGCAATGCTGATCTGAGGCACCTCTTTTTCCAGCAGTACAAGCTTTGATTTGATGCTTTCGGGCAGTTGCTCCTCGATTTTTTTGATAAAGGTCCCGGCTGAAAGGATCACCTCCACCCCCGCGGTGTCCATGCAGTGCTCCAGCACCTTTTTCCCGACGGTCCAGTTGAGCATCACCGGGATCTTTCCGGCCATATAGGTGGCCATGATCAGCAGGGTGGTGCTTTGAAGTGCAGGAAGCATAATTCCGACGTGTTTGCCCTTCACCTTCTTTTTGATGAGGCCGGAGATCACAGCTGCTTTCAGCAGGAAGGTTTTCCGGGTGGTCGATCCGATCATGGCATCATAAACAAAACACTCGTTCTGATTGGTTGAAAACGTATCCAGGAACTGCCAGAGAATGTTTTTTTCCGGGTCCACACGGATTAGTTCTTCGCCGGGGAAATCATGGTCAAACAGGGAGGGCTTCAGGTCGGCGACGGTGCTGAACTGTCCCAGGGCAACGAGGCAAAGATCTCCAATGGTCTTGATCTCATTGATCTCGGGCGCCTGAAACCCCTTGAACTGCTGCTCAAGCCCGGAAACAATTTCCACCATGCTGAGCGAGTCGGCGCCCAGGTCGAGTACAAGATTGGAATTGAGTGAGACCTGGCCTGGGGTGCAGCCCAATATGGAAGCGACAATCCCGGTTACCTTTTCCAGGGTTTCTGCGGGTATTGACTCCGCATCGGTCGGCAGGGCCTGGTCACGGACATCCGTAGCCGAACCCGTGATCGTTTCAGCGACTTTTCCGCTCCGCTGCGGCAGGTAGAAAAAATGCCTCAGGAAAAGCGCTGGTTCCGCGCCATGGAGATTGTAAAAGTCTTCCAGGAATGTGTTGAAGGGTTTCTGCCCCAGGGCCGCCTTTTCACCGGCCTTTTTGGTGAGGTCTTCAAATTCAATGCTGACGGCGCGTTTTGGCACAAAGAACAGCAGGTTGGCCAGCACATACAGGGCCCCTTTCAGCAACTGGGTGAAAAACACCGGCGATTTCCCGGTCCCAGCCTTGGAGAACATGCTGCCCCACAGGCCGTTTATACGCACTCCTACAATCTGCACATCCTGCGGGATCGCGCTGACAATGTGATACGCCGATTTTTTGTTGAAAATCTTCTCATAGCCCTGCCCGGCAATCTGTCCTCCGGGGTAGATCACGATATTCTGGTTGTGCCGGAACCCTTCGGCAACTGCGCTGGTGATCGATGATAACACCTGCGTATCGCGGCTGCCAGCTTCAAGATCGCTGACCCGCACAGCACCCACCTGCGTAAAATACCACTTTGCCACAGGTATGTTATAATACTTCTCTGAAACGACCGGAGTTACGGGGGTGTACCGGTAAATCTGGCTGAGTAAAATAACCGGGTCGATCAGGGCCTGGTGGTTGGGCAAAAAGAGTATTGGCGCTTT
>CAYQFT010000146.1:0-8986 GCA_964416825.1 uncultured Porphyromonadaceae bacterium
ATAATTCCAACGCATTTCCTCCCTCTTTACTCTTTATTCTTTATTCTTTCTTTCGCCTTTCGCCTTTTTCCTTTCGCCTTTCTCCCCGTTCCTGATTACCTTTGGATGGAAAGAAATACTATCTAGAATAAATTCCCATGCCCACCCCCATTCTCGAAGTCTGCGCCGGTTCCCTTCCGTCTGCCCTGGCGGCCCAGGAGGGGGGAGCGTACAGGATTGAGCTCTGCGATAATCTGTATGAAGGCGGAACCACGCCCAGCATCGGGACCATTGAACTGGCGCGAATGAAGCTTTCTATCAAGATGCATGTGATCATCAGGCCCCGCGGGGGTGATTTTCTCTATTCCGATCTGGAGTATGTGATTATCAGACGGGATATTCAGCGGTGCAAGGATATCGGGGTTAACGGAATTGTGATCGGATTTCTGACAGCTGACGGGCGGATTGATATCGAAAGGACGCGGGAAATTGTTGAACTGGCGAGTCCGTTGAGCGTAACCTTCCACCGGGCTTTTGATATGACACGTGATCCTTTTGAAGCGCTTGAGGACCTAAAAAGAACGGGCGTTGAACGGATTCTTACATCAGGACAAATGAACAAGGTGACCGAATCAATCCCGGTAATTCAGCGATTGATCCGCCAGTCGGGCGATGCCATTATCATCATGCCGGGAGCAGGCCTGGATGAAACCAATATCCGGGAGTTTTCACGGAAGGTAAAGGCTCGGGAATATCATGCTACCTTGCGCAGCGCTGTTGACAGCCGGATGGAGTACCGGCGCAGTGACGTTTACATGGGCGGGTTGCCGGAAATTCCGGAGTTCTCGATAAAAGAGACGGATGTTCAGCGAGTAAGAAAATTTGTTAATGTGCTAATGTGCTAATGTGCTAATGTGCCAATGTGCTAATGTGCTAATTAATGAACAACATCGTTAGAGTTGATGATTGCCAGGAGGGAGGTTCTGGCGTACAACCGGCAACCGGTAACCGGCAACCGGCAACTGTCTTCCAACCAGCAACTGATTTCCGCACGCTCAAGCCCGAGCTGGAGACCCTTCGGGCGGCTTTCTACAAGGAGCTGACCGAGGATATCCTGCCTTATTGGATTGAGCACGGGCTGAAGCCCGGGGGGGATGGTTTTTATGGTGCTGCTGATCTGAAGGGCCGGCCCGTTGAGGCCAACCTCTCCTGCGTTTTGGTGGCCAGGATTCTCTGGACCTATTCGGCCGCCACGATAGAACTGAATAAATCGGAATACAGGGAAATGGCAAACCTGGCGTACCGGGTGCTTCAGGACAAATTCCTGGATCCCCTCTTTGGCGGATATTACATGGAGATTAACCCGGATGATTCGGTTGCGAAAGATATCAAACACACTTATGCACAAGCTTTTGTCATTTACAGTCTGGCCAAATATTATGAACTGACTGCCAGTCAGGAGGTGTATCTGGTAATGCAGGAATTTTACCACTTGCTGGAGCGGATCGCCAAGGATCCTGAATATCCGGGGTATTTTGAGGCGTTCACCCGCGAGTGGAATGTATACGGGGAGAACCGGATGGCTGACAACAACGAGCCCCGGTCGATGAACACCCACCTTCATGTTATGGAGGCTTATGCTGCGCTTTTTAAGGTGTGGAAGGACGATCGGGTAAAAGAGCGCCTCACGGAGCTGCTGGTGCTGTTCCTCGACAAGATTATCAGGAAAGACGGGCATCTGGGAATTTTTTTCGATCTCGGGTTTTCTGAAGTGGAAGCTTCAAAAGGAACTTGCTCGTTCGGTCATGATATCGAGGCTTCCTGGCTCCTGATGGAGGCGGCGGAAATATTGGGAGATCAGACTATTCTTGAGAGAATGAAGCCGGTTTGCATCCTGATGGCTGAGGCGGTAGCGAGGGAAGGAGTTGACCAGGATGGCGGATTATTTCTTGAATCAACCCGATATGGAAGCCATCTCAGAACGAACAAGCACTGGTGGCCCCAGGCGGAAAACCTGGTTGGCTTCATGAATGCCTACCAGATGACCGGCGACAGGAAGTTCTGGGAGATTGTTAAAAAGGCCTGGAATTTTATCGATACCTGCCTGATTGATCATGAGGACGGCGAATGGTTCACCAAAGTGAGCCGGTTGGGAATCCCCTACCGGATTGAACCTGAAAATGATCCTTCACCCTACTACCGGAACGACTGGAAGATCGATCCCTGGAAATGCCCCTACCATAACGGGAGGGCGATGATGGAGATGATACGGAGATGTGCTGATGTGACAATGTGATAATGTGCTAATGTGCCAATGTGATAATGTGCTAATGTGCCAATTTGCCAATGTGCCAATTTTAGGAGGAGCAGTTGTCATCCCCGCGAAAGCGGGGACCGCCTCCCTATACCAGCAACCGGCAACCGGCAACCGGCAACCAGCAACCAGCAACCAGTAACCATGAGAAAAAACCTCTACCTGTACACTTTCGTTGCGGCCCTTGGCGGGCTGCTGTTCGGTTTTGACACCGCCGTGATCAACGGGGCGATTCCGTTTTTTACGGAGCATTTTGGTTTGAACGATGCGATGAAGGGGTGGGCGGTGAGCTCGGCCTTGCTGGGATGCGTGGTGGGAGCCCTGGTGGTTGGGTGGCCGGGCGATTATTTTGGCTGGCGAAAGGTGCTGAGATGGCTTGCCCTGATGTTTCTGGTTTCCGCCATTGGCTCGGCTTTTGCCTGGGATTTTGCCGCCTTCGTGGCCTTCCGGATTATCGGCGGACTGGCAATCGGCGGAGCATCGGTTCTTTCCCCGATGTATATCTCTGAAATTGCCCCGGCTGCCTACCGGGGCAGGCTGGCGGTGACCTTTCAGCTCGCGATCGTTACAGGTATCCTGGCCGCGTTTTTCTCCGATTACCTGCTGCTCAATACCGGAGTGAATAACTGGCGGTGGATGTTTTTAGCCGGGGCTTTGCCGGCAGCTGTTTTTTACGGACTTCTCTTTACGGTTAGTCAGAGCCCAAGATGGCTCGTCATGAAAGGGTATATCCAGCAGGCCCGAACGGTTCTGAATGAAGTGAACCCGGGCGAGGATGTCGATAAGATGGTTGAAGAGATCCGGGAATCTGTTAATACCGAAGTTCTGGGTAAAAAAGTTTATTTGTTCCGACCGCCTTACCGGAAGCTGGTGATCCTGGGATTCATGGTGGGAATGTTCAACCAGTTCACGGGGATCAACATCATCATGTATTACACAACCGATATTTTCCGGACGGCCGGCTTTTCCACTGACTCTGCCATCGGACAGACCGTTCTTATCGGACTTACAAACCTGATATTTACACTGGTAGCCATGCGGGTGATCGATAAAATCGGCCGCAAGCGGATGCTCCTGATCGGATCGCTCGGCATGACCGTATTCCTTTCCATGTTCGCTATTGCCTGGCTCACCGAAGCATTCGGAGGCTGGATGCTGGTTACTATGCTGGTGTGCTTTGTCGGGTTTTTCTCCTTTTCACAGGGAGCCGTCATCTGGGTTCTGCTTTCTGAGATGTTTCCAAACACCATCCGCGCCCGTGGCAGTTCCATCGGTTCATTTTCCCACTGGGCTTTCAACGCCATCACGGTTTTTCTTTTCCCGACACTTGCGGCCCTGTTCAGCAGCGGGAAAGGAATCGGCTACATATTCATTTTTTATGCGGTTGCCACTTTTGCAAGCTTCTTCTTCTTCCGGAAATACCTGAAAGAAACCAAAGGACGGACACTTGAGGAGATGGGGTGATGTGCTAATTTGCCAATGTGCCAATGTGCCAATGTGCCAATTAAAGTAATAAGTAGAGAAGTATGAAGGAAGGGAAAAATGCGGTGCTGGAAAAGAGTTTTGGTTTTGCGGTGAAAATAATTGCCTTTGTTGAATTGCTTGAAGGCAATAAAAAATATGTGATAGCAAGGCAACTATTGAAGTCGGGAACCTCGATCGGCGCAAATATCAGAGAAGCTCAGTCAGCCGAAAGCTTATCGGATTTTATTCATAAAATGAAAATTGCGGCCAAAGAAGCAGATGAAACAGAGTATTGGCTTTTGTTATGTCAGAAATCGGAAAATTATCCCGATCCAAATGAGCTTTTGTCTGAATTAAATCAAATCAATAAATTACTTTCCTCTATAATTTCGCATTCAAAAGCCAAGCTTGCCCAATGCTGAATTGGCACATTGGCACATTGGCAAATTAGCACATTAGCAAATTGGCACATTAGCACATTAGCACATTATCAACATGTTACCAAAACAACGAATCTCGAATGCATTAGCGGGTTTGGCAAGTGATCGCGTTCCGGTAATGCTCCATAATTTCATGATGGCTGCCAGGGAGGCGGGAGTGAGCATGCGTGAATTCAGGGAGGACCCGGCGGTGATGGCTTCGGTGATGATCCGGTCCGTTGAAAAATACCAATTCGACGGTATTCTTGTGGACCTCGATACCGTAACCCTGGCCGGTGCGTTGGGTGTTCCGGTGGATTTCCCCGAGCATGAGCCGGCGCGGTCAACGGGAGGCATGCTGGGTGACCTGTCGGAAGTGCACAGTCTTAAGCCGGTTGACATCAGCGGCTACCGGTATGTGCAAAACTGGCTGGAGGCGGTGCGGCTGATCAAGAACCAATTAGGGGATTCCATATACGTGCGGGGCAACTGCGACCAGGCGCCCTTTTCTCTGGCCGGGATGGTGAGAGGGTCGGCTGAATGGATGATGGATCTTTACCTGGCAGCGGAGGAGGATAAGATTGCGCTGCTGGAATACTGCACGGAAGCTACCTGCCAGTTTATCAGGCTAATGGCTCAAACCGGCTGCGATATGGTATCCAATGGCGACAGTCCTGCCGGGCCCGATTTAATTCCGCCGGAACTTTACATACAGTATGCGTTGCCCTATGAAAAGAGGGTGGTTGAGGAGGCGCATAAAGCCGGACTGCCCTATACGCTGCATATCTGCGGGAATACTGATCTGATCCTCGAATCCATGCTGGAAACCGGGGCCGATGCGTTTGAGCTTGACTATAAGACTGATATTCAAAAAATTGCTAATACTTTTGCAGGAAGAGCCACCCTGATTGGGAATATTGATCCGAGCGGGGTGCTGGCGTTGGGTAAGATTCAAGAGATAAGAAGAAAGACGAAAGAGCTGATCGAAATAATGGGGTCTTCGAACCGTTTTATCCTGAATGCCGGATGTGCGATTCCGGCAGAGACGCCGGAGGAGAATCTGAGGGCGATGTTAGGGCACTAGGGCACAAGGGCACAAGGGCACAGGGGCATAGGGGAGTGTGGGTGTGGGTGTGGGTGTGGGAGTGTGTCGGATATTTGAGTAGCCCCGGGTGCAGCCCGGGGCAGACAGAGACTATGGAACACGAAAAATACAATCTGGGACTGGTACTTGGCGGCGGCGGAGCGCGCGGGTTTGCGCATATGGGCGTGGCTAAAGCTCTGTATGAAAAGGGTATACGGCCCGATATTATTTCGGGTGTGAGCGCTGGTGCCATTGCCGGGGCGTTTCTGGCTTCTGGCCTGGATCCGGAGGAGGTGATGAAGCTCCTTAAGGATCAGGATATCATGAAAATCAGCAGGATACATCTTCCTAAGGACGGGCTGCTGAAACTCGACGGGCTGAAAAAGCATCTGGAGGAGCACATCCCCTATAAAAAACTTGAGGATTTACCTACGCCGCTGGTCATCGCCGTTTGCAACCTCAATACTGCCCGTGTTGAATACCTCACAAAAGGAGATCTTGCGGATGTTATACTTGCCTCCTCAAGCATCCCTATACTTTTTTCCCCGGTGAGAATGAACGGCTCTGTTTATGTTGATGGCGGAATGCTGGACAACCTGCCGGTTAAGCCCATCAGAAAACTTTGCAGAAAGGTTTACGCAGTGAATATTACACCTATACATGAAACCGATAAGCTGGATAACCTGCTTCATATTGCCGTAAGGACTTTTCATGTGAGCGTTGACAAATGGACCCAGCATTGGGGGAAAAAGGCCGACCTGCTGATTGAACCGCCGGGGGTTGAGCAATATGATATTCTGCGATCGAAGCATGCTGAAGAACTGTTTGAGATTGCGTATACTTACACTAAAAATCTGATCTGATGATAAATGACGACAGCTACCATACTCCCGCAAATACCCCGAGGTATCTGCTCGACAGGCTGCTGCCAGGTTTGCTGGTTGCCTTCCGCCCCCGGCTTATCTATATAACCGTCAAGGCCAGGCAAAAGGCTGTCAGGAACCGGTATGCCGACCAGGACTGGATCGATTCATCACATGATACGATACGGTTGCTTGAGAGGTGCGGAGCCCGGTTCCACATAACCGGGGTCGAAAACCTCCGCAAGGCGAGAAAGCCCATGGTGATTATCAGCAACCACATGAGCACCCTTGAAACCCTGGCTTTTCCGGGCCTGATCGCCCCGCATATGAAACTTACCTTTGTGGTCAAGGAAGGCCTTGTTAAGGATTACCTTTTCGGGCCGGTGATGCGGTCGCGGAACCCGATCCTGGTGAGCCGGCATAATTCCCGGGAGGACCTTATGGAGGTGATGACCAAGGGACAGAAGCTGCTCTCCGAGGGCTGCTCCATTTGTTTGTTTCCACAGAGTACCCGTAAGCCCGATGTGAAGCCCGAAGAGTTCAACAGTCTGGGCGTTAAACTTGCTGCCCGGGCGGGCGTTCAGGTGGTGCCTGTTGCCATAAAGACTGATTTCTGGAAAAACGGCAAGCGGATCAAGGAGCTGGGCCGGCTCGACCGCAAGCAGGAGGTACACATCCGGTTTGGCGAACCCATGGATATCAAGGGATCAGGCAAGGAAGAAAATCAGGCAATCATCAAGTTTATTCAGGACAACCTGAATCGCTGGCGGGATGGCCAATTGGGCAACTGAGAGCGCGATGCGGATTCGTTACGAACTAAACTTATCAGGGTTGATTATGAGGAAGATGATTTTTGTATTGCTGCTGAATGCCATATACGGCGTTACGCTAATCGGCCAAAATCCTGTTGCTTCATTTAAATGCCATCCAGCTTTCCTGAATGAAAAAGGAGTAAGCCCCCTCATTTATGGAAATTTCATTGAACTGGGCCTCGGAAGGCAAATCGAGGGGTTGTGGTCTGAGAAGCTCTACAATGCAAGTTTTGAGGAAGTTGTGCCGCTGAAGCAATATATGTATGACTGGCTGGGGAGAACGCCGGAAGATACCCTTAGTCATGAGAAGTGGTGGCACTCGGGCTACGAGGTGAATGATTGGTATGTGCATCCTCAAAATCAATGGGTGGTGCAGTCATCGAACCGATACTGGAATTTTCATCACGGCCTTCAGGCAGCGGTCCTTCGAAATGATCAGCCGGCAAACCGGGCGTACCTGGCACAGGACGGAGTTTGGATAAATCCCGGGGTGAAGCTCCTGTTCAGGGGCTATTTCAGCAATAACAACACTGCAGATTCTCGTCAGCAGCCTGTTGAGGTAACCATCGGATTGTATCCGGAGAAACAATTCGGTAATCCGCTGGTGGAAAGAACCATAACCATACCTGACGGCATCTACCGCGAGTTTTCGGTGGAGCTGGATCCGGGCGGCTATTCTGGCCGCGCCACTTTTGCCATCTCCATTAACCCGGGCACCCGTGTAGCAGCAGACGGATTCTCTCTGATGCCGCTGAATGCCCTGAATGGATGGCGGCCGGAGGTCATCGGGGCTTTGAAAAAAATCCATGTTCCGATGATCCGTTTCCCGGGGGGCTGTTTTGCATCGTTTTACGACTGGCGCGAAGGGGTTGGGCCGCGGCTCGACCGGCAGCCGGTGGTTAGTGAGTACTGGGGAGGGATCGAGGAGAACCATGCGGGAACCGTTGAGTTCATTGAATTGTGCCGGCTGATCGGGTCTGTTCCCTTTCTTTGCGTGAATATGCTGACCGGCACTGCCGACCGGGCTGCCGACTGGGTAGAGTATTGCAATGGGAGCGAGGAAACCCGGATGGGCGCACTACGGAAGCAACACGGTTACCCCGAGCCATTCGGGGTGCGCTACTGGGAGCTCGACAATGAGGCCTACCGCCGGTTTGGCTGGGAGGAGTATGCCAGGCGATGCGTGGAATTCTCTGAGGCCATGAAGAAGGTTGACCCTGATGTTAAGCTGGTAATGGTCGGATACTGGAAGTTCAACGATAATCTTCGTGATATGCTGAATATTGCCGGCAAGCATATAGACATAATTACCGACAGGGCAACCTCCGAAGCCGATCTTAACCGCAACCTGAATATTCTCAGGGCTTATAACGAGCGAAACGCTACTGCCATAACGCTGTGCAATACGGAATGGCTTGCTCCCCTCGACTGGTCAAAATCCACTATTGACGCACTTAATTTTCAGAAGTCGCCCGACCGGATGACCCTCCAGGAACATGAGATTTCCTGGAATTATGCCATGAATACGGCCCGGCAGCTACTCCTTTTTCAGCGTCTTGGCGGAGATTTTGAATTTGCCAGTTTTAATAACCTGGCCAACACCTGGGGGCAAAATATTATTGAATGCGCGAAAGATACGGTGTTCATCTCCGCTGCCGGGAAGGTGTTTGAGCTGATGAGCCGAAGCCGCCTGCGCTGGGTTCTCAAAACAGATACACTCAGGAATTTGCCGGGTGTTATTATTCAGGCAGGACTTTCGGAAATCCCAAAAAACAAAAATCAAATCACAAATAAGCTCCAAAACTCAAACGTCAAACCTCAAACCCAAAACCCCGAACCCCAAACCTCAAACCTCAAACCCCTAACCGGCAACCGGCAACTGGCAACCGGTAACCACCCATCCGATACCCTGATCATCTACGTCCTGAACTACCGCTCCGATGCCCCTGAGATCCGGTTGGATCTGGCGGAGCTGGAGATTGTACCTAAACTGGCAGTTGTCAGGTCAGTTAATGGCGCCGGGCCCTTGAGTGCAAATACGGCGGGAGCCC
>CAYQFT010000147.1:0-7358 GCA_964416825.1 uncultured Porphyromonadaceae bacterium
AAGGGCATAAGGGCATAAGGGCACAAGGGCACAAGGGCACAAGGGCACAAGGGCAAAGGTGCATAGGGGCATGGGGGCATGGGGGTTCCTCTATGTTGCCCCGGTTTTCAAACCGGGGATCAGGGCAATGGCCACAAACCTCACTTGTCCAGGCCTTTAAAGGCCTGGACAAGTATAAAGAAGTGATCCTTCACGTACAACTATATTACCAACCATGACCAGGTCAATAATAATCAGTCTAATAGCAATAGCTATGCTCTCATGCACCGGTTCGAAGCAGAATTCCGGGATTACCTTCATGGTCGCCGACCCCGGTCATTTCCATGCGGCTCTGGTGCTGAAATCGATGTATCCCGGGGTGGATTCAAGTGTTTACGTATATGCACCGGATGGGCCGGAACTCTCTGATTTTAAAAAACGGGTGGAAGGGTACCGGACCCGGGAGGCCGATCCGGCTAAATGGAACCTGAAAACCTTGACCGGCCCGGATTTTTTCGAAAGGATGTTGAGTGAGAAACCGGGAAATGTGCTGGTTTTAGCCGGCAACAATGAACGGAAAACGGAATACATCGGGAGGGCTATTGAAAGCGGTCTGAATATTTATTCCGATAAGCCGATGGCCATCAATCCCGAAGATTTTGCCATACTGCAACAGGCATTCAAAGCGGCGGAAGCGAAGGGATTGCTGCTCTATGATATCATGACCGAGCGGTTTGAGATCAGTTCGATCCTGCAGAAGGAAATCTCCCAAATCCCGAAGGTTTTCGGGGAGCTGCTGAAAGGATCACCCGATGATCCCGCCGTAACCAAAGAGAGCGTTCACCATTTTTTCAAATATGTTTCCGGCTCACGACTGGTAAGGCCCGCTTGGTTTTTCGACGTGAAGCAGGAAGGGGAGGGCATCGTGGATGTAACCACCCATCTGGTCGATCTGGTCCAGTGGGCGTGTTTCCCTGAGCAAATAATTGATTATCAAAAAGATATTAAAATTTCCAGCAGCCGAAAATGGAACACCCCGATTCAACCCCGACAGTTTACCGAGGTTACCGGCTCCGGGGCCTATCCCGCTTTTCTGGTTCCTTATGTGGATGCCGATTCCCTCCTGCAGGTGGCCTGCAACGGGGAAATTAATTATCAGCTTAAAGGGGTTAATGTAAAAGTATCGGTCATCTGGAACTACCAGGCTCCGGAAGGGGCCGGCGACACCCATTTTTCCGTGATGAAAGGAAGCCTGGCGCGTCTGGAGATCCGTCAGGGACCCGAACAGAAATTCAAGCCGGAATTGTATTTATTTCCCAATCAGGCCAGTGCTGAATATCAGGATATATTAAATAAATCCATAAGCGCACTCGCGATCCGTTTTCCCGGGATACAGGCTGTTGCTTACCAGGATGGATTTCAGATCCTGATTCCAGACAGCTACCGGGTGGGTCACGAGGCTCACTTTACCCAGGTCACCCAAAACTTTCTCTCCTACCTGAAAAACGGAAACCTCCCGGCGTGGGAGGTTCCGAATATGCTTGCAAAATACTGGCTGACGACAGAAGCGTGAAGGGTGGAGGAGTAGTTGCTGGTTGCTGGTTGCTGGTTAAGGCCAGAACTGTCATCCTGACGAAAGTCAGGATCCCATGCCTCGGAGCATCTTTCAGGAGATTCCGGTATACACCGGAATGACATCAGCGCTGAGTAACCAGTAACCAGTAACCAGCAACCAACTTAGTACTCGTCTCCCCCCCCATGCCCGAGGTAGAACGTGAGCTCGATCAGCCCATACCGCCTCATGCCCCACCGGTGATGGTAGTCGTTGTTGTCAAACTTCCTTGATTTCAATCCTGATTCAAGGCTGACGCTGAACCGGTCGTTGTGCCGGATCGGAAAGATCTCCAGGCCAACGGGAATAATCAGGCCGGTGTGAAGATCGATATCATCATAATCGATTTCCAGCTGGCTCTTTACCCCGATGCCCGCATAAAGACTGGAGCGGTGGGTGAAATGGTGCCGGCGGATATAGGCGACCTCCGGACTCAGGTAGGAATAGTACGGAGAAAAATCAAATCCGAAGCCGGATCGAAGCAGCCATCCGCTGTTTCCATCGGGATTTGTACGAATGCTGAATCCATGGGAACTGATCCCTGCGCCCAGCTGCGCGAACGCTGTAACACCTGTGAATAACAGGGCTATAGCTAAGAGTGTAACATTTTTTTTCATGCTTGTTTGATTTGGTTAAAGCACGAAAGCATAAAGCGTGCCAAAAAAGTTTCTGGTTACTGGTTAAACTCAGTTGCCGGTTGCCGATTGCCGGTTGCCAGTTAAGCCTGAGCCAAACATAGAGATTTCAGAAGCTTCCTTTATTCACTGCAGTAACGCCCAACCTTAACCGGTAACCGGCAACCGGCAACCGGCAACTGAGTTCAACTGGCAACCGGTCCACCCGGCAACCATCTCCTCATTCCCACGCCGGCGGCTCCACCCCAAGCAGGTGCTTGACAAAGAAGTCCATCCGCTTGTGGTCGCCATACGAGCCGCCGCCGGAATGGTCCATGCCGGGCACCATGATGAAATCAAAGTTCTTATTGGCCTTGATGAGTGCATTGACAACCTGGTAGGTGGAGGAGGGATCCACGTTGTGGTCCATCTCGCCGACGATCAGCAGCAGCTTGCCCTGGAGGTTTTTGGCGTTGACCACATTGGAGCTCTTATCGTACCAGTCGCCCAGCGGGTAACCCATCCACTGCTCGTTCCACCAGATCTTGTCCATGCGGTTATCGTGGCAGCCGCAGGAGGAGACAGCAACATCATAAAATTCGGGATGGAACAGCAGGGCGCCGGTTGAGCTCTGTCCGCCGGCCGAGGTTCCGTAAATACCTACACGCGTTATGTCCATGTAGGGATGCTCTTTGGCGGCTGCCTGCATCCAGAGAATCCGGTCGGGCAACCCGGCATCACCGACATTGCGCCAGCATACATCATGGAAGGCCTTGGACCGGTTGGAGGTACCCATCCCGTCGATATGTACCAGGATGAATCCCAGTTCTGCATAAGTCTGCGAGCCGGTCTGGGTTGAGAATGTCTTGGGCACGAACGAACTGTGCGGACCGGCGTAGATGTTCTCAATGACCGGATATTTTTTAGCCGGGTCAAAATTGGTGGGCAGGATGATGATGCCCCAGATATCGGTAACGCCGTCGCGCCCCTTGGCGCTGAAAACGATCGGTTTCTTCCATCCGGTGGCCAGCAGTTTTGAGATATCAGCCTTTTCAAGTTCGAGTACCTGTGATCCGTCTGACGTTTTGCGCACTACACTTACTGAAGGCTCATCCACACGCGACCAGGTATCCACGAAGAAGCTTTTATCAGGAGAAAAACTTACGGAATGATTGCCATTGCCATCGGTCAGCCTGGTGAGTCCGGTGCCGTCGAAATTAATCCGATATACGTGGATCAGGTAAGGATCCTGACCGGCCTCTTTGCCGCTTCCTTCGAAAGTGATCTGTTTCTTTTCATCATCCACCGAGAGAACGCTGCGGACCACCCATTCGCCTTTGGTGACCTGGTTCAAAACCCGGCCCGATTTTCCGCTGATCCGGTAGAGATGGTTCCAACCATCGCGCTCGGAAGCCCATAGGATCTCTTCGCCATCGTTGATATCATACCGGTAGCGCTTTCCGCTGTAATGGATGAAAGTAGGGCTGGTCTCCTGGATGAGGGTCCGGACAGCCCCGGTGGTCCCGTCGATTTCAAGCACGCGGTAAACCTGATGGCCCCGTTCGTTATATTCGAAAGTCAGGGCCCGGTTATCTTTTCTCCAGTCAAATCGGCCGATGTCATACTGTTTGGAAAAAAGGGCGTCATCGGCAATTATCTGTTTCTTCTCTTCGCGAAGGAACAGGACCGGCACCTGGTGGGGTAACTCATCACCCGGCTTGGCGTATTCCACCTCGGAGTATTTCGGCTGCACCTGATCCACCGGCGAGGACTCAACATAATGTACGAACCGCTTGGTTGCCGGACGGAACTTTACTACTACCAGTTTTTTCGAATCGGGCGACCAGAAAATATTATAGGAGGAATAATAAAACCCGGGCACTCCGTCCTTGCTGTACTGTATTGCATCGCCGCCCTTGTGCGGTTTTATCCATACATTGTTATCCCGGATAAAAGCATCCCAAAGGCTGTCTGGTGATACAACAGGCTTATTGTCAAGCTCATTCCGGCTCTCGCTCCAGTTCCGGCCGGGCCGCTGGCCAAAACGGTCCATTGCAGCAGCTTTTCCTTTGGCGAGGGTTTTCTTTTTGATGTCCCAGGTCCATTCAAACCCTTCATTGTTAAACGTGAAGGTTTTCATGTCGTCACTGAATCTGATCCCGCGGAAAGGCAGCTCAAAGGGCTTAACGGTTTTTCCGCTTTGCGTGGTAAGCTGGGCGGCCAGTTTTTCCGCATCGAACGCCGGACTTTTCTTTGCCGCTGAGGCGTCCACAAGGTAATATTCCGTCCCTTTTTCCGTGAGGGTGGAGTAGACGAAACTATTGGTTTTCCCTATCCATTCCGGCCGGATGTTTCCGTGCAGGACTTTATCGGATACAGTTTTACCCAAATTTTTGGCGCGGTCATAATCGGCTTTGGTGCCTTGGGCGAAGATGCCGGTGGCAGCAAGCAGGACCAGGAGGGTTGCGAGGAGGATGGAACGGGTTTTCATGGGGTTGGGATTTAACGTTTGGTTTTCGCCAATTTACGCGGTTTTAAACGAAATTCCGATATTGTACGGCATGTCCCCGTAGGGGCGCCCGGTGGGCGCCCGTGTAACGTATACCACCGGGGCAACACGGGCGCCACCGGGCGCCCCAACCGTATACCACGGGGGCAACACGGGCGCCCACCGGGCGCCCCAACCGCATACCACGGGGGCATCACGGGCGCCCACCGGGCGCCCCTACCGCATACCACGGGGGCATCACGGGCGCCCACCGGGCGCCCAAACGATGTACCACGGGGGTGTCACGGGCGCCCACCGGGCGCCCCTACGGGGACACGGTAATGGGGGACGGCGGAATTACCCGCGCCATTTTAATGGATTGTTGCGAATATATTTTCGGACGGCGTTTAATTCGTCTGCATCACGAATAATCCGCTCGTGATAATTCCGTTGCCAAATTGATGGTTGGTTACAATTACGAATTTTATTGATCTGTGAGGTAACGGATGATTTAAAACCAGAAATTAATGAGGATAGAGAGGCCTTTTGGTTTTTATATGCACCACCTGTTGGTGTTATAAGTGAATCCGATGTTATTGAAAGTAGTTTGTGAATTTCGTAGGTTTTTTCGGGATCGATGATAACAATGCCATGCAAATGATCAGGCATGACAATAAATTCATCGATTCTGATCTCACCCCGGATGAATGCAGACCTTTTCCACTCTTCCGTTACAATACGACCATACCGGCTGAGGTTAACAGATCCGTTGGTAATGGTCCCAAAAATCCGCCTGTTCCCCTCCGTCTTAATCGTCACAAAATAATACCCCCATCCCGTATAATCATGTTTTTCCAACCGGATGGTCTTCCTTTTTCTTTGCTCAAAAAATAAATCCATCTTATCCCATTTCAGGATATAGATGGATTTACCAAGGGAAAATGGAGAAAACCGGGGCCCTTTTTATCTTAATTACCGGGTATTCTCAAACAGACTTCTTGTGTTCATATTGTGCTTTCCCCTCGAGATTACCGCGGGGTTTACATCGAGTTTCAGCAGCTCTTTCTGATTCCCGATATCATATGCGGCCAGATACGTGAGTTTGGTGACCTTCAGGAATTTCGGATAATCAATGAAGGCCAGCACATCTTTCGGGGTGTGGTAGTCGGGCGTGAAACCGCAGAAGAGCCAGACCGACGGTATGCCGAAACGGATGAACGGATAATGGTCGCTGCGGAAATATACCCGCTGCGGATGTGTCAGGTTGGAATAGAGGTAATCAAAGCCGAAGTTGATCCCGAACCTGGTGTTCACCCGCTTTATGGCATTATCCAGCTCCGAGCTGAGGAGGTTCGAGCCTACCAGGTAAAGGCTGTCGGTATGGTTTCGCCCGAGCATATCGAGGTTCAGGCAGGTCGTTATCTTCTCAACCGGCACCGGACAATTATTGGCAAAAAAGTGGGAACCGTACAGCCCCTGTTCCTCGCCGGTGAACCAGGCAATGATGACCGACCGTTTAGGCCTCTCCGTGAGAAGCGCCTGGGCAATCTCCATGAGCGCAACGGTGCCCGTTCCATCGTCATCGGCGCCGGCGATAACCTGACCGTCGCTGATGCCCAGATGGTCGTGATGGGCGGAGATCACGATGTATTCATCCCTGAGTTTTGGATCGGATCCCGGAATCTGTGCAATAACATTGCGCGAGGTGCTGGTGCGGCTTTCCACTTCTATATTCAGATGAATCCGCATTCCTGGTAACGGTTTTGCCGGTACCGCGCTGCCTTCGCGAATCGTTAGAAACATCTGTTCCACCTCTGCCGGAGAGATTCCCAGTATGGAAGCGGCAAGGTCATGTCCGATGGCAGCCTGACCGAAGGGCAGGTACGGCCGCCTTACTGGCTGTGCAGTAGTCTGTTCCTGATTCTGTTGTCCAACCGGAACACCCCTTCGCTGCGTGTCATACGTAACGGTCATCCTCCCGCCGGGTATCCGTTCGAAAACATTCTTTCCTGCTGCGCGTTCCGCTTCGAGCCCGGGCGGGATGATGGCGAGAACACCGGCTGCACCTTTTTCACGAATCGTTCCGATCCGCGAACTCAGCCGGTATGCATAGGTTGATCCTAAATCCGATTTTTGTCCGGGCATCGGCTCATCCAGAAGAATCACCATCTTGCCGGTCAGGTCGAGGTCCTTGAGATCATCCCAGTTTTTATCGGGATTGCTGATCCCCAGGCCCACAAAAACGGCCTCTCCCGCATAGCTTCCCGAACTGCTGAAACTTCCGCCAAACGACTTGCCGTAATAGTAGACATGCTCGCCCTGGTCAGTCAGGACTCGGAGTCTTGTGTTGGGTTCCGATACGGAGGTTACCCTAAGCGGGATAGCCTGATAGAAGGATCCGTCGGGCAATATCGGGGTTAATCCTGCACTTTCCGCCCAGTTCCCCAGGTACACGGTAGCAATCTCCAGCTCCGGCGACGGGGTCATTCTCCCGCGGAACTCCGGCGCCGCCAGGAATCCCAGGTGGTACCGAAGCTCGCTTTCGGTAATCGTTTTCAAGCCTTTATGCTGGCCCATTACGACTATGGCGCTTAATGTCAACAGCGAAATGAGGAGAAGTTTTCTAGTGTGCATCTTTTAATTATTTGAGTAATTGACCGACGAC
>CAYQFT010000147.1:7458-8972 GCA_964416825.1 uncultured Porphyromonadaceae bacterium
GTCGTCTGTCGTCCGTCGTCCGTCGTCCGTCGTTTACGCTTCGTACAGCATCTCAAACCCATACAGCATCGCCAGCGTTTCCACCTCGCGCTTCAGGTCGCCGAAGAAGGTGACGCGGTGCCAGCCCCACTGATCCCACTCGTTCAGGAGCTTGAATACATCCCCCTTAACTTCCACGGCGAGCTTGCTGCGGCAGGCCATGTCCTCATCCACGTTTTCAACTGTAACACCCTGATGGAAAATGACTTGCTTGCGGTTGTGATCGAATTCAATGGTGGTGGTCATTTGCCGAAGCGGCATCAATGACCGGATGGCGGCTCCTTTGCGGTCTTCCGAGTGACTCCGGATATGGAACGGATTGTATGGGCCGTCCGGGCCATAAACTTTCGACGGGGCCACGCAATGTGCGTAAATGATCTGGTTTTTCGAGGTGTCGATCACCGGGTCTGATATGAAGCCCGGCCTGCCAGCCTGGTACGTCATGATCAGCTTGGTAAGGGTCGACCGCTGGTCGGCCTCACAGGCGCCCACAAAGCCCTGGTCATCCAGTTCCATAAACCCGATGCAGGGATAGGCGCACACCATCTGCTGGCTGTAGATGCCTCCCAAACAATTCACGGTAATAGCTTGAGCATGATGGTCTTCCATCACGCCGGCCATCGCCAGGTACATGGCTGCCGATTTCCGGATCTCTTCGAGGTTAGGCTCAACCACTTTGCCCGACCGCTTGATCCACTCATCGGCCTTGGCTTTGTACTCCTTTTCTGGAACGGCATTGTAACGATCATTGATCTCCTTGAAGTCAACGCCCTTAACCTCAATTCCATACACTTCGGTCAGTTTGGGATCGGGGGTTCCGCCAACCACAAGCATGGTGGAAGCGCGGAGCATCTTCATGGTTACGAGGTAATGCACGGCCTTCAGCACATCATTAAAATCCGATGAGGAGACCGGAATCACGGGCAGTTTCTGCCGGCGGGCCGATGCATAGGCGGTGAGGAATTCACCGGAACCCGCGTACATATGGTCCACCATGATCATCGGTTTACCGCTCTGGGCAAGGGTTTCCGAGAGGTTGCCCCACAGGCACCCAACGAGGAAATAGAGGTATCCGTCGACTTCCGGATCCTCCTCGATAATGCGTTTTGCCTCGGCATCAGAACCGATCATCGTGGTCATGAAACGGAATTCCGCATCCTTGCAGCCGGCAAGGAGTTTCTGCTTGTAATCCGCGACTTTCAGATCGAAATCATAGCCGATGTTGGGCCAGATCGGACCGGCCGGATCGGGATAGGCGAAGATCGTCTTGATCACCGGTTTAACCTTGGGTTTCGATAATACCGGCATCGGATAATAGTTCATGGCCTCACCCAGCATCGGGTAGGCCGCCAGGCCGGCCGCGCAAACCGCGCAGCGACCCAGAAAGTTTCTCCGCGTTAGTTCAGATGGATTCATAATATGTTAATGTGCTAATGTGTTAATGTGCTAATGTGTTAATGTGCTAATGTGTTAAT
>CAYQFT010000148.1:0-8925 GCA_964416825.1 uncultured Porphyromonadaceae bacterium
GCTGGCTGCCTTGCAGCAGGAGCGACGGAATATCGGGATCGAAGGTCAGGTCTGCTCCGTCGCGGTAATCGATGCTGTTTTTTCCGATTTTATAGTATACCTCGGCGGATGTTTCGAGTGATGATTTCGGGAAGTTCTTGTAGAGGCCCAGGCTGAACTGGTCGGAAACCGGAGGCAGGATGGAGGGATCGGCAAGCTTCCAGCGGTCGGTGGGAGAAATGGACGCCGTGTTGGAGAGCATGAAAAGATATTGCCGCATTTTGTTGTAGCTCATCTTTACCGACAGGTTTTCAGAAGCCATGAAATTGAGGGAGACGCGGTATTCCGGACCGGAGTAGCTGCGGTTGGTTGTATCGGGTCCCGACAGGTAAGCGAAGTGGCTGTATCTCAGTCCGGTGTATAAGGTGAGCCGGTCGGAAACCGAAAATTCATCGAAAACAAACAGGGCCGATTCCAGTCCGCTTTCCCGTCCGAAATTCGTGGGCAGGAGGAGCGATGCGGTGCCCAGTGGATTCAGAATGCCATGATCCAGGGAGTGGAGGATGGTGTTTCCCCCGAATCCGACCCGGTGGCGGGCGGCGGGATAGCCGGTAACCGAGGCCTTGAGCTCCTGCGACTGCACGGAGAAGGGATGTTCGAAGGCCCTCGAAGCCTGAACGCTGTTGGCCTGGTGGTTGCTGTAGCGGCTGAATACGGCGGCGGCTTTCAGCGACCATTTGTCCTTCAGCAGCTTATTGAATATTGCTGAGGCACCTGTATTCTGATATTTGTATTCGTTGGTGGTTGAGAGCGAGAAGCGGTCGCTGCTGTAATATCCGAAAAGTTGCCAGCTGGAGCTGTTTTTCCCGATGATATGCACGCCAGTCATCAGGTCGTAAAATGCGCCGTGCCGGTTGTATACCCGGGCATCTTCCAGACGGTTCAGGATCCAGTCGGAATAGGTGGACCGGGCGCTCACCATCACCGAGACCTTCTCTTTTACCACCGGAGCTTCGAGGAGGATGGAGCCGGTTATGGGGCTGATGCTTCCGCGGGCTCCGAAGGTTTTTTTGTTGCCCTTGCGTGTGTTGATGTCGAAAACCGATGCGAGCCGGCCTCCAAACTCAACGGGGAAATTGCTCTTGTAAAGATTAAAGCCGCTGATAATATCGGGATTGAAAGCCGAGAAAAACCCGAACAGGTGACCGGTGTTCAGAACGGGTATATCGTTGATAAGGAACAGGTTCTGGTCGGAAGAGGATCCCCTGACATTAAATCCGGCTGACCCTTCGCCCACGGTCTGAACGCCTGGCATGAGTGTGGCTACCTTCAGGATATCGCGTTCGCCCATCACCATCGGAATGGTCTTGATTTCCTGAATCCCGACGCTCTGGAAGCCCATCTGCATTCCGCGGATATTGTTGAACTGGTCCGACCGGACCACTACTTCTTTCACATCGATCAGGCGGCTCTCCATTTCGATATTCAGGGTACCCGAGCTCTGCAGCTCTACCAGGAACAGCTCATCCTCCATGCCGAGACAGGAGACTGCGAGGTTAAAGGTTGTACCGGCCTGGGCCGGAAGGGCAAAGGATCCGTTACCGTCGGTGATGACTCCCTGTCCGGACTCCTTCACAAACAGGGTCGCCCCGATCACGGGTTCGCCGTTGGCCTTGTTGGTGATCCGTCCGGTAAGGTAGCACTGCCGGTGATTCTGTCCGTCATTCTTGTTGCCGGCCACCACTTTTTGGACGGTTTTTTCATAGGTATTGATGCCGAATCGCGGCAGCGGCCGCGAAGGGGTACCCGGAGCGTCCTGTGTGGTGCTGATCAGGAGTCCCGGACTGTTTTCCAGACTGTCAGCCACATGCCGGTAAGAAAATGGAGGAAGCGCGGATGCCGCAACCTTGGGAACCGCTGGGGTTTCAGATTTTTTGGGCTGTTCTGGCAGGAGGCTGTTGCAATAGGTTACAAGGCGGGCGCGGTTGACATCGGACTCGATCCGGCCGGATCCCCGTGACGACCGGATGAACTCTTTCAACTCTCCTTTAAGTTCGGGATGCAGGCGGAACAAAGTTCTCTTACCCTGATAGGGAATCAGGGAATCGTTGATCAGCAGCGACCATTTCGACGTGGTTTCGTAGATATAGCTTGCACTGCCGCTTACGGGCAGCATCAGGCGCTTGCTTTTCATGACCATCAGTTCCATGGGGCCGGCTGTGAGCACTTCGCAGAACCGGGTATCAACCCCCGTGCGTCCGTCGGGGTAGGGCCTGAAAATCCGGCCGCCCAGCGAAAAACCCCGGATCCGGTCCATCAGCAGAGAGACCTGGAGGAAGGAGCTGGTGTGTTCTGAAGTGTTCAGCACCAATTGATTGGAGTAGATGTCATAGCGGAGCAGCAGATTGTCGAAGCGGGTCTCCCCGATCACAACGTACCCGCGTTTCCAATCGGGATTATCCAGGAAGGGATGCTCCGTGGCCGATCTCACCGAAGGGACCTGATAGAAATCTCCGCTGATCAGGCGGGAATCAGACTTGAATTTCTGGTCGAAAAAACGCTTCAGGGAATCCTGTGACATCTCCTGACCGGTCGCCCGATCAGAAATTGCGATCGAAGAAAAAAGAATAATCAGGCGGATAAAATGTCTGAACAAGATGAGGAAATTGATGGCGCGAAGATAGGTGAAAATGAGTAGCGTCACGCGTCACGCATCACGCGTCACGAATTGTACGTTGGCAACACGGGCGCACACCGTGCGCCCCTACGGGAACAGGTTTTGTACCACGTTGGTAACGAAGTATTTCGTGTTTCCCCGCCAGAAAAACACATTGAACCGCTTGATATATTGCAGGCTGACCCGCTCGCCCTTGAGGGATGCCTCTTCGAGTTTGCGGATGACTTCCTTGTTTTTCCGTTCTACGGAGAAATCAAAGGTTTCAGCAATGGGGCTGACTCCCTTCAGCGCACCGAAGGTTTCGAGGTTGAGTTTTCCTTCCCAGGTTTTGAAAATGAAGCCTTTCTCGCTGATCCTGAATATCTTGCCCGACATGGTGCCGCGTTCATAAACGCCCCAGTAGGCGATCGAAAAGAGGCCGATCAGGATGACGGCAATAATTACCGCTACCCAGCGGACTATTCGGGAGAAGCCGGATTTGGCTTTTTTAACAGGCGATTCCATTTAATGCGATTTAAGAATTGATCCACAAAGGTTCACATTTTGATTGAAAAAAATTGATCCACAAAGGTTCACAAATTGCACACAAATTTTCACAAATAGCTGGGAGTAAGGCTAATGATATGATTTGTGTTAATTTGTGTATCATTTGTGAACATTTGTGGACTAAAAAAAATCAAGTATTACGCAAAATAGTTTTAGCGAAATCTGCGGAAACGTAATTCTCATAGCTCAGGCAGACCTCGGTGGCAAAATCCACTGCCATGGAGATGAGCGGAGACCATGCAGCCGAATCAAGATTTACCAAATCTTCTTTCCTGATGTTCTGGAGCCAGATAGCGGCGATCAGTCCGGCGTTAAAGTTGTCGCCGGCGCCGATGGTGCTTACCGGTGTAATCTTTCGGGCAGGGAAGCGGGCGGAGACTGATGGTGTGATTACCTGCACTCCTTTCGTGTTTTCGGTATAAATGAGTGTCGAGCAGAATCCGGAGATCGCCTGGTAGGCTTCTTCGGGTGAGGAGGTTCCGAAAATGATTGAAAAATCCTCATCGGATCCTTTTACCACATCGGCCATCTGCATGTTTTCGATAATGTAGGGTCTGAGTTGTTCCAGCTCATGGAGGTGTGCCTTGCGGAAGTTCGGGTCATAAAGGATGAGCGCACCCTTGCGGCGGGCAGCCCGGACCACACGCAGAAGCGCCTCCCGGATTTCCCGGGTTATTGCGTAGAAGGAGCCAAAAAGGAGAACGTCATCGGGGCTAAAATCAGGGGGATCGATCTTGAGACGTTCATCCGGGAAGTCGCGGTAGAACGTATACCGTGCATCGTTTTTTTCATTCAGAAAAGCGATGGCCAGGGTGGTTTTTCCATTGCTGTACCGGTAAACCGATGAGGTGTCGACTCCGTTTGCGCCAAGAAAATCATCGATCAGGCTTCCCACGTCGTCGCGGCCGTAATCGCTGATGAACCTGGCGGGCAGCCCCACCCGTCCCAGCGAGACCAACCCATTAAGCATCGATCCGCCCGGCTTGGCTGCCTGCGGCTGTCCATCCTTAAAGATGATGTCAAGAACCGTTTCTCCTATTCCGTAGATGTTTCGCATAGTTGCTGGTTGCTGGTTGCTGGTTGCTGGTTCGGCCAGAACTGTCATCCTGATGAAAATCAGGATCTCCCGATCTTAAAGTCTCACGGGCGCACGCGGCGCGCCCCTACAATTCCGGTTTTACCCAAACCAGCTTCCACTCCGTCCCGTGGAGGGTATAGGTGGTCCAGTAGGTTAGTTTCGTAACCTTTTCCTGGGTGCCGGTCTTGAAGAAGGAGTACGTGGTGGTTCCGCTTGCTTCGTCGTCAATTTTATGACCGGCTGTGAGCAGTTCGGGAAAATCGGCATAAAGGGGGTCAGAGAAAAGGTAGCGCCCGATTTCGAAGTCGTCCTGGTCGTATATGATCCTGCCGCCTTTTTCCATAACCCAAAGCTCAAACTCCTCTCCTTCAAAGATCGGTTTCAGGATGTTTTCGAGAACGTTCTCCGGATAGAAGAGTGCCGAGAGCCCTCCGTAAAGGACAGAATTAGTCACCTGCGGATGGATCAGGACAGCGGAGCTGAAGCCTTCGACCGAAAGAAAGACTTTGCTGAGGACGGGCTGGCGGGTATTGAATGTTTTGATGATGTGTTCCTGACCGCTGATGTTTACGCCCTGTGATCCATGATAGAGGGAGGGCTCGATCAGCTGAAGGATGCCAGCAGGAGTGACCCAGCCGAAATCTGTGACCTCGGGTGATGTAAGGACCAGGTCGGCCATTTTTGCGCGGATCAGCGCGGTGTCGGCATTGACAGACCCAATGTAAAGTGCTGCCGATGCCATTTTCTGGTCGAGAGCGCTCATGCCGGCTGTCAGGTCAGTCTTGGCCTGTACCAGGCCCGGAGGAAGCTCGAAGTTGTCTTTTTTGCATCCGGCAAGGACAGCAGTCAGACAAAGAAGGTAGAATGTCAGTTTTGGTTTCATGGCTTGAACAAAATATGATACTAAAGATACTAATCTCTTTGAGCTTTCATTAACAGGTTTTGTATATTGGTCGAATAACCTGACACTATGAAAAAGACTCTTGCCCTGCTGGTGGTAATCTTTGTTACCCAATTTTTCCCCTCCCTAACAGCCCAGGAATCGGAGCAAAAGCTCTACAGGATTTATGTCCAGGATTTTAATCGGATAAAAAACATTGAGAGCAAGGGAATTACGGTCTGCAATCTGAACCAGGCCGGCTCGATCGACGTGCTGGCAACTCCGGATCAGATCCGGAACGCAGGCATTGAAGGGGCTGAGGTGGAGTTCCTGGGTAACAGTTTCAAGGAACTATATGGGAATCACCCCGGCTTGAAAACATCGCCTCCCTTCCATGACTATGCCTCTACGAATGCAGAACTGGTTTCAATTGCCACCCGCTATCCTGCGATCACCAAGCTGGATACGATCGGATTTTCGGTTCTGGGCCGCGCCATCCTGTGCCTGAAGATTTCCGATAATCCTTTAATCGATGAGGACGAGCCGCCGCTCCTGTTTATCGGGGCACATCATGGAAATGAGGTCCACTCCATTGAGGTTACCCTGCATCAGGTTAACTATCTGACAGACAATTATGGAGTTATTCCGGAGGTGACCCAGTGGGTTGACCATATGGAGATATGGTATGTGCCGCTGATGAATCCCGATGGCCGGGAAGCGATGCGGCGCACCAACCAGAATCAGGTGGACCTGAACCGAAACTATTCTTTCGGGTTCACGGCCGGTGGGAATCATGGGCCCGCGCCCTTCTCCGAACCGGAAAACCGCGCCATCCGGGATCTGGCCGCAAAATTTCCCCCTATTATGAGTATGTCCTATCATACCTCCGGTGAGTATCTGCTCTATTCCTGGACTCATTCGGACAAAGCGGCACCGGATTCAGCCTCAATGATTTACCTGGGGAATCTGATCACTAATTCCATTTCTTATCTGGTCAACGGCAGGGAAATCACGTATACTCTGAGGCAGGGGGGGCGATGGTATTTTACAGAGGGTGAGTATTGCGACTACATGTACACCACTCACAATACGCTGGCTTTCACGGTGGAATTAGGGATCAGCCAGGCGCCCGATTATACGGTGGTCCCCCAGATGGAGGAGATCAATCTCAACGGACTGAAAACCATGCTGCGTCAGGTGAACAGGGCCGGTTTAACCGGATTGATCACAAATTCCGTGACCGGCCTTCCTGTACCGGCCATAGTGGATATTCCTGCCATTGAGAAACAGGGGAAGGTGCCTCAGCGGACAGCGGACCGAAAATATGGCCGCTATTACCGGTACCTGGAACCCGGGGTTTATACCTTTCAGATCTCAGCCCCCGGATACCGCACGTTGATTAAGGAAATCACCATTTCAGCCGACAGTCTGACCCATTGGGATATCAGGATGGAGCCGGCCGCCCTGCTCGAAATCGATAACCTGAAAATATCAGATGGGAAATGGGGCCGGACCTCAGGCAACCAGGATGGGTTCATTAACCCTAATGAAACGATTGGCTTATCCTTTGAGCTGAACAATGTCCAAAATATAGGTGCGTCAGGTGCATATGCAAAAATCAGCTGCAGCAATCCGTTTGTCAGGGTGGTTGCCGACAGCCTGTTTTTCGGAAGGATTGATGGATTTTCAACACAAGTTTCTCTTGATACCGCCGGTTTCCGGATCGATCCGAGGTGCCCTGACGGTGAAATTCTTGAGCTTGAGGTATATTTAAGCGATACAGCAGGATTTGGCTGGATCGACCGTCTTAGTTTTGAAGTTTTTGCGCCCACCCTGGAGGCTGATGGTATCCGGATCGATGATTCCGGGGCCAATGGGAACGGTTCTTTTGAAAATGGGGAGACCGTTGCTCTGGAAATCGCGGTTGCGAACAGGGGCAGGATGGATCTTCATGAGATTGAGGCGCTGTTAACTACTGACGACAGATGGTTTTCCGTGCTTGAGGCAGAGGATCAGTCTGAACGGCTGACCGGAGGCAATACTCAGGTTTTTCGGTTCAAGGCCTCTCTGAAACCTGATTCTCCAAAAGCCTGGTTTGCTGATTTCAAGCTTTCCCTTATCTCCCTGGAAGGCGTTACCGATACACTCACTTTTGTGTTGAATAACATCCATGGATTCTTTGATGATTTTGAATCAGGAGAAAACGGATGGGTGCACCAGTCCTACGGAACAACCTAAAATACTCATGACGACTGGCAGCTGGGAACCCCGATGGGGAAAGGCGGCGATCCCGATCTGGCGTATTCGGGTGTAAATTGCTGGGGTACCGACATGGGTTGGGATTCCTATGCGGGAACCAGTTGGGACGGACTCTATCAGGCGAACCAGTATAATTACCTCCGCAGCCCTGTGATAGATTGTTCGGGGATGAAGGACGTCGGCCTGATGTTTAAGAGGGTTCTGAACCTGCGGATCAATGATTTTGGCCGGATACGGGTCAACGACCAGCTGGTTTGGCAGAGCCCTCAGTCGGGGATGAACACGATTGATTGGAAAGAGCAAATCGTTGACATTTCGGATATAGCTGACGGAAATTCTGCCGTCACCATCATGTTTGAACTGCAGTCCAATGCCTCCAACCATTATGGAGGATGGAACATCGATGATGTCATTGTAGCCGACGGACTGATGTCGGCCTCATCTTCGGCAGAGACCAGCCCAGCGGCCAGTCCGGGCAGCCTCACAGATGCCTGGCCCAATCCTTTCAGCGGGTTAACCACTATCAGGTACCGTCTTTCTTCCGATGGCCCGGTTGAGCTGGCGATCTATGATATGACGGGAAGAAAGGTAAGAACCTTGGTCAATGAGCTTCAGCCTTCCGGATCACACCAGGTTGACTGGAATGGTCAGGATGACCGTGGAGATGAGGTTGGATCCGGGATTTACTTCTATACCCTCCGTGTAAAAGGAACAGTTGAGTCCAGAAGATTGGTTTTATTCAGCGGTTTATAGAGAAGCAGTATGAGAACAATTAGTACGGGATTTTTTGGGATTGGCTTTTTCATTTTAGGCCTGTTCGCCGGAACTAAGAGCCTTATGGCTCAGGAGGTGAGCCTGAAACCCCTGTTCGACCAGTACGGCATGACCGTGCGTGACCAGGGCGGCCGCGGCACCTGTTCCGTTTTTGCCGTTGTTGGCCTGATGGAGTTCGAGTATGCTCATCGCCACGGCCAAAAGGTCAACCTTTCGGTCGAGTTCCTGAACTGGGCGTCGAATCAGGTGACCGGAGAAACGGAGGATGGCTCCTTTTTCTCGGATGCCCTTTCCGGCTTACTGAAATATGGCATTTGTGAGGATTCGCTCTTTCCGTATTATGCAAGGAATTATACCAAAAAGGTGGCACCCTCGAAGGCCGCGCTCAAGGATGCCAAAATCCGGAAGCGCGCACAGATCGACTGGATCAAGGAGTGGGATCCGAATATCGGAATGACTGAAGACCAGATCCTGCAGGTGAAGGGCCAGATCAGGGCGGGTCACCCGGTAGCCATTGGTTTTCAGTGGCCGAAAAATGAAGAGCAATACCGGAGAATCATTAACGGCCTGATGTCGGTGCCTCCGCGGGAGGGTGTGTTCGACGGACATAGCATCATCATGGTCGGTTATCAGGATGATCCGATGGCTCCCGGCGGGGGCTGGTTCCTTTTCAGGAATTCTCATGGTGCCGGGTACGGTGAGAACGGATACGGCAGGATGCCCTATGAATAT
>CAYQFT010000149.1:0-8881 GCA_964416825.1 uncultured Porphyromonadaceae bacterium
TGGCGGTAGGCAATATTGATGATTTCACCTACACGCTTGATGGAAGCGAAACAATGGATCAGCAGGAATGCTGGAAAATTAAAATGCTGCCTGCCACACCACAGATAGCCGCAGAATACGGCATTTCTGCAAAGGTCACCTGGATAGGTAAAAAAGATTACATAACCCGAAAGGTTCTGTTCTTGGATGCTTCCAATGCTCCTTTCAAGGAAATGTACTTTACAGGTATCAAGCTCCTGGATCCCGCAACTCAAAAGTATTTTGTCACCCACATGGAGATTAAAAACCTGAAAAACAACAGGTTCAGCATCATGAACATGGATCAGATCAGTCTTAATCCTGCAGTTAAAGAAGAATTCTTCACCCTATCATTTATTGAAAAACAATGACATTAGAGGAATTAAGCGAATTGACCACCCGCAAGCGGGTATTGGTTACCGGCGGTGCCGGATCGGTAGGCCTCGAGGTACTCCGCGAGCTCTATCAGCATAAAACATGGTATGAAGTTACGGTCCTGGAAAAAAACAGCCCGGATGTCCTGAGGAAACTCAAGCCATACCGAAATGAATTCCGGATCATTACAGGCAACATTTTTGACCGTGAAGTCGTTAACCGTGCCACTGCCCATATTGACTTCGTGATTCATCTGGCTGCGGTGATTCCCCCGCTTGCCGATCAGAAACCCGAGCTGGCCGAAAAGGTGAATACCGAAGGAACAAAAATCCTGATAAAATCTCTTGAAGAAAATTCTCCCAGGGCGTTTTTCCTCTACACCTCTTCGATTTCGATCTATGGAGACAGGGTTTACAATCCATGGATTACGGCAGATGATCCGCTCCTGCCCAGCGAAGGGGATTACTATGCTGAAACGAAAATAGCTGCGGAAAAAATTATCCGCAAGTCCAGGCTGAACTGGTCTATTTTCAGGCTGTCAGCCATCATGAGCCCGGATGCCCGGCTGGATCCACTGTTTTTTCACATGCCGCTGGATACAAGCCTCGAAATTGCCACATCACGTGATACAGGGTTTGCCCTGGTGGAGGCCATCTATCATCAGGAGAGCCTCCGGGGCCAGGTATTCAATCTATCTGGTGGAGAGGGCTGCCGGACCACTTACCGGGAATTTCTCACCAATGCTTTCAGGATCAAAGGACTTAAAAAACTTGATTTTCCCGAGGCAGCTTTTGCTGAGAGAAACTTTCACTGTGGATTTTATACCGATTCTGTGAGGCTGGAATCCATCCTGCATTTTCAGCGCGACACCCTTGAAACGTATTATGCAATGCTGGAAAACAATGGCGGCAACTCAACAAAAAAACTCTACTCCCTTTTCCATACCCAGATAAAAAAATACCTGCTCCGGAAGTCGGAACCCATGAGAGCCCTACAAACCGGACATAAGCCTGCGATTCATCGCTTCTACTATTCTCAGGTGCCGTAGTTTACGGCACAGTAAACATGCTGCCGGAAACCCGCATATTTTAATAGAATTGTCTGTAACTTTGTGTAAAACGTAGGCACCATGAAAAACAAACGCAACAACCTGTTTCGTACGATTTTCGGCATCTTCAGTTTGTCCGGAATCATGTTTACCTTCCAGGCCTGCTATGGCACTCCCCAGGATTTTGGCCTCGATGTTCTGGTCCAGGGGAAAGTCGTTTCCGGTTCAACCAAGTCGGGCATTCAAGGTATCAAGGTGAGCATTCCGGCTAATGGACAGTATGCCCAAACAGCAGCTGATGGCACTTTCAGCCTCTACACCGAGCGCTCTCCGGAATACCGGATTTCAGTGACCGATACCGATGGCGGACTGAACGGAGTCTATCAGGCTAAAGATACTCTGGTAACGGTGCCGGAATCAAGCGAATCCATTGATCTCATGATCGAATTAAACTGATTCGGGTTGCCGGCCGGTCTAACTTTAAAGCAGCGGATTCTGCTGAATACGTTCCGCCGCTTCAGGAAAAATGAATCGGTTCTCCATCCGCTGCGCTACCTTTTCTGGGAATGTACGCTCCGGTGCAACCTGAGCTGCCTCCATTGTGGCTCCGATTGCCTTACCGACGCTTCTGTGGCAGACATGCCCGCTGAGGATTTCCTCCGTACCACGTCCCGCATTGCAACAGTTCATCCACCCGCCGATATCACCGTAGTGCTTACCGGGGGCGAGCCCCTGCTGCGGAAGGATCTGGCGCAGATCGGGTTCAGGCTTCGTGAACAAGGTTACCGATGGGGCATGGTAACCAATGGGTACGCATTAACACCGGATCGGTTAAACGAGCTCGTGAATGCCGGACTCGGGGCTGTGACAGTCAGCCTCGACGGACTCGTTGAGGATCATAACTGGCTTCGCAACCATCCCGACAGTCATCGCAGGGCACTTGAAGCCATCCGGCTGGTTGCACGTCAGGGCCGACTGAATTCCGATGTGGTCACCTGCGTTAACAAACGGACTATTAACTCCCTGGACCTTATCCAGAAGGAACTGGCCGAAACCGGAATCCGAAACTGGAGGCTTTTTACCATCAGCCCGATCGGTCGTGCCGCACATGAACCGGAATTGCAGCTGGATGGTCAGGAATTGAAAAAACTGATGGATTTCATTTCGAAAAACCGCAAAAACAAAGAAGTTCCTGAGGCATCGTTCAGCTGCGAAGCCTATATCGGGCCCTATGAAGGTGTTGCCCGGGAAGGATTTTTCTTTTGCAGGGCAGGGATCCATATCGGGTCAATCCTCGCCGACGGATCCATTTCGGCCTGTCCGAATATCGACCGAACCCTGGTTCAGGGAAATATCTATCAGGACGACTTTAACGAGGTTTGGGATAAGCGGTTCCAGCCTTTCCGCAAACGCTCCTGGACCCGGGTCCACGAATGCTCCGCGTGTGGCGATTATAAATACTGCGAGGGTGGAGGAATGCACGAATGGGACTATGCCGACGCCAGGCTGCGGAGGTGTCATTTTGGGAAGATCGTGAAACGGGATGCGTGAAGCGTGAACCGAGAGGCTGGGCGAATGTCAACATTTATGTAATCGATAATAGTACGACTATGAAAATTCGAATCCTTTTGTTGATTCTGCTGGTTACATCGTGTACCGATAAACCGGCTATCCTTCCGGATTGTTTTACCGCAAAAGGCGAGTTCATACCTGAGGAGTGTCCAACTAAAGGGAATTGCTCATTCGAATATTATCCGGATTCAAAGATTATTGTTACCGACGATAGTCTGAGCAGCTGGATGGAGGTTGTGGATGGAGATTTTCTTGTCTTCATGTTTAAATACAAAAAGAATGACAACCCCATGATTATGGATGATGAATACGAAGAATATATCTGGTTCGAGGTGCAACCTGAAGGAGATTCTTTTCTGATCACAGGGGATCAGCTGCGCAATGCCGGTGCAATGTTCGGGAGGATGTGCTTCTGTGCAGACGGCGGATATCACCGGATCACAGAGGGATGCATTTACGGGTACCGCAAATCCGATAAAACCTGGAACATAAGCCTCCGCCTCACTACCGTAACCAACGTGAGCACCTACGAACGGATGAAACAACACGATTTTACCCGAACAACCCGTAACCCGTAACCCGTAACCCGTAACCGGCAACCGGCAACCGGCAACCGGTAACTGGCAACCAGCAACCGGCCTACCTCACCTCAACCGCCACCACCGATTTAGCCGGCAGCGTTATCTGCAGGCCAGCAGCGCCGGTCTTTTTAAATCCCTTGAAATCAACGGTTTTCACAACTGCGGGTTTGTCGAATGAATTATAGGAATTGTATTCAGGTGCTGTGAGAACAGTGGCAGAAACAACCTTTTCAAAAGCCTTACCAACAAGTTCAACCGATATGGTGATCTCTTTATCGGGATTCAGGTTCGAAAGGGTGACATGGATATTCCCGCTGGCGTCTTCGCTCACCGAGCTTGACAATGCCGGAATTTTCTTTCCGTCCATCTCATAATCCTCGCATATCAGCTTTCCATTCAGCAATTTTCCATCCTGATGTACGCTGTACATTTTGAATACATAATAGGTTGGGGTCAATACCATTTTCTCCTTCTCTGTTAAAATAACAGCCTGTAAGACATTGATAGTCTGTGCGATATTGGCCATTTTTACCCGGTCGGCATGATTATTGAAAACATCCAGGGTAACCGCGGCAATTAGGGCATCCCGCATAGAATTCTGCTGAAACAGAAAGCCGGGCTCGGTTCCGGGCTCAACATCGGTCCAGATTCCCCACTCATCTACCATGAGGCCAATTCGCTTCTGGGGATCATACTTGTCCATAATCTGGCTGTGTTTCTCAACCAATCCATTGATTTGCAGCGCTTTTTCCAGTCCCGAGAAATAGTACTTCTTTTCGAAGCCGGTAGCAGCCGATTTATTACCCCAGCCGGCTCCGGCTATTGTGTAGTAATGCAATGACAATCCGCTCATGCTTCCGGGCTTCTGTTTCATCACCACATCCGTCCAGTTATAATCAGCCCCATTTGCCCCGCAGCCGATCTGGTATAGCTTCCACTGGCCATAAATGCCGGCCATCTCGGAATAGTTTCTGAGCAGGTTCACATAGTAATCAGGAGTCATGCTTCCGCCGCAACCCCAGCTCTCATTTCCGATTCCGATATACTTAACGTTCCAGGGTTTCTCTCGTCCATTCTTGCGACGAAGGTTTGCCATTGGAACATCCTTATCGGAATTCATGTATTCAATCCAGTCGGTCATCTCAACCACGGATCCGCTGCCCACATTGGCTGATATATAAGGCTCACAACCAAGCATTTCGCAAAGATTCAGAAACTCATGGGTCCCGAAGGTATTGTCCTCCACTACCCCGCCCCAGTGGTAATTCATCATTTTGGACCGGTTCTCTTTCGGCCCGATTCCGTCCTTCCAGTGGTAGGTATCCGCGAAGCACCCCCCTGGCCAGCGCAATACAGGGATTTTCATCTCCTTCAATGCATCAAGAATATCCTTCCGATATCCGTTTACGTTAGGAATCTTTGAATCCGGTCCCACCCAGATGCCATCATAAATACACCGGCCCAGATGCTCGGCAAAATGGCCGTAAATGTTTTTATTAATCGTTACATCCTTCTTCTGGGTATCAATAATCAGCTTGTTGGTTTCCTGGGAGTAAAGCACTCCGGAACAGACCATCATAACAAGGAGGGCAAGGAGTTTTTTCATAAATATGTCAATTAGTGTACAAGATACGTTTATCAAAGATAAAAAAAGTTACTGGTTACTGGTTACTGGTTACTGGTTCCTGGTTACTGGTTAGGCCAAAACTGTCATTCCGGCGGAAGCCGGAATCTCCTGACCGGTTGCCCTGAGGCCTGAGATTCCGGCCTGCGCCGGAATGACAAGAGCACCTCCCAAAATTGGCACATTGGCACATTAGCAAATTATGTTTATTCCGCAATCCTGTTCCTGCTGTAATGCGGCAAACTGACCACAAGAAAGAACAGCAGTCCGCCGAGTGCCAGGAGTGAAGCCATCTCATAGGTCCAGGATAGTCCCATTCTTCCAGCAAAAATGCCGGTCAGAACGGCTCCAATCCCGATTCCCAGATCAAGCCCCGTAAGAAAGGAGGAATTGGCTGCACCTCTCCGGTCGCGATGAACCACGTTGTTGGCCATGGTCTGAAGGGTTGGAAAGATCACCCCAAAACCGATTCCAACAGTAAAACCAGCTGCCAGAAATCCAAATGGAATCGGGATCTGTGACAGCAGCATCATCCCGCCTGATACGGCGAGTATTCCAAAAACGGATATCAGGGTAGGTCCATACTTGTCGAAAAGCTTGCCGGAAAAAACCCGGGTAAGCGCGGTTCCAATAGCCATAACAATAAAAAACCATCCCGTCAGGTGATTCAGTCCGATCTCTTTTGCGTATAGCGTTACGAATGTGATGATCCCTCCATTCGTGGCCGCCAAAATCATCATGTTTGCAGAAACCGGGATTGATTGTTTTGCAATCAGCTTGCTGAAGCTGAATGTTCGCTTATCGGGTCGCTCAAACCGGGGATACGACAGCATCAGGGACGCTCCTGCCCCCAACAGCGAAATGACTCCCGCAATCAGGAAAACCAGCGTAAAACTCCCGGTCTGCATCAATTTGATCCCCAGAACCGGCCCGATCGACATGGCAATGGTAAAGGAGAGCCCGAAATAACCGATCCCCCTGCCCCGCTTTTCATAGGGGACAAAATCAACAACCAGTGTGAATCCCGATGTGGTTGCAGCACCCCAGTTGAGACCGTGCAGAAAACGGAGGATCATCATGGGAATTAGGGCTGCAGAAAGCGGATAGAGAATAAAGAGCAAGGAGAACAGTACCATGGAGATGAGGAACAGGCTCTTGCGGCCATAGGTATCCAGCACAAATCCGGTAAAAGGACGCACCATCAGCGCAGCCAGGGTATACATAGCCATGATGAAACCCACCTCTTTCTTATTGGCCTCCAGCACATCCTGAAGATACACCGGCAATGTTGGCATCAGCAGGTAAAATGCGGTGGAGATAAGGACCAGGGAAAGGGTCAGCAGAGTAAAATTACGCGTCCAGAGGCTGTTTGATCCGTGTGGCATTAAATTCATAGACGAGTAGGTTTATCCTGCGAATTTGCATCCAATTCCCGAAATCCCGATAAATAAATCCCTATTTTTGAATATAAACTGATTAATATGAAACCCGTTATCATCCTGACGACCCTTGCCCTTCTTTTAACCGCCGGCTGCGGCCCTAAAAAAAATGTGGATTACCTGAAAGAAACCAAAGTCCAAAAAGATACCCGCATGGAATGGTGGCGCGAAGCCCGCTTTGGGATGTTCATTCATTGGGGGCTCTATGCAGTGCCTGCCGGCGAATGGAACGCGTCAAAGAATCATGCCGAGTGGATCCGCGAATCGGCACAAATTCCCCTCGAAGAATACGATAAGTTCGTTGGCCAGTTCAATCCGGTAAAATTCAATGCAATGGATTGGGTCAGAATGGCCAAAGACGCAGGAATGAAATACATCGTGATCACCTCCAAGCATCACGATGGATTCGCCCTGTATAATTCCAAAGTCAGCGATTTTGATATCATGGCAACCCCGTTCGGCCGGGATGCACTGAAAGAACTAAGCGTAGCCTGTAAAAAAGAGGGTATCACGCTCTGTTTCTACCATTCCATCATGGACTGGCATCATCCGGATTATTTACCCCGGCGTTCCTGGGAAAAAACCAGGTCGACCGAAGGTGCTGATTTTAACCGCTATGTGGACTATATGAAAGGACAGTTGAAAGAGCTTCTAACCCGATATGGCAAATTGGGTGTCCTCTGGTTCGACGGCGAATGGGAAAGCACATGGACCGAAGCTTACGGCAAGGACCTGTATCAATACGTAAGAAGCCTTCAGCCCGATATTATCGTTAACAACCGCGTAACTACAGGCCGATCAGGGATGGCAGGCCTTACCGAATCCGCAGTGTTCGGCGGGGACTTCGGAACGCCCGAACAGGAAATTCCTGCCATGGGACTGCCCGGTATCGACTGGGAATCCTGCATGACCATGAATGACCATTGGGGATACAATAAGGCCGATAAAAACTTTAAATCCACGAAGGAGATGCTGCAGATGCTGGCCGATATCGCATCCAAGGGCGGGAATTATCTGCTCAATATCGGACCCACATCTGAAGGCTTATTCCCTCAGGAAAGCATTGATCGGCTTCAGCAAATCGGGATCTGGATGAAGGCCAACGGAGAATCGATTTATGGCACCAACGCCAGTCCATTCCGCGCTTTGCCATGGGGACGATGCACCCAGAAGAACATGACCGAAAGTACACGATTGTACCTGCATGTATTTGAGTGGCCCGCTGATCAGAAATTGCTGGTTCCCGGCCTCGGCAGCAAGCCGATCCGGGCGTACCTGCTGGCTGATGCATCCCAGGAAGAACTTACCATTGTGAGGGAAGGAGCCAATATTATCCTCAATCTTCCAGTTTCAGCGCCCGATGCGGTCAATTCCGTGGTGGTTCTCGATATTCAGGGAATACCCGAAGTGTATGACGCACCGGCCATTGGGGCACCGTCTGCAATCTTTACCGATAAAACCGAAGTGACAATATCCAAAAATGAAACACTGTCGGATATCCGCTACACCCTTGATGGATCTGAGCCTACCATGGACTCGCCCCTCTATACAGGCCCGGTCCCCATCAGTGAAACCACAACGGTAAAAGCCGCCTGCTTCCGCGAAGACCAGCCCGTATCGGCATCACAAACTGCCATCTTTTCAAGGGTTGTGCCTGAACCCGGAAGAACCCTTTCTCAGGTGAAGCCCGGTCTTTATTTTAATCTTTATAGTGGCGATTGGGACAGAGTGCCCGATTTTAACGGAATGGCCCCAAAGATGACCGGCATCGCTACTGATTTTACCCTGGCAAACCAGTCAAAAGATGAGAAATTCGCCATCGATTATCAGGGTTTTCTCAATATTCCGGAAGACGGGGTCTACACTTTTGCGCTCTCCTCCGATGATGGAAGCCTGCTCTATATCGGTAACAATCTGGTCATTAACCACGACGGACTGCACGGCTCAACAACCAAGGAAACCACACTGGCACTCGGCAAAGGCCTCCATACCCTCCGTATCTCATTCTTCGAAAAAGGCGGCGGAAACAGCCTGGCCCTCCTCTGGAAAAAAAGCGGACAGGAATTTGTTCCAATACCTGCCGGCGCGTTTTATTTTTACAGGTAAAGCTGGTTGCTGGTTGCTGGTTAAGGCCGGTTGCCAGTTGCCGGTTGCCGGTTGCCAGTTAAGCCAGAGGCGTCATTCCGGTGAAAACCGGAATCTCCCGAATAATGCTTCGAGGTAT
>CAYQFT010000150.1:0-2479 GCA_964416825.1 uncultured Porphyromonadaceae bacterium
CTTCACATACGACTGCAAAAACCACGCCGCCCTCTCCTCCTGGGCCGTCGGCTGCTCCGGAATCCGGATCTGATAATCCGATTTTCCACCCTTTGTTAGCTGAACACCCGGTCCACCCGAACAGGCCGTCAGAAAAGCCACAAAAACCACAACAATCGCCTTCATACCTCTTATAATTAGCAAATTAGCAAATTAGCACATTGGCACATTAGCACATTATCTTACAATGATCTCATCCAGAAACACCCACGAAGCCCCCCCCGCACTCGGATGCCATTTCGGATTCTTAAGGGTTCCTTTTACATCGAATCTGATGAATCTCACCGGCTTCTTTGTTGGCAGAAATTGATAGGCTCGGGTTACTTCTTCCTTCTTCTGGTCGAATCCCGGCGATTGGGTACCCAGAGTCTGGTAGGTTTTCCCATCTTCGGATATCCTGCAGATAACGGATGCCGGATGAAGTATCCAGCTTTTCGGATCATAGAGTGAACTCACCTGAATGGTATCCGGCTTTTGAACCGAACCCAGATCAAGGGTTATCGAAAAGTCTTTAGCCTCCCATCCCAGCCAGTGGACCTTGAAGTCGCTCGCGCCGCGGACACCGTTGGTCAGGTAATTAATATCCCCGGATGAGTATTTATCAGAGGGCATTGGCTCAGCAGTCACTTTCTGATGAAAAGCCAGGTTCCCCTCGATTTTCAGATCAATAGACCGCAGGGTCGACTGGTAGTAGTTCTCCGGGGTCAGGCCCGCCTCGCTCAAAGTCCTTACGCCCGCTTCCTTGCACGTTGTGTAAAAATCTTCCAGCATCTCCCTCATCGCCAATCGTATATCGTAATTCGTCCCTTCCTGCGTGAACCAGCCGCGTGAAGAGAACATCTGATTTTTTCCGATTTCCATGGCTGCATACTGAACCGGAAGCTCATAGGTTTTGACATGCAGCAGGTAGTCCGGCTGTTCCTTAACCAGCTCCCGTGCCTGCCTGAAGTACTCGAGATATCGGGCTACATTGGATTCAGACAGAAAGGTATTCTGATGTGCGGTGGGATGCCCGTAAATATCGAGCCACTCCTTCGTTTTGTAAACCTCGCCCTGGAGGGTATCAAGGTAGGTGCGGACAAAGGGTGCGGCCGGTCCGAAATATCCGTTCATGAAATCCGTGATGATGGAATCGGCATTTATATCGGGATTCCAGAGCAGCCGGGATATCAGGTAGGATTTCAGCTCGGAAAACTCATGGCCCACATCGGTATTGCTCTGCTGGAAATGCTCGGAGACGTTATTTTTCACGAACAGCTGAATATTGGGCTGCAGTACGTGCATATTGGGAAACGGTGTGGTATGGTGCGAGAAGTTTACCGTATAATCCCACAGGTAGATGTGCTTTGAGATTTTGCCCCAATCCTCGATATCCTTCAGGAAGGATGCGCTCCTCGGATCCTCGGCAATGGGCTGGCTGCGGTTGAGCTCGATGGTGCAGAGCATGATCTGAACGTTTGGTTCGGGTTTGGTCAGTTTCGGGGCCTGGCGGCTGTACTGGTAGGCCAGGGTGGAAATAACCAGATCGGGGAAGGCTTTGGCCACCTCATTGACAAACCGGATCACCGGACCGGCCGGACTTCCCTCCTCTTCGATGATTTTTTTGCAGTCGTCGCACTGGCAATAGGAGAAGTTATCATTCTGGCTCACGGACCAGAGGATTTTATCGGGCTGCTTTGCCATCTCCTCCTTCAGTTTCGCCAGGGTTATTGTAAGCACTTCCGGATTTGAAGTGCAGATCTGGTCGATAATCCGCTTCCCGTTCATCAGGGCATAATACTCAGGATGTTTCTGGAAATATTCCTGCCAGGGTACCAGGGTATTGAATGTGTGCACATAATATCCCCTGGCAAAAAACTCATCATTGATATCGATCCGCTGCCAGTCCTGGTAATCCGGATTCTCTGCCGACATTCTACCATAGGCATTCCGGTATGAATTTACAGGCTGGCCGGTCAAGTATAGAGACGGAATCCGTATCGTCGGCTTAGCTGGCACCACTTCGAAACCCGGAGCATACATCCTGCATCCGAGCTGTTTCTCCAGCAGTTCAATAACCCCATAGATACATCCTTTATGGTTTCCGCCGAGAATGGTGAGGCGATCTCCGGTGGCGGTCACCGAAAATCCATCGGAATTTGTGATTCCTCCCCCAGTCTGGATTATCACCGATTTCTCAGGCAGATCGCTGAGCCCCTTAACCACCGGAATCTCCGCCCCGCTGATCTTTTTCACATACGTCTGTAAAAACCAGGCAGCCCGTTCCTCCTGAGGAGCCGGATTATCCGGTATACGGATTTCATACTCCGATTTACCACCGCTCACCAGCTTGATCCCGTTCGATCCTGAACAGGCGCTCAGCACCACCAACAAAAAAACGATTGTATATCTCATGGCCTACACAAATTAGCACATTAACAAATTGGCACATTAGCACATT
>CAYQFT010000150.1:2579-8847 GCA_964416825.1 uncultured Porphyromonadaceae bacterium
ATATCTCATGGCCTACACAAATTAGCACATTAACAAATTGGCACATTAGCACATTGGCACATTATCACATTAGCACATTGGCACATTGGGTTTAATTCTTTAGGTAAAAATACCGAATCCCATAATAAGTGGTAACAGTATCTTTCGGGGTTGGGCAAATAATTGAATTACAAAACCTAAATCAAAAAGCGATGAAACTTAAAGGCGAGATCCTTCCCGGTTACATCTTTCCGAAAAAATACACGAACTACCTTTTTTCACTACTCTTCCTGCTCTATATGTTCGATTATATCGACAGGATGGTTGTATCTGCATTACTGCCTTACATCAAGGCTGAATTCGGCACCAGCGACACCAAGTTGGGGATGCTGATGTCGGCCGTATACCTCTCGATTGTCATTCTTACCTTCCCGGTTTCCCTGATCATTGACCGTTGGAGCCGGAGGCGGACAATCGGAGTTATGGCGGCTCTCTGGAGCCTGGCCACGGCCGCTGCAGCCCTGACAAAAAGCTTCGGCGCCCTGGTGACCACCCGTACCTTTATCGGTATTGGTGAGGCGGGTTATGCACCTGGCGGATCCGCCATGATCTCGGGCCTCTATCCGGAGGAAAAACGCTCCTGGATGATGGGTTTATGGAATGCGGCTATCCCGCTTGGCAGTGCCATCGGAGTGGCGGGCGGCGGGTTCATTGCCGCTCATTGGGGATGGCGGAGCGCTTTTGGAATCGTGGCATTGCCCGGGCTCATCATCGCCCTGTTGTTCTTTTTCAGCAAAGACTATAAAACCGTTAAGCTGATAAAAAACAGGAAAGACCGGGTGAAGGGTGAAAATATTGTCAAGATAAAAATGACCACTAAGGACATGATCCGGGAATTCTCGGAAAAGCCCTCCCTGCTTTTCACCTATTTTGGAATGATGATGGTCGTTTTTACAACCACTTCCCTGTTGTTTTGGCTGCCCAGCTATTTCAGCCGCGAATATGGCATCCCGGAGGCACAGTCCAGTACCAAGGCCTCCCTGGTTATGCTGCTGGCCATTGTGGGTGCTCCGCTTGGAGGCTGGATTGTTGACCGCTGGCGCCGGAAAAAGCTTAATGCCCGACTGGTATTTCCGGGCATCACCTCCGTAGTAGCTGCGTTAGCCTGTTTTCTGGCCTTCGGGGTGCTAAGGGATGGTATGCAATATATCGCTCTTCTGATTTTCGGGGTTACCGTAACCATGTTTATCCCTGCAGCGGGTGCCGTAACACAGGATCTGGTGCATCCCGGCCTTCGCGCTACCTCTTATGCCATTGCAGTCGTCATTCAGAATTCACTGGGTGCCATGCTCGGACCGGTTGTAATCGGAGCCATCTCCGAAGCCACCAGCCTGGGTACCGCTCTTACCATTATGCCGCTCTTTGTGCTGGGTGCCGGCATCCTCTTCCTGATCGGCTCCCTTTACTATAAAAAGGATATCGCTAAGGTTGATAAAATAGAATTGGAAGCGGGAGAATAATAAGGCAGAAGGCAGAGGGCAGAAGGCAGAAATTAGTCTTAAGTCCTTAATCCTTAAGTAATAAGTTAAGTAACAAGTTAGGGCAGTAGGGCCGCATATATGCGCCTTTTCTGCCCTTTTTCTTTTTACTTTTTCCTGATTTTTGCCTTCTGCCCTCTGCCTTCTGCCCTTATTTCCGCTCTTTTCCCTAACTTAGGGCACACAAACCAACAAGTCATGAAAAGAACAACCGCCATTGTTTTAGCCGCACTTACGCTCGGCTTATTTTCCTGTAAAAAAGAAGATTCAACAGGAAAAGACCTGACCATCCTTTGTGAGGTCATGAAACCCTATAATTATGAAGAGGGTGGACAACTCAAAGGTATTACCATTGAGGTTGTTGAGGGAATCCTGGATCAGCTTGATCTCACCAATACGATTGAAATCAGTTCCGACTGGGATGCCATTTTCAGCCGGCTGAAAACGGAGGATAATATCGTGGCCTTTACAACCGGTCTGACGACGGAGCGCAAAGAAATGTTTAAATGGGTCGGTCCGGTCACCCTTTGGCACACCGGTTTCGTGGCTCTGAAATCGTCGAATCTCCAACTCGCAACCATTGATGAGGCCAAATCATTTGATGCAATAGGGATCGTAAAATCCTATTTTACCGGCGAAATACTCAGGGGGCTCGGATTTACCAACCTGGTTGAATTTGACAATCTGGAAACTCTGGTGGCGGGATTATATCAGGGAAATGTACAGGCCGTTTTCGATAACCTCAGCCTGCTGCAGATTATCGCTCAGGATCAGGACCGGAATATCTCCAGCCTGGATAACCTGCTGACGTACGCCACTACTCAGGGTTACCTGGCCTTTTCCCGGAATGTTTCAGACAAGATCATCGCCAACTGGCAGGAGCAGTTGGATGGAATGAAGGATGACGGCACGCTGCAGGAACTTTACGATACCTACCTGCCCGGGACTCCCGCGCCGGGAAGGGTCACAATTTTTACTGAAACCAATCCCCCACAGAGTTTTATCGGTTACACCGGCAACCTTGAAGGAAGTTCGGTGGATATGGTGAATGCGATGATGGATGAGATGGGTATCTCCTATCCGGTCACCATGACAAACTGGACCAATGCCTACAGCCAGATTCAGCTGGTGCCCAATGCGATGACATTCAGCACACTGCGCTCCGAAGCCCGCGAAGACATGTTCCAATGGGTCGGTCCGGTGTGTAAAAAAAGATATTGCTTCTTCGTTCGGGCCGATACGGATTACAGCATTAAAACGCTGGATGACGCGCGTCACCTGCGGTCCGTTGCAACTGTTACCGGATGGTCATCCCAGGAGCAGCTTGTCACCCTCGGATTTTCTAACCTGGTAACTTTCGACACGCCACAGTTGGTCCTTCAGCGGTTGCTCGATGGGGATGTCCCATGCGTGGTCCTGAACGACATTGCGATCCGCCTGCTTCTGCAGGAACTGAACCACGCGGCGAAGGACGTGAGAAAAGAGATGATCCTCTCAGAAGGTCAGACCTTTCTTGCCTTCTCGCTGGATACGGATGAATCCTATATTGAACAGTGGACCGCCGCCTACAACAAGATCGTTTCAAGTGGCAAGCTGAAACAGATCTGGGAAGAGTGGTATCCGGATATAGATTGGTAATGAGATTCGAGCGCAGAGTGTTGAATGCTGAGGTTACAGATTCAGGTAGAGACGCATCATGATTCGTCTCTACAACGATCCTTGAATCTAATTTTCAGCATTCAACACTCTGCGTTCGAATCTCAACGTTCTGAATTCATCCTGATCCTTCTCAAACCAGCGAGCGGGCACGTTACGCTCGTCATGTACACCGGGTTCTGCGCGTACCCGTCGGGCGGGTAGACACATTCATACGGTCCGCCGTTTTCCGGGTTGCCGGAACGGAAATCCGTCCGGCGAAGATGATCAATATATTCTTTTGCCAGATTTCCCGCTGCTGTGGTATCCACCAGGCTGATTGCAAAGCAGACCCATCCGGTGGGCGTACCCCAGTAGGCTCCGTTCTGGTACCGGTTTATCCCGGCTCCGGCTTTTTCCCACATAGTTGATTCACTGAAATTATCCGTGGTTGGCACGTGCCGGATCTGGCCCTCCATCGAGGTTGTTCCATCAGCGTATGCTTTCGCCAGTGCCAGGGCGGCCCAGGTCTGGGCGGGTTCATCCAGCGCCCCGATATAGACCGCATAGGCAGTGGCCCAAACATCCGGCTGGGCGCTCATGCCCGTTGTGGCCCTGAGCATTCCGGATTCGGCCGCAAAGAGCGGTGTCAGACCCGAGCGGATTCCAAGGGCAATCTTCCGGTATTCGTCGGCAGCGGCCGTATCTCCGGTCATCAGGAACAACTCGGAGAGTTCAAGGGCCGACTGGTATTTCAGCAGCGATCCGAAACAAACATCGCCGGTCATCCCGACGATATCCCTGAACCCGAAATCGCAGGTCTGAAAAGCAGGGTTGATGGTGGCCATGCCCGTGACCGGATTTTCAGGCACCATGGCAAAGGCCAGCACCAGCCGTTCGGCCAGGGAGCGTGAACCCACCTTTTGATCCAGAATATCGGCATTTCCTGTTATACTGATATAGTACCAGGCCATGTGGATGAAGTAGTACTGGTCGCAATAGGGAGGGAGCCTCCACATTGGACTTCCCTGATCCTCATAGCTGTATGTTCCGGGAAAATAGACCGGTAGTCCGTCGATGAACCGGATGTGATCGGGGATGGAACCTGAGGGCACCAGGCTGCCGCCGCCGGTGATCCACGTCTGGTCGGCCTGCCGTTCAGCGGTATACATCAGCATATTGAGCTGCTCCTCCTCCGTGATATACCCCGATTCGAGGCTCATGGCATAATCCCGGATCCAGAACGACGGGTAGCAGTCGCGCCCGCCCGGCCTGATGAGCGTGATCCCCGAATTATTCGGACCGTAACCCCGGATCGCCTCTGGCAGATCCTGTCCGGACAGCACCCGCGAGCTGTCGACCACCGCCCGGGTAAGGCCTTCCAGAAACTGCATGTCCTCCTTCGCCAGTTGTTGGGAATAAACCTTAACTCCGCTAACTATCAGGCTTAGTGAAAAAGAGCAGGCAATCAGGGCCTGCCGGGCCGGGGTTCTCATTTTGATTCTATCTTTAGTTCGAAATTTAGCATAAACCCCCGATCCCCCCATGAAAACCTCACATCTTTCCAGACTGCTGTTTATCCTGATGTTAGTTTTACCGTTGCCGGCGATTTCGCAGGACATGGGATCTCTGGTTATCCGGTCAACTTCTTTGGTTGAACGGACCGCAGTTGGTGGTAATCAGATCTGCATCGCCGAGGTCCGGACCCCGGACCCCGAACCCCGAACCCTTGAACTGACTTTCACCGGTGTCAAGCCAATGGTTCTTACATCCGATTTCGCGGGTAAAACTGTTCGTTTTTCCGTACCCGTCATTTCGGTTGCGACCCCGGTGAAGGCAGTTCTTAAAAAATCGGGAAAAATAGTCGCGGAAACAAATGCCGTGCTGCAGCCGCCGAAGACGTGGAAGCTCTATGACGTGCAGGTTTCGCATCATGATCTGGGGTATGCCGATTATTACCACATGATGCGCCGCGATGTGCGGGAATGGGGCATTGAGATGGCGCTGGATTTTTGCCGGCGCACCGACGGCTGGCCGGAGGAGAGCCGGTTCCACTGGACGGTTGAGACCAGCGAGCCGATGACCGGGTCTCTTCAATATCAGCCCGACAGTGTGATTGAGGAGCTGACCCGGCGGATTAAAGAGGGGCGGATTGACCTGGGTGCTTTGCACAACTCCGTATCCACCGAGCACATGAGCTATGAGGTACTGGCGCGGGCCTTTTACACACCGAACCGCTATATCGTTGACTGGATGGGGATTCCGCCGTCGAAAACCGCCCTGGATACCGATGTGGTCGGGTTCGTCCGGTCGCTGCCGCTCTATACGAAGGAGGCCGACATCCCCTATTTCATGATGGGGGTGAACCATACTGTACAGGCCTTTGATCAGGCCTTCCGGGATGCCGCCTGGTGGTGGAAGGCGCCTGATAATGATCCCAGGATGACACTGTTCAAGACCTGGCCCTATTATTCTCCCGACCGACTGGTAGCCTATAATCCCGATGAGATTCTGGCCCTGCTGGTGCGGTATGAATCGAGGAAGGATTATCCTTATGGTTGCATTCTGGCAGAAGACAGCTATGATTTCGGACTGCCCGAGATGGCGAATGTGGAGAAGATCAGGGTCTGGAATGAGAAATACAGCAACCCGGTGCTGGTGTCATCCACGTTTACGAAGTTTTTCGATGATATTCTTTCCCAAAAGAACCTTCAGGAGTTTACCGTTTACGACAAGGATGCGCCCAATGCCTGGTCCGACGAGGATCTGGCGGATGCCCGTCTGGAGGCGGATGCGCGGTACCTCGGCTACCGGATTCCCGGCGTGGAAAAGCTGGCGACGATGGTTACGGCGGTGGGCGGCGGGGTGTACCCCTGGACGGATATCTGGCAGGCTTACAACCGCCTCCTGATGTATCATGAGCATACCAACGGCGCCTATGCCGAGGGGCCGATTTATGTACCGCCATCGCTGAAGGACAGCACGGCTGCCAATGCCAACTATTATGAGGTGGAACAGGGAATGCACAGGGCGTTGGTGAGTGAGGGAGTTGAGAGAGTTAAGGGAGTTAAGGGAGTTGAGAGAGTTAAGGGAGTTGAGGGAGTTAAGGGAGTTGA